>NZ_JBLBUB010000007.1:0-171279 GCF_047289955.1 Microbulbifer jejuensis
AGGGAAAGTGGAGAAAACTCCGGGGCTTTGACTGCCTGGCCAAGGTCATCACCGGAGTGAAGTTCAAAGATGGAGAGGAGGTGTCAACAGCCGACCAGAGCGCTGCTTAATCTGGCTTTTTGAACACCAAAATTGACAATAACTCGTGGGGGTTGGACAAACGCCAGGGCGTATGATGAAAAAGAGATAAGAGTGAAAAACGAAAACCAGTACCAGTGGCGATAAATAGTATTTAGCATCTGAATAGCCCCAATCGCCTGAAGGTAAATACCATTTACAGTCAGGCATCCCCATTATTTTTATTTACCTGCTAGACCAGATTTACCGTGACAACTGGATGGCCACTTGTGACAACCGAGCATAGCTGTGCAGAATTTTCAATATTGCAAGGTCCTGGTTAATACCACTTCAGGCATAATAGCCTTTATCAGGCAATCCATTTGGTTACCTAAAGGGTATTGGCAGATCCGTACTAAGAACGTTTTTGAATGTTTAAGCAAGGTACAAGCGCGGCGAAATCCTAACAAGAGAATTTCACGCCATACGGAATATAAAAGCGATGGCAATCACCATTATGTATCTATTTTATACGAACTGGTACACTCCCCATAAAATGAGCTGTGCTTAAAAGTGGAAGCGCATTTAATACTGAAAAGTTCAAGTCTATATTCTGCGACATAACCTATTTCCATTATTTTACTGGCAGGTCACTGTAAAATCTGGTTATGTAATCGCCGCTGGCACTGTTTCGGGGTTTATCACTGCGTGGTGAGATTGGTCAACACGGTGTCTTTATTCTGTTATCTTCGCTCGGAATGCGCTATTCCGGAGAGATTTTCCTTGAAAAACTCGTAAAGCTTGCAAATGTGTACTGGCAACGCTGGATACCGATTTTGATCACTGTGCTCTACATACGTAAGAGCGTTTTTTGATCGGAACCATTGATTCGCACGCTTCTGGCTTTGTGCTTCCCCGATACCCTTTTGGCCCTAAAGAATGCGCAAAGTGAACTCTAAAAATGAAAACTCCCAGCCAGGCTCGCTCTGCTCCGAAATATCACTGTGACATCCACCCAGTATGGATAAATACGCATACCTATTGCTGATCAGCAAAAATAGGGAAATCGCTCTTTTAGAGAGCGTACCTGGTAGAAACTCCCGTGCCGGAAAAAGACGTTGACTTGAAACCCTTACAGCCCAAACACCATCATGTACCGAATTATACAAGGGTGGATTAGTCTTGCTCGGAAGACTTTCTCTGCATGGGAATAACACCGGGCAGGCGCCGGTAAAGCAGGTCCCATACCCCGTGCCCAAGGCGCTGGCCGCGGCGCTCAAACTTGGTTTGCGGGCGCCACTGGGGGCGTTCCACAGTGCCCCCATCGGCGGCGGTGTTTTCCAGCGGGTGCGCCGCCTGCAATACCGCCTGCATATGCTCGGCGTAATTCTGCCAGTCCGTCGCCATATGCAGCTGGCCACCGGTCTTGAGTTTGTTGCAGATTAAGTGCACAAACTCCGGCTGCACAATACGGCGCTTGTGGTGCTTTTTCTTGTGCCAGGGGTCGGGGAAATACAGCTGGAACCGATCCAGGCTGCCATTACGGATACAATCGTTCAAAACATCCAGGGCATCGGCCATATACACACGCAGGTTCTTTACGCCGGCCTTGCCGGCGTTGTTGATCAACCTTCCGACGCCGGGCGGGTGTACTTCAATGCCGATAAAATCCTTTTCAGGCTCTGCCTGCGCCATCGCCAGCAGGGAGTCCCCCATGCCGAAGCCGATCTCCAAAACCAGCGGGGCCTCGCGGCCAAAAACCGCACGGGCATTGGGTGGACCATCGAACAGGGACAGTCCGTACTGCCCCCAGTAAGTATCAAAAGCACGGCGCTGCCCCTCTGTGATACGCCCTGCGCGCATCACATAGCTGCGAATGGACTTTTTTTTGTACTCGGTGCGGTAGGAAAATGCTTCCGCGAATTCGTCTTGCATGACTTACAACCTCTGATGCGAAACGGTATTCACTGGTCGGGACGGTGCCGGGCCATCGACAGCCCAAAGTGCAGGCAGCCACCCGAACCTATTTGGAAAAGTTAGCGGCGGCGGCAAAAAGCGCGAACCAGCCGGCAATCATCAGCACACCCCCAAGCGGGGTTACCGGCCCCAGCCAGCGCGGCCCGCCAAGCGCGAGCGTATAGAGACTGCCGGAAAAAAACACCACGCCAGCGATAAAAAGCGCACCGCTCAGTGACAGCGACAGGCGCTCGCCCCAGCTCTGCATCAACAGCGCAACGCCGAACAGGGCCAGGGTGTGGATCATCTGGTACTGCACCCCGGTCTTAAAAGCCTCCAGCAGGCTTTCCGTCACCTTGTCACGCAGCCCGTGCGCCGCAAATGCGCCAAGTGCAACGCCACTGGCACCAAACAGGGCAGCGAGCAAAAAGTACAGTTTGGCCATTGCCTACCTCCTAACTATTGCCCTCCCCCAAGGGCAGAGGGAAAGGGCAATTGCGCAAACAAAAAAACCGCGCTACAGCGCGGTTTTCCCTTGATCGGTCAATGCGCGGGCTCAGGCCTCCATTGCCGTGCGCACTTTTTTCATGGCGTTCTTTTCCAACTGGCGGATACGCTCGGCGGAGACACCATACTTCCCTGCCAATTCATGCAGGGTGGACTTTTCCTCGCTCAGCCAGCGTGCCTGGAGAATATCGCGGCTGCGCTCATCCAACTGCGCTAGGGCACTGTTCAGACTGGTGAGGCTGGTGGCCTGCCAGTTGTCACGCTCCAGTTGGGCCGCCGGATCGAAACTGCGATCCTCCAGATAGTGTGCCGGTGCCTGCCAGGCGGTGTCATCGTCGTCATCGACACCCGCGTCAAAAGCGGCATCATATGCGGCCAGGCGTCCTTCCATTTCGTGAACCTGGGTAACGTCCACATTCAAGTCCTTGGCCACGGCTTTGGCTTCGTCATTGCTGAGCCAGGCCAGCCGCTTTTTCTGTCCGCGCAGGTTAAAGAACAATTTGCGCTGCGCCTTGGTGGTGGCGATCTTCACGATGCGCCAGTTGCGCAGGATAAATTCATGGATCTCGGCCTTGATCCAGTGAACCGCAAAGGACACCAGGCGCACCCCTTTTTCGGGGTTAAAGCGCTTCACGGCCTTCATCAGTCCGACATTGCCCTCCTGCACCAGATCGGCCTGGTTGAGGCCATAACCGGAATAGGATTTGGCGATATGCACGACAAAACGCAGGTGTGACATCACCAGCTGACGTGCTGCATCGAGATCTTCCCGATAGTAAAGGTCTTCTGCCAGGCGCTTTTCCTCTTCTGCGGACAGGACATCAAAGCCACTGACCGTCTGGATATAAGCTCCCAGGTTGGCGCCCGGAGACAGCGTATGCACTGGCTGTAGGCTGGTTGCCATTCAGGTCTCTCCTCTCATTATTCGTCGGCCGGTTCCACCGACCCCTGCCCGCGGACACAGAATCCGCTGACAAGCTGGCCCAGTGTAGCATTTGCACCGGCAGATAAGAAAGCCCGCCGACACACGCCGTATTCCGGTGTATTGTGGTCAGTTAGAGAACCGGCTGGCGCCACAGGTTCCCTGCGCCGGGGCGGCTTTACGCTTCTTGATATAACCAAACAGTCAACACGGCTCTATCGCGCGGATATGCCGGGTGGCCGCCAGCCAGGCACCCAGCAACCCCAGCAGGGCGGCACCGGCAGTCAACCCCAGGAAGTCGTTGAGGCCGGGGCCGGCCAGGGTGTAGTTGCTGTCGTAACTGGAGGCCAGGCCCGCAACCGGCCCCGACAACAGCAGCACGCCGGCGAGGAGTAGCAGCCAGGCCAGCAGGCCGCCAGCAAGGCCATAACAGAGGCCACTGTAGAGGAAGGGGCGGCGTACAAAGGCGTTGGTACCGCCCACCAGCTTCACTACCCGTATCTCCTCGCGGCGGTTTTCGATATGCAGGCGAATGGTGTTAATCACGATCAGGATTACCCCGAGCGACAACAGCACCGCAAGCCCCGCAGAGAGGCGCTGCCCCAGTTGTGTCAGTTGGGTGAGGCGCTGCACCCAGGCCAGGTCCAGCACCACGGAATCGGTCAGTGCCTGTGCATCCAGATTTTCCGCCAGCGCCTGCAGCTTTGCGCTATCCTGCAGATCCCGCGGGCGCAACAGCAGCACCGCCGGTAGCGGGTTGTTATCGAGACCCGTGAGCACCTCACCAAGCCCGGAAGCCCGCTCGAACTCGGCCAGGGCCATCTCCGGGGAGATATAAGTTACCTCGGCAATGGCCGGGTCTTCGCGCAGCTTTTCGGTATAAGACCGGACTGCCCCCTCTTTTGCGTCTTTGTGCAGAAATACCGAGATCTGCGGCTGCCCATCCCAGCCGGCCACCGCGCGCTGAAAGTTCAGCAATCCCAGCTGCAAAGCGGCGGGCAGCGCCAGGGCGATGGCAATCACCAGGGCCGTCAGGGTACTGGCCATAGGTGTGGCAAAGAAGCGGCGCAGAGATTCCACCGCCACCTCTCGATGGTGGCCGAGCCAGCTGTGCCACAGGTCGCCAAAGCCGGTGCGCGCAACCACGGCTCCGGTGCTGCGCGCGCGCTTTTCCGCAGCAGCTTTGTTCCGGCGCTGTGTCTGCGCCGCCCTAGTTTGGGAGTACTTCACGGCTTGCAACCCCGTCGTAAATCAACTGGCCCTCCTGCAGCGTCAGCACCCGCTGGCGCATATACGCGACCAGCTCCAGATCATGGCTGGCCACCAGCACGGTGACTCCCACGGCGTTGAAATCGGCAAACAACTGCATGATTTCCCGCGAGAGCTGTGAATCCAGGTTGCCGGTGGGCTCGTCCGCCACCAGTATTGCCGGCTTATTCACCACGGCGCGGGCAATACCCACGCGCTGCTGCTCTCCCCCGGAGAGTACCATGGGGTTCTGCTTTTCCTTGTGCAACAGCCCGACTTTATCCAGCGCTGCGCGCACCCGGCGACCCGTTTCACGCCTGTTGCAGCCGGTTACAGACAGGGGCAGGGCAATATTGTCGAATACGCTGCGGTCAGACAACAACTGGTGGTTCTGGAACACAATGCCCAGATTCCGTCGGTAATAGGGGATCTGATGATTGCGCAGACGGTTGAGGTTTTGCCCGGCCACCAGAATCGTGCCCTTGGTGGGGCGCTCAATGGCGGTGAGCAATCTGAGCAGGGTGCTTTTGCCGGCACCGGAATGCCCGGTGATAAACACCATATCGCCGCGGGGGATTTCCAGGCTGACCCGCGCCAGGGCGTCCTGTCCCGATGCATAGCGCTTGTTCACATGGTCAAAGGTGATCACGATTATGGATTTTCCCTGAGGGTGAGGTAATCAGGCCCCATCGCGACTAAAAAGGGCCGAGACAAATTCACGCGCGCGGAAAGGCTGCAGGTCTTCCGCCTGCTCGCCCACACCGATAAAGCGTACGGGAATGCCGAAGTGCCGCGCCAGGGCAAAGATCACTCCACCCTTGGCGGTGCCGTCCAGTTTGCTCAGCACCAGGCCGGTGACGCTGGCTGCCTGGCGGAACTGGGTGGCCTGGTTGATAGCGTTCTGGCCGGTGCCGGCATCCAGCACCAGCAGGACCTCGTGGGGGGCGCTGGGGTCCAGCTTACCCATGACGCGGCGCACCTTGGTCAGCTCCTCCATCAGATTGGATTTGGTATGCAGGCGCCCTGCGGTATCTGCAATCACGACATCGACCCCGCGGGCCTGGGCCGACTGCACCGCATCAAAAATAACCGAGGCGCTGTCCGCGCCGGTGTGCTGGGCGATCACTGGCACATGGTGGCGCTGCCCCCAGACCTGCAACTGTTCCACCGCAGCGGCGCGGAAGGTATCGCCGGCGGCGAGCATGACCGACCTGCCCTCGTTGAGAAAGCGATGCGCCAGCTTGCCTATTGTGGTGGTTTTGCCGACACCGTTGACGCCGACCACCAGAATCACATAGGGCTTTTTGCCGGTGTCTATGACAAGGGGGGCCTCGACGCTGTCGAGTAATTCGGTCAATTCCTGCTGCAGCGCGCTGTAGAGCGCATTGCCATCGGCCAGTTCGCGACGGGAGACGCGCTCGGTAAGACGCCCGACGATTTCACTGGTGGCCTCGACCCCCACATCCGCGATCAGCAACTGGGTTTCCAGCTCTTCAAGCAGATCCTCATCGATCTCCTTGGTGCCGAGGAACAGGTTGCCCATACCTTCGGCAAACTGGCTGCTGGTGCGGCTGAGGCCCCGGCGAATGCGCGCAAACAATCCCTCTTTCTTTATTGGGGTCGACTTTTCCTGCAGGGGGGCCGTGGGTTTAGGCAGGGACTCCGGTGTGGGAGGCAGGGGGGCATCTGCGGCGGCAGCACCTTGCATTTCCCCGACAACAGGCTGCGGGGGCTCTGCCGGAGCCTGCTCCGCAACTGTCCCGCTCGGGTCCTCCTCAGAGGCCTCCTGCCCGGCGGTGGTGCGCGCTTTAGGCGTAGGGGATTCTTCCTGTACTGCCGAAGGTGCCCGCTGCTTCGCCGGCAATACCTCTTCGGGCACAGCGGCGGCCTCTGCATGCCCTTTCTGGGGCTCGCTTTGTTTGGGTTTGCCCTTTTTCTTTTTACGCAGAAAATCAAAGATCATTCGTATATCCGGGTGTACCGCTTGCAGAAAGACGCTAATCTTAGCATCGCTAAGCCCCCAGTAGAGAGTGACCTTGGCCAGAAGTTCATCCCACCGGTCAACCCCGCCGCCCCGTTCGCAGTTGCGTATCATTGGAGGACAGTGGCGCGGGCGCAAGTTGCAGTTCGCAGCGGTGGCGGGGCTGAGGCCCACCGGCGACCGGCTGCGCGAAACCCTGTTTAACTGGCTGCAATGCTCTCTGCTCGGCACGCGCTGCCTGGATCTGTTTGCGGGTTCGGGTGCCCTGGGGCTGGAGGCGCTGTCCCGCGGCGCCACCTCGGTGGACTTTGTCGAGCTGAACGCACAGGCGGCGCACACCCTGAAGGAACAACTGCAATTGTTGGGCGCTTTCGGGGCCCAGGTGCACAACTGCAAAGCGCACGACTTCCTGGCGAGCACCAGCAAACGGTACGATATCGTCTTTGTTGATCCACCCTTTGCCGACAATCTCTGGCAGGAGAGTCTCGATGCGCTGGAAAGTCACCTCGCCCCCGAAGCTTTGGTCTATGTCGAGACACCTCGCAATACCGCGCTCCCAACGCCACCACACTGGCAACTGGACAAGGAAAAATCCACGGGGCAAGTGTGTATGCGCTTATATCATTGCGCGCCATCCCGTCCTGACGATCACTAGAGGGGCAGGGCACACCCGTTGGCCCCATCCCTTTTTGAGCCCTAGCCGTAAATTGTTTACCATTCGCACCCTGTCCGGCCCGCAATAAGTCTTGGCATATGAAAAAAGTCGTCTATCCTGGGACTTTCGATCCCATCACCAATGGCCATTTGGACCTCGTTGAGCGGGCCTGCCGCCTGTTTGACCAGGTCATCGTCGCGGTGGCCGCCAGCAGCCGCAAAAATCCGCTGTTTACCCTGGACGAACGGGTCGAACTCTCCCAGCAGGTACTCGGTCACCTGCCCAATGTGGAAGTGATCGGTTTCGATATCCTGCTCGCCGATCTGGTACACCAAGTCAACGCTTACGGCGTACTGCGCGGCCTGCGCGCCGTTTCCGACTTCGAGTACGAGTTCCAGTTGGCCAACATGAACCGCCAGCTGGCCCCCAATATGGAAAGCCTGTTTCTGACCCCGGCGGAACATTTATCCTACATTTCCTCGTCCCTGGTCCGGGAAATCGCCTCTCTGGGCGGGAATGTGGCCAAATTTGTTCCGCCAACGGTCCAGACTGCGCTCAAGGAGAAATTCCGCTAACCCGGATTCAGGGGAATTTCTGATACACTCATGCGGGTTTTTCCACAGTCCGCGGAGTGTCTCGTGCGCCACCTTCTCTTCGCCTTCGCCGTTTTTCTGAATCAGGCCGTTGCCGACGAGCCACAGCCGGAAATTGATACCGGTCGTAGCGCCATCAAATCCGCCACTGCCGGAACCTATATGGCGGTCACCGCCAACCCCTACGCCAGCCGCACCGCTGAACAGATCCTTGCGCGCGGCGGTACCGCCGTGGATGCAGCCATCGCCGCACAGATGGTCTTGGGACTGGTGGAACCGCAGTCATCGGGCATCGGCGGCGGTGCCTTTATGCTCAGTTACAACGCCGAACAGAAAAAACTCCGCTACTACGACGGGCGGGAGACAGCGCCGGCAGCGGTCAACGAAGACTATTTCATGCACGATGGCAGACCGCGCTCTTTTATGCAGGCGGTGATCGGCGGTTATTCCGTAGGTGTGCCCGGGGTAGTCCGCATGCTGGCACTGGCACACCGGCGCGACGGCAAACTGCCCTGGGCATCCCTGTTCCAGCCGGCGATCCAGTTGGCTGAGTCCGGGTTTGAAATTTCCCCGCGACTGCACCAATTGTTGCTGAAATTGCCCAGGGTGGCCGCCAGGCCCGCTATCACCAACTACTTCTTCAACGGTGACGGCGAGCCACTACCGGTGGGATATCGGCTGAAGAATCCGGAGTATGCGCAAACCCTGCGGGCCATCGCCAAGGGCGGTGCCGATGCCTTTTACCGGGGGGAGATCGCCGAGGCAGTTGTACAAGCGGTACAGGGCGACCCGATCAATCCCGGCCTGCTCAGCCTGAAGGATATGGCGCACTATCGCGCAAAAGAGCGACAACCCCTGTGCTTCTTGTTTCTCGAATACCGCGTCTGCAGTGCCGATGCGCCCTCCTCTGGCGGCACCACCATGGGCGCTATCCTGGGTGTACTGCAGGCGTTTCCACTGCAGGACCTGGAAGCCGGTGACGACTTGCTCACCCATCTGTTTGTCGAGGCATCGGAGCTGGCATTTGCCGACCGCAACGCCTACGCCGCCGATCCCGATTTTGTCAGTGTACCCAGTCAATTGTTGGTCTCCACCCACTATCTGAAAGGGCGCACAGCGCTGATCGATCCGGACAGCGCCACCGTGGCCGAGCCCGGCGACCCCACCGGCCATGCGCGCAAGCGCGCTATGTCGCAATCGCCGGAAATGCCCAATACCAGTCACCTGGTTATTGTCGACCGCTACGGCAACGGGGTCAGTATGACCACCAGCATCGAGACCGGGTTTGGCTCGCGCCTGCTTGTGAAGGGGTTCCTGTTGAATAACCAGCTGACCGACTTTTCCTTCACCCCGAAAAACGCAGACGGGCAGCCGGTGGCCAACCGCATCCAGGCGCGCAAGCGGCCGCGTTCTTCCATGTCCCCCACGATCGTATTCAACCCCGACGGCAGCATGCGCCTGTTAGTGGGTTCACCCGGTGGCTCCCGTATTATCGACTACACCGCGCGCACCATCCTCTATCACCTGGGTCTGAACATGCCCATTGCAGACGCCATTGCCGCCGGCAACATCGCGGCGATTGGTCGGCGTGTGGAACTGGAGCCGGGCTTCTTCAGTGAGGATACCGTTGAGAAACTGGAGGCGCGCGGGCATCAGGTGGTGGAGCGCAACCTCAACAGCGGCCTTCACGCGATCGCGCTAAAAGGCAACAAACTCTACGGCGGCGCTGATCCCCGCCGGGAGGGCAGCGCCCGGGGGCACTAACCTCCCTTTGGCTGCCCCTTGGAAGAACTCCTGGCCGTTTTTCAGGCTTTTTATCTGGCGGGCAAGCCGGATGTGTGGGGGTTGTCACTGTCGTGGACCAGTCTTCCCTTGTAATAGGTGCGCAGCACACGGGCCCTGGTGATTTCCTCGACCGGAATCTGGAAGAGGTTGCGGTCCAACACAATAAAATCCGCCCATTTGCCCTTTTCCAGACTGCCGGTTTCTGCTTCCAGGCCGTTGGCAAAGGCGCCATTAAGGGTCACGGTCTCTATCATCGCCGAAAGAGGAATTCTGCGTCGGACTCCGGATTGAATACCGGCCAGTGGCGTGTCCGGCCCGCCCGGTAACCAGGCATAGCCGGATACCAGGGTCACCCCCACGGGGAAAAAACGCCCGGCCCCGGACCTGTCGGGGTGAACACGCTTTGACGGAATCTGTCCGGGATGCAATACCGCCACAATGCTGCCCTGTGCAAACCGCTGTAATTCCCCGGCGCTGGCAATTGAGGCGCCCAGGATGCTGTTGCGCTGGCGCTTTGCGACCGCCTCCAATTGCAGCAGGGCCGCCAGGGCCCGCTCAGTGCCGGCCCGATTTCCCGCGTACAGTTGTACCGAAAAATTTTGCCTGTTTGCGCGCTGAATCAACCGGGCCATTCTGTCAATTTCTACCGGTTCCATATTAACGTGCATGTCGGTGGACGTTGCCTGATGATCCAGTGCTGAAACACTCACGGAGCCTATCTGGAAATCCTCACTGGTATAGTGTTTTGCAAGACCTTGCAACACCCTTAGCTGTGCCTCAGTAATTCCCGGCGAAACGGTAAAAGCAGTCCTCACACGCAGATCCAAAGGGCTGAGCCCGGATAAGGTCTCCATATCCGCTATTTGTTCCCTATGGCTCTTTGGGGGTATCCCGACTTCATACGCGGTTGTCACCCCCCGGCTTGGCGCCAGTTTATGTACGCGCAAAATAGCTTCCCGATAGTCTGTGGAGCGGCCTTCCGGTATCAATTTCTGCAAAAGTGCAGTTGCGCCGCGCCCGCGCAATAAGCCGACAGCCATGCCATCTTCATCCTTCACAATCAAACCACCTTCGGGATTCTCTGTATCGTTATCGATACCTGCAGCCGCCAGCCCCTCAGAATTTGTCCAAATGCTGGCACTATCGGCAGAAAACAGGATGATCGGAATCAGGTCGTTGATCTGGTCCAGCATCTCTTTATGGGGCCTGCGTGAGGAAAAAACCTGCGGACGCCAACCCATGCCAACAATCACCTGTTGATTCGGATTTTCCGCGATGAATATTTCCACGGAACGACGATACTCCTCTATAGAGTTTCCAGAGAAAAGATTGATACCAGAGACTGCTCCCCGAATTTTTATTCCCTGTATAAACCCCGGTAAAATAAAGTGCCCATGAAGGTCTTCAATTGTTGTTTGTGGTCCGATATGGTTTTCTATTTCCCGGCCACTGCCAACGTAGACAATGCGTCCACCCTTGACTGCCATCACCGAAGCGACAGATTTATCCCTGTTCACAGTGTAGATATGGGCATTTTTGATCACCAGATCGGCTGGAGTAACTACTGAGACTCCGCTGGGGTCAGCCCGCCCACAAGACAGCAAAAGGAAACCCGCTAAAAACCAGGTCAGGTGCATCATGTTACCTCCCTTTTCCCAGGTGAAAAATATTACCGGCATGCTCTTGAGTTATACATCGATAGCACAGCAATAATCCCTGTACAGATTTTTTCGATATAAAGGACCAACCCGAGTATTTATATTTAAGCAGCACTTATTCCACTACTTAAATTTCAGGCATCAACAGAAAAATTATAGGAAAGGAAAAACACCTGGCTATTAACCCCACCGTCGATGAGATTGCCGCGCTGATAAATACAGCTAGGGCCGGAACCAGTGATAGCCGAAGGAATGACTGGTGCAGGGACCCAGACCACACTCAAAAACAGTACTGATCAGGTTGACCAGGGCAATGGTGAAAAATGCCGCTGCGACAAATTTCTCGGCGAAACCGAATCGGCGCGGGGCACCGTTTTGTCGGACAAAGGCCAACATCAGGATGATCCCGCTGTAGGCCAACAGGGCAAAGAAAGCAATGGCCGCCCAGGTATACAGGTGTAGGCCAAGAACAGGACTGCCAAAGCCAGGATTGCCCGGCAGGATATGCAGCAGCACTTGTCGCCCAGCCACAGCCAGCCCGGCGAGGCTCGACAATATAACTACCCCGTAGTGCATGGGGCGCACACCGAAGCGCAAATTCAGTAACAGGCCAATGCCCACCATGGTAAAAGCGACACGCTGCAGCAGGCACAGAGGGCAGGGCAGTTGCTGCAGGAATATCTCCACGGCAAAGGCAAACCACAACGCGACCGTCACGGCCAATAGGATCAGGGTATCGAGTCTTCGCACTGTATACGCCATGCCACCACCACGCCTAGAAGGAGAGGCCCAACACCCCGGTCATGTGATAAGCACACCAGGCGATATAAATCAGCAAAGTCGCCAGCCACCAACCGATCACTGCACGCCGGCGGCCCTTCCATAGAGACCAGATGGCTATCAGAACCGTAAGGAAAGGCAACATCATTACCACGGGCTATCTCCGCATCCAGCATTCGTACTGATATGAGTATTGCCGATCCCTGCTGCCCACACACAGACCATCTGGTCAACGTTGGCAACGAGTACAGAAGAAGGTGTTGCGCTGCCCCAGAATCCTATCGCGCAGCGGGCGCCCACAGGTTGGGCAGGGCGCCCCCGCACGGCCATAGACATTGAGCTCCTGGGCGAAGTAACCCGGTTTGCCATCCCCCCCGATGAAGTCCCGCAGGGTCGTCCCTCCCCGGGTGATGGCCCGCTGCAGCACCTGCTTGATGGCCTCCGCGAGGCGTCCATAGCGGGCCCTGGAGATAGAACCCGCCTCCCGGTCCGGGCGGATACCGGCGAGAAACAATGACTCACTAGCGTAGATATTGCCGACGCCCACCACAATATGCCCATCCATAATGAGTGTTTTCACCGACTGCCGGCGCTTGCGGGAGACCGAGAACAGATAGTCCCCGTTAAATTTGGCAGAGAGCGGCTCCGGACCCAGGTGGCTGAGCAGTTTGTGGGTCAGGGGGTTGCCGGAAGCCCAAAGCAGCGCACCAAAGCGGCGCGTGTCCCGATAGCGCAGTATCCAGCCACTGTCGAGCCGCCAGTCGATATGGTCGTGTTTCTCGGGCTCAGTGCCGGCTTTCACCATGCGCAGGCTGCCGGACATTCCCAGGTGCCAGATGGCGCAGCCCATATCTGTGTACACCAGCAGATACTTGGCACGGCGGGCCAGGCGGAGTATCCGGGCACCGCGGATACGGTGAACAAAGTCCGATTCCACCGGCCAGCGCAGGCGGGGTTGGCGCACCTCGGCAGAGCATACCCGGCGCCCCTTCAGGTGGGACTGCAGCCCCAGACGTGTGGTCTCTACTTCCGGTAGTTCTGGCATTATCTGCTTTCGCGGACCCTCAGGACCGGCGTACCGAATCCACAGAGACAAAAAAGCCCGGTGACTGGCCGGGCTTTTTACAGGCTACGCAAGCGACAGTCACTTGATTTTGCCTTCCTTGTACATAACATGCTTGCGTACAACGGGATCGTACTTTTTGATCTCCATTTTCTCGGGCATGTTGCGCTTGTTCTTGGTGGTCGTGTAAAAGTGGCCGGTACCGGCACTGGAATTCAGGCGGATCTTCTCGCGCATTGCTCTCTCTCCAATCGGTTTGCTGGGCTACAGCCGTTATACTTTTTCGCCACGGGTACGCAGCTCCGTCAGAACAGCGTCGATCCCTTTCTTGTCGATCACGCGCATGCCCTTCGCGGAAACACGCAGCTTCACGAAACGCTTCTCGGATTCAACCCAGAAACGATGGCTGTGCAGGTTCGGCACAAAGCGGCGCTTGGTGCGATTCTTGGCGTGGGATACATTGTTTCCGGTAACCGGCCGTTTACCGGTTACCTGACATACCTTAGACATCTGTTGGCCTCTTGAAAACGCTTGTGCCCACAGCCCCTCCTGGCGAGGAAGCTGCTGCGGGAACATACAAATCGGGATTCTAGTCCGGTTCCTGGATGGCGGCGGAACCTGTTCAGAATCCGGCCCGGCCGCAAAGAGCGGCGTTTTATACCAAAAGAGCCCGCAGGGGGCAAGTTTTGTACAACCCGTCCATGTCACCGGCAACCGCGCTTTCGCTTTACAGCAGCCCGTGTTCAACAAAGGACAGCGTTTCGCCCTCACCGATAATCATATGGTCGAGCACCGGGATATCGAACAGTTGCAGTGCCTGAACCAGGCGTTCGGTAATCCAGATATCCGCCTGGCTGGGCTCACAGGAACCGGACGGGTGATTGTGCGCCAAAATTACCGCTGCAGCACCCCGGTAGAGTGCAGCCTGCACCACCTCACGGGGATACACATTGGCGGCGTTGAGCGTCCCTTCAAACAGCTCTTCAAAGGCGATCACACAGCGCTGGTTATTCAGATAGAGGCAGCAGAAAACCTCGCGGCGACGGTGGCGCAGCTGCATTGCCAGGTAATCCCGTAACGCCGCAGGGCTGCCCAGGGCACTGCCCAGCCGGATGGTCTCTGCCAGGTGCCGCCGCGCCATTTCCAGCGCCGCCTGCAACTGGGCGAACTTGGCATTGCCCAGTCCCGGTGCGCGGCAGAACCGGTCCCGGTCCACCTCCAGCAGCGCACGCAAACCGCCGAATTCCCTCAGCAGACTGCGCGCCATATCCACCGCAGAGACCCCCGGCAAGCCCACGCGCAGAAAAATGGCCAGTAGCTCCGCATCCGATAGTGCCCCGGCACCTTGTGCCAACAGCTTCTCCCTCGGCCTCTCAGCCTCGGGCCAATCCTTGATTTTCACCTTTGCCCTCCGACCTTTCCGCCACAGCGCCTCATTCCCCGCCTCTACCCACATTTCAGTGAATGCCCGATCCCCGTCTTATATGAACAGAGGCATCAATGCTAATCTACCCCCTTGTAGCAATTCGGGAACTGCACCTATGTCCTCCCTGGCCGACAAACACATCATCCTGGGTATCAGTGGCGGTATTGCCGCCTACAAGAGTGCCGACCTGGTGCGCCGCCTCAAGGAGCGCGGTGCCGCAGTGAGAGTGGTCATGAGTGCCGGCGCGCGTGAATTTGTACAGCCGCTGACCTATCAGGCCCTGTCCGGCAACCCGGTGCACACCGACCTGCTGGACCCGGCAGCGGAGGCGGCCATGGGGCATATAGAATTGGCCAGATGGGCCGAACTGATCCTCATCGCTCCCGCCAGCGCCCAGATCATGGCCAAGCTTGCCTGTGGCATGGCGGACGACCTGCTCACCACCCTGTGCCTTGCCAGCGAGGCACCACTGGCGCTGGCGCCCGCCATGAATCAAGCCATGTGGCGCCACCCTGCCACTGCCACCAATACACAAACCCTGCGCAAACGTGGCGTGCTGTTCTGGGGCCCTGCGGGCGGCAGCCAGGCCTGCGGCGATGTGGGACCCGGACGTATGCTGGAACCGGAGGACCTGGCACAACAGGCAGAGCGCCTGTACGCCAGCAGCAACTGCCTGCACGGAAAAAAAGTGGTGATCACATCGGGCCCCACCCGTGAAGCTCTGGACCCGGTCCGCTACCTCAGCAATCACAGCTCCGGCAAAATGGGCTTTGCCCTCGCCGCAGCGGCCCGGCGGGCCGGCGCTCAGGTGACGCTGATCTCGGGACCTGTGAGTCTCAGTACCCCGGCACAGGTAAAACGCGTCGATGTTGTCAATGCCCGGGAAATGCGCGATGCCGCCGAACGCGCCGCGGATCTCTGCGATATTTTTATCGGCGCTGCCGCAGTAGCGGATTTTCGCCCGGCAACCGTGGCCGGGCAAAAGCTTAAAAAGCAGGAAGGTCGCGACGAGACTTCGATAACCCTGGTAAAAAACCCCGATATCATCGCCGGCATTGCAGCGCGCACCAAACTACGCCCATTCACCGTGGGTTTCGCTGCGGAAACCCAGCGGGTGGTGCAGTATGCGCAGGGCAAGCTGCAGCACAAAAACCTCGATATGATTATCGCCAATGATGTCAGCCGCGCAGATAGCGGCTTTAATAGCGATCAAAATGCGGTCACGGTCATAGACCGCGATGGCTGTAACAGTTTGCCGCCGGCTTTAAAGGCCAACCTTGCCAAACAATTAATAGAAATAATCGCCACAAAAGCACAACAACAGTAAACGCTACAAACAGGAAAATCCGTGGTTTCCAACAAGAATGACCATCGCCGTGTGCACCTGCACAAGGGACTGTTTTTGCCATCCCTACTGGCCGCTGTCGCCTGGCTAGGCGGTGCCTATTTACTGATAGAATACGTTGTAGATCCCTACAACCAGGCCCAGGTAAGGCAGGTAGCCCAGCAACAGGGAGAGGCGTTTGCCCAGATCGTGCAGCAACAACTGAGCGAACGCTCCCGGCGCCTGCAAAAAGTTCATGCCACAGAAATACCGGCTCTCACACTGCTGGAAACCGCGCAACTGCCCGAGGGGTCTTCAGTACAGGTGTTTACTGAACAGCAGATTCAAGTGGGCGCAGGTGCAAATCCAACCCTCAATTTCGCCCTGGTGGACCTGCTCAAACGCGGGCGGACGGATTCGCGACTACCTTTGGAAATACTGCGTACCGGCAAAGACAACAGCTTGCAGCTGCACAGTGCACTGAATCTGCACGGAGAGCAGCTACTGATCTCCCAGCCGTTTGCCATTCTGGAAAATACCCTGAACGGACTCGACAAGAGCCGGGGACAAATCCAACTGATTCAGAAATTTCCCGATGCGCCGGCACAGACGCTGTGGCGCGGCGGCCAGGGGGCCGGACACGCCACTGGGATAAATCTCCAAAACAGTTATCTGCGTATTCAATTTAGTCCCTCGGACAGCTTCACAAATCGGCACAGCCTGCCGGAACTCTGGATTTATCTCGGTGCTGGCGCAGGCCTGCTGATTTCTCTGGTATTACTGGCAGCTTTCCTCCCCAGGGGTACCAAAGCGCCCTGGGAGCGCAGGGGCAATGGCGCAAAAGGTGGAACGGGAAAATCCGCGCCGAGCGGGAATGTCATACAGGGAGAAAACCCTATACCCCAAAGTCTCGCTTCACCACCGAGTGTTACTGCAGATACCCCCCGGCAAAACAGGGAAAATAACACCGCCGGCAAACAACCCCCTGTGGCTGTGCGCCAGTCCGGGCTGAACCCGGCAATCAACTGTCCACAACACGTATTTCGCGCCTACGATATTCGCGGTATTGCCGGTGAGGAAATCAACGAGCCTTTCGCCTATCAACTGGGGCGCGCCCTGGGAACCCTGGCACAACACGCTGGCGAATCTATTCTGCTGGTGGGACGCGACGGCCGCAATAGCAGTGAACTGCTGGGCAACTGCCTGGTGGAAGGTATTCTCGACAGCGGCTGCAACAGTATCAATCTGGGGCTGATACCCTCCCCCCTACTCTATTACGCCTGTGTAAAAGGGAAAAATACCAGCAGTGGCGTTATAGTTACAGCGAGCCACAATCCCGCCGAGGACAATGGATTTAAAATTGTTCTGAAAGGGCGCCCGCTGGCCGAGGAAAAACTGCAGAGACTGTATCAACTGATGCAGAAAGGTCCTTTCAAGCAGGGTGAGGGCAGCAATCGTGAACAGGAAATCAAAGACAAGTACATTGACGAGGTCTTGAATAACGTCGCCCTTGCCGGACAGCCACACTTGGTTGTGGATACCGGCAACGGCGCTGCCTCCGTTTTGGCGCCACGCCTGTTTGAGCAACTGGGCTGTGCCGTGACCCCTATTTTCTGCGAAGTGGATGGAAATTTCCCCAATCACCCGCCGGACCCTTCCCGACCTGAAAATCTGCAGGCCCTGATTGACAAGGTGACAGAATGCGGTGCAGATCTCGGTGTGGCGCTCGATGGTGATGGCGATAGGGTTACCTTGATCTCTCGCAGCGGGCGCATCGCCTGGGCGGATCAGTTGGTGATGCTGTTGGCGCGGGATATTCTCGGACGTCACCCCGGGGAGCATATTGTCTTTGATGTAAAAAGCAGCCGCAGCCTGGCGCAACTGATCAGCCAGTATGGCGGCCGCTCGGTGATGTGGAAAACCGGCCACGCGCCGATGAAAACCAAAATGCTGGAAACCAAGGCCATTCTGGGCGGCGAGCTGTCGGGACATATTTTTATCAGAGATCGCTGGTTTGGATTTGACGACGGTATCTATGCGGCCGCGCGCATACTGGAAATTATGGCCCTGCGCGAACAGACATTGGATGAGCTTTTGGATTCGCTGCCAAGAATGGAAAGCACCCCGGAAATTTTGTTGCCGGTAGAGGAGCAGGAGAAGTTTTCCCTGGTCGATCAACTGCGCGAGCAGGGGGACTTTGCCAATGCGGACATCAACACCATCGACGGCCTGCGCATCGAGTTTTCCGATGGCTGGGGGCTGGTGCGCGCCTCCAACACCACCAGTGCGCTGACGCTGCGTTTTGAAGCGGAAAATGCCGAAGCCCTGGAACGTATCCGCACCCAAGTGATGGACCAGCTCAGGAGAATTGCGCCCGCGATCACAGTGCCCAATTGGCAGCTTCTCGACTAGTGCGTTCGGCTTGATTCCGAATGACTAGTAAAGCAGGAGGGGAAAATAACCCCTCTCTCAGAACCGTATGAGGCATGGAGGCCGATTAAGGGCGTATAGGGATGTATTCACAACGCGTTCTGGGGGAAGGGTATTCTTTCCTTCCGACCCGGTAATATATATGGCAGGTGCTGCTGCCGCTGTTAGCCCTTGGCCAGCAAGTTTTTCCAATACAAACCCCGGTTATTTGCCCAGTATCCCCGGTAAAGGCGGGTGGCGATATCCGTACGATTCTGCTTGATCAGAAAGGAATGGTCATGTCCCTCAATAAGAAGTCTGCTCTGCGTGTCGCCCAGGTTTTAAATGAAGCACTACCCTATATCCAGCGATTTACCGGCAAAACCATCGTGGTGAAATTCGGCGGTAACGCCATGGTGGACTGGGAACTGCAAAATAGTTTCGCGCGCGACATTATCTTAATGAAGTTGGTGGGTATGAACCCGGTGGTGGTGCATGGTGGCGGTCCGCAAATTGGCCAACTGCTGCATAAACTGAATATTGAATCCCGCTTTGTGGATGGAATGCGAGTCACCGACAGTGAGACCATGAATGTGGTGGAGATGGTGCTGGGCGGTACCGTCAACAAGCAAATTGTCAACCTGATTAACCACAATGGCGGCCGCGCTGTGGGCGTGACCGGTAAAGACGGTCTGCTGTTAGAGGCCCGCAAACTGACCAGGAAAAATGAAAACGCCGGCCTGCACGCCTCTGAGATTATCGATATCGGTCAGGTCGGAGAGGTGGAAAAAGTCAATATCGAAGTCATCAACATGCTTATCAATGGTGATTTCATTCCGGTCATTGCCCCGATTGGTGTGGACAGAAATGGCATCTCTTATAACATAAATGCGGATCTGGTGGCCGGTAAAATCGCCGAGTGCTTAAAAGCCGAGAAACTGATGCTGCTCACCAATGTAGCGGGCCTGAAAAACAAGCAGGGAGAAGTACTCACCGGCCTGGCCAGCCCACAGGTGCAGAGCCTGATTGACGATGGCACTATTTACGGCGGTATGCTTCCCAAGATTGCCTGCGCACTGGATGCCATCAAAGCCGGGGTTAACGCAGCCCACATTATCGACGGGCGCATCCCAAATGCGGTACTGCTGGAAATTTTCACAGATAGTGGCGTAGGCACATTGATCACCAATAGCCGCGCGCAAACTGAAAGCAGATAACGTCTTGGCAATTGAACACAGCCCGGCGAATCGGTAGGATTCCGCCACCGCAACACTACAGCGATAAAAACAAAATCACCGCCCACCCTCAAGTGGACAAAAGGCAATCAATGAGCAGTGAAAAAATTACTCGGCGGCAACAAATTCTGGAAGCCCTGGCTCATATGCTGGAAGCCAGTCCCGGCGCACGTATCACAACTGCAGCCCTGGCCAGGGAGGTCGGTTTCTCCGAAGCGGCACTCTATCGCCACTTCCCCAGCAAATCGAAAATGTTTGAGGGCCTGATTGAATTCATTGAAGAGGCCATTTTTAGTCGCGTCGCACTGATTCTGCGGGATGAGCCCTCGGCCCTGAGCCGCTGCCAGAAAATTCTGCACCTCCTTCTGGCCTTCTGTGAACGCAATCCGGGTATTACCCGGCTGCTCACGGGCGATGCCCTGACGGGCGAGACCGAGCGACTACACGGGCGAATTCTACAGTTGTTCGACCGCCTGGAAACTCAAATGCGACAAATCCTGCGAGAGGCGGAACTGCGCGAGGACCTGCGCCCAGTACTGCCTCTAGGCGGCGCGGCCAACCTGCTGCTGGCCAGTGCCGAAGGACGGATTGTGCAATATGTACGCAGCGGCTTTAAACGCAAACCCACCGAGTATTGGGAGGAGCAGTGGCCGGTTCTGACCTCGGGGTTCTTTCGCGAAACCCTGGTCCCGGTCAGGTAGCGGGCCGGAGGCAATTCCGCCATGATCCACCCCGCAATCAAATGGGCCGCGAGCAAAACCGGGGAATGCGCAACGGAAGGACTGCCCGGCTAGGATCGGGCTGTGAGCTCGGTGTAACGGGCAACGGCTTTATCGAACTCCGCACCGATAGAGCGGGCCTCCCCCGCACGCTGACTGAGGCGCTCGCGCAAGACCGATACCTCCTTTTGTAAATCGGCGATACGCCTCAGGAGTTCGAGTGCCACCTCACGGCCGCTGCGCTGGGTACGCGCCGCAGCTGCTTCCTCCTCAGCGATCTGGCGAACGAGACTGGCGATATTCGAGCGCATAATTGCCATATCCTGCTCCACAATAGCCAGCTTGCGCGTCCGCGCACTCTCAATATCGGCAATGCTGTTGTACCGTTTTAGTAACCTGCGGTCCGCCTCCTTCTGGACTTCCTGCCGGCGCTTCGCCGCGTATTCCTCGGGGCTCGGCTGCGGGGGCACCACCTCGAGCACACGGCCAGTGGGGGTGAGGATCTCATACCCCTTGGCAACATACTCGGGTGGGACCACCTCATTGAGCACCACTATGCCCCGCTCATCGGTATAGCGATAGAGCACCCTGTCCCCGGCACCGCCCGCGGCATTTGCCAAGGCAGGCAGCGACACCAGAGCGGCGACCAGTAAACGTACCACAGGAGCGGCTCGCATCGCACTTCTCACTGAATAGTCCTCCGGCCCGCCACAAAGGTCCCGCTCTATTGATCCGAAACGCCGTAACGCTGCCGATAGTCCACAATTTTTTGCAGGGTCTCGCTGTCGTGCGATTCCTGCTCGAGATAACTGATCACATTGTCCAGCTGCACGATGCTGATCACCGGGATATTGTACTGTCTCTCTACCTGCTGAATAGCGGAGAATTCACATTCCTCGCTCGCTCTTTCCTGGCGGTTCAATCCGATCACCACACCGGCGGCGCTGGCTCCGTGGGCTGCGATAATTTGTACTACTTCGCGCACCGCAGTACCCGCGGTAATCACATCATCGACAATCAAAACCTTGCCAACCAGCGGCGCACCCACTATGGTTCCACCCTCGCCGTGATCCTTGGCTTCCTTGCGGTTGAAGCAGAAAGGCTTGTTGATGCCCTTCTGCGCCAGTGCCACGGCGGTCACCGCACCCAGCGGGATACCCTTGTAAGCCGGCCCGAAAATGACATCAAAATCCACCTCTGAAGCGATAACCGCTTCGGCGTAGGCGTGTCCGAGTGCTGCCAGCGCTGCACCGGTATGGAAGTGTCCGGCATTGAAGAAATAGGGACTCTGGCGGCCTGATTTCAGGGTGAAGTCACCGAAACGCAACACTCGGTGATCCAGGGCCAGTTGGATAAAATCGCGCTGATACTGCTGCATGGAAAATTGTTAACAATTGGCTAAGGTGAAGGGAGACCGCCCCGTGGCAATCCCGGGGACAGGCACACACATAATGTTTCTAATGATACACAGTCCGCTGGTAAGGGGCTAATAATGCGAATAGTAAGCTTGTCGGTGGACGGCGTTCACCAGGCCGCACAACGCGGCCTCTACGATTGGTTGGCAGAGCAGGACGCAGACATTATCTGTCTACAGGACCTGCGCGCCCTTGAGCCCCAGCTGGACCACCCCGTCTTTCACCCCGACGGTTATTACAGCTATTTCTTCGACTCGGGAACGCCGCACGAAAATGGGGTGGCCATCTACACCCGCAGCCAGCCCAAAGCCATTATCTTCGGTATGGGCTTTGCCAGTGGTGAGGACATGTTCGGACGCTATTTACAGGCGGACTTCGAGCGCCTGAGTGTCGGCTCGCTGCTCGCCCCCGCAGCTACCGGTGAGGCAACCCTGGAGAAAAAGGTACAGTTCTTCGACGATATGCAGGCGCACCTGCACAAGGTCAGTCGCAAACGCCGTGACTTTATCTTCTGCGGCAACTGGGGCATGGCCCACCGCCGCGCCGACGTGCAGAACTGGCAGGACCATCAGGACACTCCGGGGTTTATGCGCCATGAACAGCGCTGGCTGGACCAGTTGTTCAATGAAATCGGCTATGCCGATGCTTTCCGTCGGGTGGTCAAAGACACCGATGAATTCACCTGGTGGCCCAGTGGCACCCTCGGCGAGGGCGATGGTTGGCGCATCGATATGCAGATAGTCTCACACGGGCTGAAGAATCGCATCGAGTACGGCGCCATCAACAAGAACGTCAGCTTTTCCAGCCACCTGCCGGTCAGCATGGATTATGACCTCGAAGTGTGATTAGCGGCGGGCCCGGGCGGTACTGAACTCCGCGAGCATTTGCGCCCCGGCAGAGACTGCCGGGCCAGGCAGCCAGGAGGCTGCCGAATCTCAGTCGCCCCGCGCATCCAGCGCCTTTTTCTGCAGGGCAATCAGTTCGCCGATCCCCGCCTTGCCCAAACCCAGCATCTGGGCAAACTGCTTTTCAGAAAAGGGCGCGCCTTCGGCGGTTCCCTGCACCTCAATCATACCGCCGTCTGCCGCCATCACCAGGTTCATATCGGTATCGGCGCTACTGTCCTCGGGGTAATCCAGGTCCAGCACCGGCTGCCCCGCATAGATACCCACTGACACCGCCGCAACCAGGTTTAACAGCGGGTCTTGGATGAGAAGCTTTTCCCGCTGCATATGGCGCAGGGCGTCCACCAGCGCCACGCAGGCACCGGTAATCGCCGCTGTGCGCGTACCACCATCGGCCTGAATGACATCACAATCGAGGGTAATCTGGTTTTCACCGAGCTTCTCCAGATCCACTGCCGCCCGCAGCGAGCGACCAATCAGGCGCTGAATCTCCACCGTGCGGCCACTCTGCTTGCCCTTGGCTGCCTCCCGCGGCATACGTGTACCGGTGGAGCGCGGCAACATACCGTACTCCGCCGTGATCCAGCCACTGCCCCGACCGCGCAAAAACCGCGGCACTTCATTCGAGACAGAGGCATTGCACAACACTTTTGTACCGCCGAACGCCACCAGCACAGAACCCTCGGCGTGACGGGTATAGTTGCGGGTTATCTTGATGGGGCGCAGTTGCGCCGCTGCGCGGCCACTGGGTCGCTGCATAATTCACCTCGATCTATTGCATGGAAGCCCTGCATTATATACTCCCCCATGGGCATCCGGACGCTGTGCTATGATGCCGGGCTGACAAAACGCCTGCAGAGGATCCGCAATGGCTGATAACCGGGAACAAAACAGCGTGCGTAGCATGACCGCTTTCGGGCGCGCCGAGGCCATTTTCGAAACAGGGACCGCCATCTGGGAACTGCGCTCAGTCAACCACCGCTACCTGGAGCCCAACTTCCGCCTCCCGGAGACCGCGCGCCCCCTGGAGGCTCAGTTGCGGGATATTTTGCGCAAAAATCTGTCCCGCGGCAAAATCGAACTCACCCTGACCCTCAAGCCCAACAGTGGGGAAACCGTCGGACTGGAGATTAACCAGGCATTGGCGCAAGCCCTGTTGCAGGCCGCCAAGCAAGTAGCCGCGAACGAAGATACCCTGCCGCTCAACCCTTTGCAGATTCTCCAGTGGCCCGGTGTCATCGGTGAGCCGGAAACCGATCCCGAGCGACAATCCGCCACTGTTCTCCAGGCTTTTCGCCAAGCACTGCAACAGCTTCGCGCAAATCGGGAGCGCGAAGGGGCAGAGCTGGCCAATTTTATTGAAGCCCGCTTGGTGGGCATTGAGGAACAAATCTCCCAGGTGCGCGGGCTGCTTCCACAAATACTGGAGGCGCAACGGGAAAAGCTGCGCAGCCGACTAGAGGAGTTCTCGTTGGATCTGGACAAAGAGCGCCTGGAGCAGGAAATCGTACTTCTGGCTCAAAAAGCGGATGTGGATGAAGAGCTGGACCGCCTGGGTGCGCACACCGCCGAGACACGCCGGGTGCTCTCTGGTGGCGGCGCCATAGGTCGAAGGCTGGACTTTCTGATGCAGGAATTTAATCGCGAAGCCAATACCCTGTCTGCAAAATCCATCGTAACCAGTACCACCCAAGCGGCGGTAGAGTTGAAGGTCCTCATTGAGCAGATGAGGGAGCAGGTGCAAAATATCGAGTAATACCCGGATCCATGCACGCCGGGCCAGTACAAGGGGATCACTGAAAGCGCGGAAATTTCAACCGGGCATTGATCACTGAGCCGTTTTTCTGAGGTTGGCTAATAGAGATGAAAGATATCCTGCAAAATCTGTGTGTAAGCTGACCCGGTTCTTTGTCCTGTTGTCTGTTGTCACCTTTTCCCCAGTGGTGCCCGAAAACTCCGTACACTGTGACTTTTCCCTTGATTGACGTGCCTGAATTTTTCACTGACAACCATTACACCTTTTCCATAAAGCCAGTCGCGATAACGGGTCTGCACTTGAAGAGAGGCACATATTGTCCACCATCTGCGCGACACCTTTTAGCTTCTCTGTTAGTGCGCTCCTCCAGACAACCCGGTGTTACTCCAGTGGCGATGGAATCATCACCCCAATGCCCCCACTTTTCTAGCTGGGTTATTTCCGCGGTATTAAGGGCTATTGATGGGGGCCTTTGAAGTTGCGACATGTCCGCAGAATGCGTTGTAAATCCCACCAAAGGTGTTAACTTCATCCGGCCGAATTGGCCGCTGCAGTCAATGGCTCAGGCTCTCGCCAGCTGTTGCGGGGGCTTGGCGCCTTCAGGCTTCCTTCGGCGCTTCTTGTTGGCTTTGCTCCGGTCTTTTCAGCGGCCTTGATTGGTACGGGCCCAGGCTCTGGTAAAGCTTTTGTCCGGCTCCCCCGGGCCTCATCAGCTATCTCTGAAGGATTTCCCGGCGCTAACACTGATGAATTTCGGAATTCAGCCCCTGTAAATATTTGCCACATACGCCCTGTGTGGCAAAGTCGGGACAACTACGGTATCAAGTGTTATCTATACCCTAAGAGGTCGCCGTGAGTCTGATTACCCTTGCCATTCCTTTTTTTCTTATCGCTGTCCTGTCCGAACTCGCATTAGACCGCTGGAAAGGCTGGGGGGTCTACCGCCTTAACGACGCTCTCGGCAATCTCAGTACGGGCATCCTCAGCCGCATCCTGGGGCTGACCTATAAAAGTTTGTTCCTGGTTGTGTATATCCCGCTGTACCATTTGCTGGCGCCCTATTACCAGCTGGTGGGCGTCGACTGGTCCATGACCAATGGCTGGCACCTGTGTATTGCGGTCATCGCCTACGACTTCTGCTACTACTGGAAACACCGTATCAGTCACGAGATAAATCTCTTCTGGGCCGGGCACCTGGTGCACCACCAGAGCGAGGACTACAATCTCACCACCGCCCTGCGCCAATCGAGCGGCGGCCTACAACTCGAGTGGGTCTTTTATCTGCCGCTGCTACTGATCGGCCTGCCCGCAGAGATGGTGATCACCGCCGGCGCCATAGATCTTCTCTACCAATTCTGGGTACATACACAAAAAATTCCCAAGATACGCTGGATGGAGTGGTTCTTTATCACCCCGTCCAACCACCGGGTACATCACGCCCAGAACACGGTCTATGTAGACAAAAATTACGGTGGCATCCTGATTTTTTGGGACCGCCTGTTTGGCACCTACCAGGAGGAGCTCGACAGCGAACCCTGTATCTACGGCGTACGCAAACCCCTCAACACCTTCGACCCCCTGGCGGCCAACCTGCAGCATTTGAAGCGCATGGCACTGGATGCCTGGTACACCAAACGCTGGCGGGACAAACTTACCCTGTGGTTTCGCCCCACCGGCTACCGACCTGCAGATGCGGAGGCGGCCATGCCCGTATCCTCCACCGACCTGACGCATTTCCAGCGCTTCAATCCCCGCATCCGCCGCGGCCGCCGCAACTATGCGCTGATCCAGCACCTGTGCTATTCCGTCGCCAGCCTGGCCCTGCTCTGGCTCAGTACACAACTGGGCTTTGCACCGCTGCTGGCGGTTGTGACCGCACTGGTATTCTGCCTAATGGTCAACGGGCGCATCCTGGACGGGCACCCATGGGCCAGAGTTCTGGAGCCCCTGCGCCTGGGGCTTCTGGCCGGGGCCCTGCCGCTGCTAAGCGCCAAATTTGTGCCCGTTTTCACTGCCTATATTTTTATCAGCGCCCTGCTGTGGTGGTGGCTGGCAATCACGGACAAAAAAGATACCGTCGCCCTCGCTAGCCATTAGCAACGCGGGGCAAGTCTCTATCGCAGAAAGCCTGCGGTGATTGAGCACATGCGCACAGGCGATTCCGGCCGGCACCGGTGTGCAGACGGTATCGTGCACCTGAAACGCCCAACACTGCCCCCTCAACCCCGGTCGGTGTTTAACCTTTTCCCACTTTTATGTCCCATTGTTCCACCCCTTGCAGGACCGCAATGCCGGAGCTTGGGCTATAATGCACGTTTTGCCCGCGAACAGGACCAGATGTGCCAACAGGAACCCTCTATACCGTGTCCGCACCCTCAGGTGCAGGGAAAACCAGCCTGGTGAAGGCGCTAGTGGCAAGCGACAGCCAGGTCACAGTGTCTGTTTCCCATACCACCCGCGTCAAACGCTCCGGTGAGGTGCAGGGTATTGATTACCACTTCGTGGAGCGCGAGGGGTTCCTGGCAATGCTCGAGCAGAATGCTTTTCTCGAGCACGCCCAGGTGTACGGCGACAATTACTACGGCACCGCCAAAAAGGAAGTGGAAGAGACCCTCGCCAGGGGTTGTGACGTTATTCTGGAAATCGACTGGCAAGGCGCTGCACAGGTGCGACGCCTGCATACCGATACTGTCGGGATCTTTATCCTGCCGCCGTCCCAACAAGCTCTGCGCGAGCGCCTCACCGGCCGCGGCCAGGATGACCAGCCCGTGATTGATCGGCGTATGGGCCAGGCCATCGACGAGATGACACACTATGTCGAAGCGGATTATCTGGTGATCAACGATGACTTTAACCAGGCCCTGACAGAGCTGCGCGCTATAATCCTTGCCCAGCGTCAGCGCCTCGCGCAGCAGCAACTGCGCCACGGGGCACTGTTACAGGCACTGCTGCGCCATTGAGCTGATTGATCGAATTGCGTACACTATATGGTCCGGTAAAATAGTCGCTCCCCCGAACACAATTTGCCCTCCGGGCACAGAGAATGGAACCGAAAGTTTATGGCACGTATTACAGTTGAGGACTGCCTGGAGCACGTCGACAACCGCTTCGAGCTTGTTATCGTGGGTAGCCGACGCGCCCGTCAGATCGCCACCGGCGGCCGGGACCCTCTGGTTCCAGAGGAGAACGACAAACCCACCGTGATCGCCCTGCGCGAAATCGGGGAAGGCCTGGTAGACGCCAGCGTCCTCAATGAACCGGATATTGATGAAACACCCGCCACCATGGCGGCCCCGGCTTATCTCTCCGGCCAGGAAATCTGATTCCGGTCTATTCCTGCTGAGTGTTAGTAAGTGATATGAGAGGCGCGCGCGGCATTGCACACCATCGATAGTCTGGCCCACCGCCTCTCCTCATACCTGTCCCCCGATCAGATCCAGATAGTCCGCCGCGCCTATTTCTATGCCGAACAGGCCCACGACGGGCAGCAGCGCCGCTCCGGCGAACCCTATGTGACTCACCCCCTGGCGGTGGCAACCATTCTCGCGGGTATGCATATGGATCACGAGAGCCTGGCTGCGGCCATGCTGCACGACGTGATCGAGGATACCGGCATCCCCAAGGCGGCACTGGCGGAGCAGTTTGGCAGCGAGGTGGCCGATCTCGTCGACGGCGTCTCCAAGCTGACCCAGTTCGAAACCGACAGCGCGGCGGAAAAGCAGGCGGAAAACTTCCAGAAAATGGCCCTGGCCATGGCGCGGGATATTCGCGTCATCCTGGTAAAGCTGGCCGACCGCCTGCACAACATGCGCACCCTGGGCGCACTAAAACCGCAGAAACGCGCGCGTATCGCCCGCGAAACCCTGGAAATCTACGCACCTATTGCCCACCGCCTGGGGATGAACGACGTGCGTATAGAATTCGAGGACCGCGCCTTCTTCGCCATCTACCCCCTGCGCGCCAGCCGGCTGCGCGCCGCCCTGGTTGCCGCACGCGGCAACCGCAAGGAACTACTCGAACAGATTCAGAACGCCATCGAACTGCGCCTGCAACGGGAGGGCATCAGCGCCCTGGTGATCGGCCGCGAGAAGCATCTTTTCAGTATTTACCAGAAGATGCGTGCGAAAAAGAAATCCTTCAAGGAGATCATGGACGTCTATGCCTTTCGCATCATCGTGGACAGCGTGGACACCTGCTACCGGGTACTCGGTGTGATGCACAGCCTGTATAAACCGGTGATTTCAGACTTCAAGGATTATATCGCTATCCCCAAATCCAACGGCTACCAATCGCTGCACACCGTGCTGCTGGGTATGCACGGCGTACCGA
This sequence comes from Microbulbifer jejuensis, assembly GCF_047289955.1. Taxonomy (NCBI): domain Bacteria; kingdom Pseudomonadati; phylum Pseudomonadota; class Gammaproteobacteria; order Cellvibrionales; family Microbulbiferaceae; genus Microbulbifer; species Microbulbifer jejuensis. Next base: position 28,724 of record NZ_JBLBUB010000007.1, read on the forward strand.
TCGAGGTACAGATCCGCACCAAGGAAATGGACGAGATGGCCAACAGCGGCATTGCCGCTCACTGGCTGTACAAGGCTTCCGGCGAAGAGGTGATCAACACCGGCGGCACCAGCCAGGTGCGCGCACGCCGCTGGGTGCAGGGGCTGCTGGAAATGCAGCAGCGCGCAGGCGACTCCCTGGAGTTTATCGAGAATGTCAAAATCGACCTGTTCCCCGACGAAGTCTACGTGTTCACCCCAAAGGGCCAGATTATCGACCTGCCCGCCGGTGCCACCGCCGTGGACTTCGCCTATTCAGTCCATACGGATATCGGCAATACCTGTGTGGCCGTACGCATCAACCAACGCCTGGCGCCACTGTCGCAACCCCTGGAGAGCGGACAGAAAGTTGAAATTCTCACCCGTAAAAATGCCCAGCCGAATCCCAACTGGCTCAATTTTGTCGTCACCGCCAAGGCCCGCAGCGCTATTCGTCACTTCCTCAAGCACCAGCGCCACCACGACTCCATCGCCCTCGGCCGGCGCCTGCTGGAAAAAGCCCTGAGCAAGTTTGAAACACGCCTGGAAGCACTGACCGAGGAGCAGCTGACACGAGGCCTGCAGGACGCCAAATGCGCGACCCTGGACAAGCTGCTGGAAGAGATTGGCCTCGGCAATAAAGTCGCCTTCTCCGCAGCCAAGCTGCTGGCCCCGGCACACAGTGAAGAGGCCGAAATGAGCCATATCTCCTCACCGCTGACCATCGACGCCCAGGAGGGCATGATGATCAGCTTCGCACGCTGTTGCCGGCCAATCCCCGGAGATACCATTATTGGCCATATCAGCTCCGGCAAAGGAGTGGTCGTGCACCGGGATACCTGCCGCAATACTGGTGAATTTCGCGAACATCCGGAAAACATAATGCTGGTAAACTGGTCACCGGATGTCAAAGGGGACTTTCTCGGCGATGTGCGCGTGGAGGTGGAATCCGAACGCGGCATTATCGCGCGCCTGGCGACCCGGATTACGGAAGAGGGAGCCAGTATTGAGCAGATCAATGTGGATGAAAAAGACGCACACAACAGTGTGATCTCCCTGACACTGGAAGTGGGCGGCCGGGTGCACCTGGCGAGGGTCATGAAACGGTTGCGCAACCTGCCTTCGGTCATCCGCATCGCACGCCCCTAGGCAGGGTCACCGCCGCCATGCATGATTTACAAGCCGGTGGACCTCTCCGCTTTCCTCTCTGTTGACGCTGCCATTTGTCGTTAAAGCGCGCTATATTTATCGGCTTTCCTTCTCAAATACCAACAGGTAAAGGAGTACCCCATGCCCAACCGCGCAATTATAAAAACAGACAAGGCACCGGCCGCAGCGGGCACCTATTCCCAGGCGGTAAAGGTCAACAATACGGTTTACTTGTCCGGGCAGATCGGGCTTGATCCCCACACACAGCAAATGGTTTGCGGCAGTTTTGCCGACGAGGTGCGCCAGGTGTTTCGCAATCTGAAAGCCGTCTGTGAGGCGGCGGACGGCTCACTGCAACATATTGTAAAGCTGAACCTTTATATCACCGACAGCAGAAACTTTGCCCGCCTCAACGAGGTGATGGCAGAATTCTTTCAGGAGCCCTACCCGGCGCGGGCGACTGTCGCCGTCAAGGAGCTGCCCCTGGGGGCACAATTTGAAGCCGAAGGCGTGATGGTGCCCTGAGCGCCTCCAGCCATTGCACCATCCGCGCCTGTGAACAATGCCGGAAAAACTGTCCGCTTCAAACAACAGCGGCTCAGCCCTCCGCCGCCAGCAGGGCGCCGTAGCCAGCCTTGTAATCCGGGTATTTCAACGCGTAACCGCTGGCCAGCATACGCTGGTTCCCCAGCCTCTTTGAGCGCCGAACGCTGGTTTGCACTATCTCGCGCAAATGTGCACTGGTATACCCCATGGCCTTTACCAGCCACTGCTGCAGTTCGTACATGGGCACGGGTTTGCTGTCGGCAACGATATAGAGCGGTTCCGGCGCCCAGCCCTCCCTGTGCCGCTCGATCAGGTGCAACAGAAAGCCGATACAGTCATCCACATGGATACGGTTGCTGTACTGGGGCGGTTGCGGGGGTGCGCAGCGCCCGGCGCGAACCTGGGACAGCAAGCGGTCGCGGCCCGGCCCATAAATACCGGCAAAGCGCACAATACAGGCGGCAGGCACAGCCGCTCGAATTATTTCCTCCGCCTTCAACAGCGCCTCTCCCTGGAAACTGCCGGGCACCGGCGGAGTCTGCTCATCGATAAACTCCTCCCCACTCTGTCCATAGACCCGGGTGGACGATACCCAGAGTACCAGTCGGGGCGGTTTGGGCAGAACTGGAATCACTTCACCGAGCGCACTGGCGGTTTCCACATAGGCCCGCTGGTAACCGCCTGGTGTATGTTCATCCGGGCTGAATGTGGCGAGGACAATATCGGCCCCGGTAACCAGCAATCGCTCTATATCCCTCGCCCTGGTGGCATCCCCCCTGCGCCAGTTGACCGCATCTGCGCGGCGCTTGCTCGCCAGAGCCACCAGCGGGTTGCGCCGCATGCCGTACACCGTATATTTGTCGCGGTCTATATTCAGCGCCAGACGCGCTCCGAGGTCACCACATCCAAGGACCCAAAGATTTTCTTGTTGTGTCATATCGTTCCCGGCAAACAGAGCGAAAAACCGCCCGTCTGCCCTATTCCCTTGATTCTGTTTTATAGAGTCCTGCCAGAGAAACCCCAGATCTGGATACACTCAAGCCCTGTTCGCCCAATGCCTTCGAAAGGCTCCAGAATGATCCCGCAAACCATCGCGGGCTATCATCCATGAATACCGGTGCGGGGCACCGGCAGCCCCGCCATACTGTCAACGATGCCGGTTTTTTGCCTAATTACCGCGTCGCTTGAGCAGGCGGTAAATCGCAAGAAAGATAATTGCGCCAATGGTCGCTGTTATTATGTCGCCAAAACCAAAACCGGTCACTGGCCCGCCGATCCCCGCCAGGGCGCCCAGCCAACCACCGATAAAGGCACCAATAATGCCAATGGCCATAGTGACTATCCAGCCACCGGGATCTTTTCCAGGCATAATCCACTTCGCCAAGGCGCCGGCAATCAGTCCGAGAATGACCCAGGATAGAATTCCCATCACGCTTCTCCGTTCGCTGTGCTCACATTAGATATAGCAAAATTTTGCGCCTCAATCCTCTAGGTGCGCCCATAATTGGTAAATTTTTCCAATTTTTGACTTCAGGCTACAGAGCGCGCCCAGATATTGGCCATCGGCTATTATATATGAATAATATCTATCACCAGAGAATAATTGATTACCTTTACTATGACTCTCAATGAATTGCGTTACATCGTCACCCTCGCCCAGGAACAGCATTTCGGCCGTGCCGCCGAACGCTGCTACGTGAGCCAGCCAACACTGTCGATCGCAGTCAAGAAATTGGAAAAAGAGCTGGGTGTGGCGCTGTTTGAGCGCTCCAAGACCCGGGTACAAGCAACGCCTTTGGGAGAGCGCATCGTCGCCCAGGCCCAGCTGGTACTGGAACAGTCGGCGGCAATCAAGGACATCGCAAGCGCGGGCAAGGATCAGCTGGCCAGCCCGCTATCTGTGGGCGCAATCTTTACCATCGGACCCTACCTGTTCCCGCACTTTATACCGCAACTGCAGCATCTGGCCCCGGAAATGCCCCTCTACGTGGAAGAGGGCTATACGGCCACCCTGCGCCGGCGCCTGCGCAAGGGGGATCTGGATTCAATTATTATCGCGCTGCCTTTTACCGAGCCGGATGTGGTTACTCAACCCCTCTATGACGAGCCTTTTGTGGTGTTATTGCCGGCGGATCACCCCCTGACAGAGTATGAGAGTCTCTCCCCGGATCAGCTCACTGAGGACAATGTCCTGCTCCTCGGCGAAGGGCACTGCTTTCGCGATCAGGTCCTCGAGGCCTGCCCGCACCTGCAACTGAGCATGGAGAAGCACGCTGGTGGAGGGGGTATCCGCACCGCTTCTGACGGCAGCTCCCTGGAAACCCTGCGCCATATGGTGGCCTCCGGGCTCGGCATTACCATACTGCCCCTGTCCGCCGCCACAGCGCCGCAATACGCCATTGGTCTGCTGGAAACCCGTCCCTTCACCGCGCCGGGGCCACATCGCACCGTCGCCCTGGCCTGGCGAGCCAGTTTCCCGCGCCACCGCGCCATTGATATCCTGCGTGAGGCGATCAGCCAGTGTCATCTGATCGAACCCTAACCAGCCTGGCCCAACAGCCTGTCACCACCCTGAAGGGCGTTGGGGATAAATTTGCCCAGGTGTTGGAAAAGCTGCACATTCGCTCCCTGCAGGATCTGCTCTTTCACCTGCCTCTGCGCTACCAGGACCGCACGCGGGTTATTTCCATTGCCGATCTGAATGCGGGGCAAGATGCGGTGATTGAAGGGGAAGTGGCCACAGCGGATATCGTCTTCGGGCGGCGGCGCAGCCTGGTGGTGCGGCTACAGGACAACAGCGGCGCCATCACCCTGCGCTTTTTCCACTTTTCCGCAGCGCAGAAAAACCGCTTTGCCCGCGGACTCCGCCTGCGCTGCTATGGCGAAGCGCGCCGCGGCAGTGCCGGACTCGAACTCTGCCACCCAGAGACCGAAGTGGTGGACAGCGCGGCCGCCACCGCCGGGGAAACCCTGACCCCGGTGTATCCCCTGACAGAGGGCGTGGGCCAAAAGCGTATGCGCGGACTGGTACAGCAGGCGCTGGCGCAACTGCAGCACCGCTCCATCGCCGAACTGCTCCCCGCTGAACTGCTCCCGAGGGCCCTGCGCTGCCCCCTCGGAGATGCCCTGGTCTACCTGCACGCCCCCCCCGCCGATACCCAGCAGGCGCAGCTCGCCGCCGGTTTACACCCGGTACAGCAGCGTTTGGCGCTGGAGGAACTGCTCGCCCACCATCTGAGCCTGCTGGAACTCCGGCGCAACAGCGCCAGGGTCGCCGCACCGCCTTTAGGTGTAAATACTTCCCTGGAGCAGGATTTTCTCGCGCGCCTGCCTTTTGCCCTAACCGCAGCCCAGCAACGGGTGTGTCAAGAAATTGCCGCAGACCTGGCCCGGGATTATCCCATGATGCGTCTGCTACAGGGTGATGTCGGCGCCGGCAAGACCCTGGTCGCAGCCATGGCGGCACTCAAGGGCATTGGCGCCGGCGCCCAGGTGGCGGTTATGGCCCCCACGGAAATCCTCGCCGAACAGCACCGCCTGAATTTCAGCACCTGGCTGGAGCCTCTCGGTATTGTGGTAGCGCAGCTCACCGGCAGCCTCAAGGCCAGCCGGCGCCGCGAACAGTTGGCACAAGTGGCCAGCGGCGAAGCCCGGCTGGTGGTGGGCACTCACGCACTGTTCCAGGCGGAAGTGGCTTTCCACAACCTGGCACTGGTGATTATCGATGAGCAGCACCGCTTCGGGGTGCGCCAGCGCCTGGAGCTGCGCGAGAAGGGCGCCGCCAGCGGTGTCATCGGCAAGTGCCAACCACACCAGTTGATCATGACCGCGACACCGATTCCACGCACCCTGGCCATGTCCGCCTTCGCCGACCTGGACTGCTCGATCATCGACGAACTGCCCCCGGGGCGGCAACCCATCAGTACGGTGGCGATTTCCAATGATCGCCGCAATCAGGTGATGGAACGGGTGCACAGCGCCATTGCCGAGGGCCGCCAGGCTTACTGGGTCTGCACCCTGATTGAGGAGTCTGAAAGCTTGCAGGCCCAGGCGGCAGAATCCACCGCACTGGAATTGACTGAGGTGCTCGATGGGGTGCGGGTAGCCCTGGTACATGGCCGCCTCAAGCCGGAACAGAAAGAACAGGTGATGAGCGCCTTCACCGCGGGGGAAGTGGACCTGCTGGTGGCAACCACCGTGATCGAAGTGGGGGTGGATGTGCCCAACGCAAGCCTCATGATTATTGAAAACCCGGAACGGCTCGGTCTGGCGCAACTGCACCAGTTGCGCGGACGTGTAGGGCGGGGTTCCATCGCCAGTCACTGCGTGCTGTTATACGGTACGCCACTGTCAAAAAGTGGCCGCGCGCGCCTACAGGCCCTGCGCCAGCACAGCGACGGCTTCGCCATCGCCGAGGAGGATCTGCACCTGCGCGGGCCCGGTGAAATTCTCGGCACCCGCCAAACCGGTGAGATCCAGCACCGGATTGCCGATCTGCAAAGGGATGCCGGGCTACTGCCGCAGGTACAGAGGATTGCTGCATCCCCGGCACTCAATCAGGAAATGCGGCGCCTGCTGATCCAGCGCTGGTTACAGAACAAGCCCCGTTTCGCCGAGGCCTGATGGGCAGCGCCTCAATGGGCGCCGATGGTATTGTGGGAATCGCTGATACTCACGCTGTCATAGTTGGCGTCGTAGAAAGTCTCCTCGTCCAGCGCGCCTTCACTTTTCGCCACCACGCTGCTCACCACCGCATCACCGGTGATATTCACCGCGGTGCGCACCATATCCAGCAGGCGGTCGACACCGATGATCATGGCGATGCCCTCCAATGGCAATCCCACCTGCTGCAGCACCATACCCAACATAATCAGGCCGACGCCGGGCACACCGGCAGTACCGATCGAAGCCAGGGTCGCGGTGAGAATTACGGTCAAATAGCCCATCAAACCGATCTCCACACCGAAGAACTGGGCAATAAAGACCGTGGCCACCCCCTGCATAATCGCGGTGCCATCCATATTGATGGTGGCACCAAGCGGAATAGTGAATGCCGCCACCTTGTTGTCCACACCCAGGCGCTTCTCCACGGTCGACAGGGTTACCGGGATGGTGGCCGCCGAAGAGGCAGTACTAAAAGCGAACACCATAGTGGAACGCATCTTCTTGAGCAGTTCCAACGGGTTGAGGCCACTCAGCAGTTTTAGAAGAAGCGAATAGACACCCAGAGCGTGTAACAGCAGGGCCCCCAGCACAACCAGGAAGTATTTACCGAGCTGCACCAAGCCACCCAACCCCAAGTCTGCAAAGGTCTTCGCCAACAGGGCAAAGACCCCGTAGGGAGCGAATACCATCAGCACCCCGACCATACGCAGGACAACACTGTTGAGGTCGTTAAAGAAAGCCGCGATGCGCTGTCCCGGTTCACCACAGCGGGAAATGGCATACCCCATCAGCAGGGCAAACACGATAATCTGCAGCATGTTGCCCTCGGCCATGGCCGCCACCGGATTGGTGGGGAAAATATTCACCAGTACCTCGGAAAGCGGTGGAGGCTCTTTTGGCTGGAAGGCGGCAGTCGTCTGTGCCGCTGCCTCGCTCACACCGACACCGGGCTGGAATAACAGAGCCAGGCACAAAGCCAGGGTAATGGCTATTGCCGTGGTTAACATGTAAAGCAGTATTGTTTTACCCGCAAGCGGACCTATACGGCTGCCTTCCGACAGGGCGCAGGCGCCACTGATCAGTGAAACCAACACCAGCGGCACCACCATAAGTTTCAATGAGGCGATAAAAATCCGGCCGACGATATCGAACAGACCTTCGGTGAGGTAGATATTAATCGCCTCATTGACCCCGGCCCCCAGAAACCCGCTCATATTGAGGGTATTGAATAACAGGCCAAGGGCAATACCCGCGCCCATGGCAATCACAATTCTGGTAGTAAGCCCCATAACAAGCTTCTCTCTGTGTATTTGTTGTTTTCAATGCTCTGCGCACTATATCTATTGAGACCGCGGGGAGCAAAACTGCAACAGGAAGGGGCCAGCCGTTAGCGGGCGAGGTACAATGTCCCTTTTTCCAGATTGCGGAGTGATCGTTGTACCAATCCCCGTTTGTGCCCACTGGCGATTGGCATGGGCAGCTGCTTGAACCGGCGCACCCCCAGCCCCCACAGATGCTGTTGCCCTGGCTGGAATACCCCGGTTCGCTCACCGCTGCACTCAAGCGACAGAGCCGGGGGGATTTTCGCGTGCAGGTGCTGAGTCAGTGCTGGCAACTGCCCCTCGCGGAGGAGTGCCGCGCACTCAATTTGCGCACACACAGCCGCGCGCTGGTACGCGAAGTGCTGTTGTACGGTCGCGGCCATCCCTGGGTCTATGCCCGCAGTGTCCTGCCTTTGCGCAGCCTGCAGGGCAAATCCCGCAACCTGCGCAGTCTGGACAACCGACCACTGGGGGAGTTGCTGTTCAGCGAGCCGGGCATGCGCCGAAGCGATATTGAATTCAACCACCTGCAACGCAATCCCCGCTTGCAACTGGCAGCACTCTGTCGCGAGGATGACAATGCCTGGGGGCGCCGCTCCACCTTCTGGCTGCGGGACAAGCCTCTGCTGGTGGCCGAGACGTTCCTCTCGAGCTTCCGTCCCGGCGGGCCGCCCAAGGCCACCGGACCCGACGATAAAACCCTGGGAGAGAATCCGCCTTGATCAGCCAACAGATTGCCCGGCGTTGGCCTGCAGTGATGCCCTACTGGCAGCTGACCCGTATGCACAGGCCCATCGGCACACTGCTACTGCTGTGGCCCACCTGGTCCGCGCTGTGGCTCGCTGCCGGCGGCTGGCCGGGATGGCACCTGTCGGCCGTGTTTACGCTTGGGGTGATCCTGATGCGCGCAGCCGGCTGTGCGGTCAACGACTTCGCTGATCGCGAAATTGACCGCCATGTAAAGCGCACAGCGACGCGCCCGCTCGCCACCGGCAGTGTCACCCCGCGCGCGGCCCTGTGGCTCTTCGCCGGACTCAGTCTGGCGGCCTTCGCACTGGTGCTAACCACCAACAAACTCACGATACTCCTGTCGCTGCCGGCCCTGGCGCTCGCCTTTTGCTACCCTTTCGCCAAGCGCCACACCCATCTGCCGCAGGTAGTCCTGGGAGCCGCTTTCAGTATGGGCATCCCCATGGCATTTGCCGCGGTCAGCGGCGAAATCCCCCCCCAGGCATGGTTGCTGTATACGGCAAACCTGTTGTGGACCCTGTGCTACGACACCTTCTACGCCATGGTGGACCGCGACGACGATCTGAAAATCGGAGTGAAATCTACGGCGATCCTGTTTGGTGACATGGATAGAGCCATGACTGCAGCCCTGCAGTTGCTGGTAGTGATCGCTCTTTTGCTCCTCGGTCAGCGCTTTGGCATGAGCGCCATCTATTATTTAAGTTTGGTGGCTGTGACCGCCCTCTTTGTCTACCAGCAGTGGCTGATTCGCAAACGGGAACGGGATGCCTGCTTTCAGGCTTTTCTCAACAATAACTGGGTGGGTTTGGCTATTTTCACGGGAATATCCCTGCATTATCTGCTGAATTAGCCCTGGATTGGGAGCCGCGGGACGGCCGTCATATATTTGTCATACTATTCCCGTTTAATCTCCGGCGGAAACGGGAAATCCTGACAACAGCGCGGGAATAGCAGACAAATGCACAGTAAAACGATCCTGATTGTCGATGATGAGGCCGCCGTGCGCGATATGCTGCGGGTGGCGCTGGAAATGGCGGATTACCGCTGTCTGGAGGCGGAGAATGCGCGCGAGGCCCACGCCCTGGTGATCGATGAAAAACCGGACCTGATTCTGCTGGACTGGATGCTGCCGGATGTATCCGGCGTCGAACTGGCCCGACGCCTCAAACGCGACGAGTTGACCACTGCTGTACCCATTATCATGCTCACCGCCAAAGGCGAGGAAGATAATAAAATCAAAGGGCTGGAAACGGGCGCCGACGACTATATCACCAAGCCCTTTTCCCCCCGCGAACTGGTGGCCCGATTGAAAGCGGTGTTGCGCCGCGCTGGCCCGGCCACCCCCGAGGACCCACTCAGCGCCGGGCATCTGGTACTGGACCCACTCAGCCACAGGGTCACCATCAAGGGCCAGCCGGTCGATATGGGCCCCACGGAATTTCGCCTCCTCACCTTCTTCCTCTCCCACCAGGAGCGCGCCTATACCCGCACCCAACTACTTGACCACGTCTGGGGTGGCAATGTCTATGTGGAGGAGCGTACCGTGGACGTACATATCCGCCGCCTGCGCAAGGCCCTGACACTGGACCGCCACGACCGCTATATCCAGACGGTGCGGGGCACCGGCTATCGATTTTCTGTGCAAACTGTCGAAAAAGTGTGACAATTTCACACGACAGATACTGATGCCCGCGGAATTCCCGCCGGTGCGCCCTTTGCGCAGCGAGTGGATGCCGGGGAGCGATTCAGCCGGGGAGGAAATGATCCCCTCTGTTGTCCGTTTGGTAACACGACTAGGCTATGTTTGATCGCAGTATTGGCGAGTTTTCGCGTTTTGTCCTTATCACTCTGGGCTGTACTATCCTCGGTTTCACCTGGGGCAGCTGGTCGATTGCCCTGATCGCAGGGCTGTCCGTCTATCTGGCGTCGCTGTTGTGGCAACAGCAACGCTTCAACCGCTGGCTGGCGGGCGGCCGACGCGGCCCGGCACCCTCCGCCTTTGGTATCTGGGGGGAGATCTACGACGATTTCTACCGTATGCAGCGCCGCCACCGCCGGGAAAAACAGAAACTGCACGCCATGTTGCGCCGGGTACAGGACAGCACCAACGCCCTGTGCGAGGGCATAGTGGCACTGGAGAACGGCGATAACCTGGCCTGGTGGAACCCCGCCGCCGGCGAGCTCCTCGGCCTGCAGGCCAGTGATACCGGGCAGTCGCTGGTCAACTTTGTGCGTGACCCGGGCTTTGTCAGCTACATGCACAGCAATGACAGCAGGGTGCGGGAACCCCTGACCCTGCCGGCACCCGGCAACGAGGCCCTTCGCCTCCAGCTCGAAGTCACCCGCTACGGCCAGGATGAAGCGCTGGTCATCGTTCGCGATATCACCCGCCTGCGCAACCTGGAGCAGATGCGGCGCGATTTCGTCGCCAATGTTTCCCACGAGCTGCGCACCCCCCTGACCGTGATCACCGGCTACCTGGAAACCCTGCAGGGCAGCGACTTGGCACCGCCGGTCTGGCAGCGGCCCCTGGCGCAAATGGAGGAGCAGGCCGTGCGCATGACGGCACTGGTCAACGACCTGCTGTTGTTGGCACGCCTGGAAACCTCCGAGTGCAAGATCGGGGATGTGCCGGTGGATGTACGCGAACTGATGGGGCGGGTTGCGCGGGAGGCACACAGCTTCAGCGGCGGCCGCCACAAGGTTGTGGTGCAGTGCGAAGCCGACAGCCGTATCCTTGGCGACGCCGGCGAGCTGCACAGCGCCTTTGCCAACCTGGTGCTCAACGCCGTGCGGTACAGCCCAGCGGGGGGGGCAATCCAGCTGCGCTGGTGGCAGGATAACCGTGGCGGTCATTTCAGCGTACAGGACCAGGGCATCGGCATAGACCCGGTGCATATTCCCCGACTGACAGAGCGTTTCTACCGGGTCGACCCCGGCCGTTCACGGGACAGTGGCGGCACCGGGCTGGGATTGGCGATCGTTAAGCATGTACTGCTGCGCCACAGTGGGGAGATGAGCATAGAGAGTACCCCCACCCAGGGCAGTACCTTCACCCTGCACTTTCCTGAGAACAAGTTGACCGCAAAGCCCGTCCGCACACCGGAAACCAGCGAAGAGATGGCCGATACCTAGGACGGCTTACTCCAGCTCTTCCAGCTTTACCTGTTCACCATTTTTCGTGTAAGTAATGTTGTCGTCATCGCCAACCGGTGCGCTCTCCCTGCGTAGAATCAGGTGGTGTAGTTGCAGGTCACCGTCGCGCAGCAACAAGTGCTCATTACCGTCATCATCGGTGGGTAGCGGTTTACTGCCCAGCACTGCTTCGCGCAGGGCACGCAGGCGGGGCACATCCCGGTAGCGACCCAGGTCGTTGGAGAGGCGTGTTTTCATACGTTCACTCTCGTGCAGGACGGCAACGGTCTCGCGGTATTTGGCGAAAAAGAACACAGCGCCAATGGCAAAGACGACAATGATCAATACTTCAAACCATGCAGGCATAGTGACTCCTCGTTATCGCTTTCTACGCCAGGCCACCAACTGGTTATTGGCCGGCAGGTAGTTTAACTCTTCACGCTTAAACCCTGCATCTGCAGCCAGTTGATCCAGCCACTCGAGCGCGCGAATACCACTTAAGGGGTTGCGCTCTTTTAACCAGAGATCAAAATCGGCATTGCCGGGTCCGATAAACGCCCCGGCAATTTTCATAGGGCCGTAGACAATCAAAAGTCCACCGGGCTGCAGTACCGACGGCAACTGTTGGAAAAAGCGCTCTACAGACCCCACAGACATAATATGCAGGGTATTGGCGGTAAAAACCGTATCGACACTCAGCGCGGGCCAGGGCGCATCGACATCCAGGGCCAGGGGGTCACTCAGATTGTCGGCTGGGGCACTGGCGAGCCAGGCGCGGACCCCGGACAGCATCTCCTCCCGCTCGGAAGTCTGCCATACCAGGTGCGACAGAAACGGAGCGAAGTACACCGCGTGCTGGCCGGTACCACTACCCACTTCCAGCACCCGTTGATGATCGACCAACAAGCGGCGCAGGTGCTGCAAAATTGACTCGCGATTGCGCGCGCAGGAAGGCGCATCCGGAAGCGGTAAATCCCTCATTGCCCCCCGTCCCGAGTAAATACCCAGTCGCGCTGGCCGGACATCTCCGGGCTATAGCGATAACCCGCCATAGTAAAATCCTTGAGCGTTTGCGCTTTTTTTACCCGTTGATCAATGGCCCAGCGACTCATCATGCCGCGCGCCTTCTTGGCAAAGAAACTGATCATCTTGTACTGGCCATTCTTCAAGTCCTTGAAGTGCGGTGTAATCACCTCTGCATCGAGCGCACCGGACTGAACCGATTTGAAATACTCATTGGAAGCCAGATTGACCAGCTCGCGGCTCTTCAAGCTGTGCATCTGCTGGTTAAGGGCCAGGGTGATCCGATCTCCCCAGAACTCGTACAGGTTCTTGCCGCGGGCATTTTCAAACCGGGTACCCATCTCCAGGCGGTAGGGCTGCATCAGGTCCAGGGGACGCAACAGGCCGTAGAGGCCCGAGAGCATGCGCAGGTGCTTTTGAGCATAGGCAAAATCGCGCCTGCCTAGGCTTTCAGCCTCGAGGCCGGTATACACATCGCCTTTGAAGGCAAGCAGGGCTGGGCGCGCATTCCGATCGGTGAAAGGCCGCTTCCAGGTCTGGAAACGGTCATAATTCAGAGTGCCCAGCTTGTCGGAAATCTTCATCAGGCTGGAGATCTGCTGCGGACTCAATGTCCGCAACGTCTTGACCAGCGCCGCGGATTCCGCCAGAAAATCCGGCTGGGTTGTTTTCAGCGTGGGAATATCGCTTTCATAGTCCAGCGACTTGGCTGGAGAAATCACTATTAACATCGGATACCTTACTTGTCACTGCTGCGCGATCCGTCCCCAGCGCCTTGCTGGTAGCGGCACCAGGGTGGGCTGTGGCCCGCTATCTGGTCGATTCGCCTGAAAATTCCGCGCATTCAACCCCGGGAGCGAAGACCCTGCCGGCTTGCGGACCTACTCGGGTTTTAGAATATCCTGCCACCAGTTCAGCGGCGTCTGACCATCCTTGGGATCGTAGACATTGCCGTAATACCAGACACTGTCAGCTCCGTCACAGACATTGTTGAGGATTTTCTCAATTTTGTCGAAGCCACAGCTGACATGAATGCTGTACACCAACAGCCGAGGCTGTTCAAGGTCCAGTTCACCACCCAGCTTTTCCAGCTGCGGAGTCAGCCGATCTGACAAGTCTGCGCTGTCCGTGCGGAAGAATACCCGGATCGCCAGGTTGCCCGAGCGCTTGATCAATTCAAACTGCTGGGTGTCCTTATCCACCTTGATACGATCACCACTGGCGATGCCTTTAACAAAGGCCGGGGAGCGCACCAGCTGACAACAGTCCGCCTCATTGACCCGCACCTGCAGGCGCTCCACCACCGGCTCGCCATCGGAATTGGTACCTGCGAATAACTCGATTACCTGAAGTGCCGTCATAGCCTCTCTCTTCCCAGACTGTGTACAATGGGTGATCTTGGAACACCCGGCATTATACAGGGAGGCAGGCAATGATCCCGCGAACCCCACGTTTCTCCGCCTGCATCGCCAATGCAGCGCTGGTAGCAGCGGTATCCATCAGTGGCTGCGCTGTGAACCCGGTCACCGGGGAAAAGCAGCTCTCGCTGATCTCCGTTCAACAAGAACTGCGCCTGGGACAGCAGCAATACCCCATCAATCAGCAACAACAGGGCGGCCAATACACTATTGATCTCCACCTGCAGGACTATGTGAACAAGGTGGGGCAAAAACTGGCACGGGTTTCAGACCAGCCACAACTGCCCTATGCATTCGTGGTACTGGACAATGCCGTACCCAATGCCTGGGCCCTGCCCGGCGGCAAAATCGCCATCAACCGCGGTCTTCTGGTACTGCTGGAAGACGAAGCCGAGCTGGCCGCCGTTCTCAGCCACGAGATCGTTCACGCTGCAGCGCGGCATTCGGCCACTGCCCTGTCCCAGCAGCAGGTACTGGGCGCCGGGCTCGCTGCTCTGGGGGCAGCAACAAAAGATACCGCCTACGCCGACCTGATCTCCACCGGCAGCCAGTTGGGCGGCTCTGCCTATATTGCACGTTACGGTCGCAGCAATGAGCTGCAGTCCGATAAATACGGTATGCAATACATGGCCGCGGCCGGCTATGACCCCCAGGGTGCGGTACGCCTGCAGCGCAAGTTTGTCGCGCTGTCCAAAGGCCGCCAGGCCAATGGTCTGGAAGCACTTTTTGCCAGCCACCCGCCCTCGCAGTCCCGCGTCAGCGCCAATATCGAGCACAGTCAGTCTCTGCCAACAGGGGGGGTTACCAATCGCGATGCCTATCAAAAGGCGATAGCCCAGCTAAAGCGTGATGCCACTGCCTACAAGCATTACGATCAGGCTCTGCAAGCGGCAGGTAAGCAGCAATACGACAATGCCCTCCGTCTTGTGCGCAAGGCACAGCAGCAACAGCCCAAGGAAGCGACCTTCTTTGCCCTAGAGGGCGACCTGCTGGCGCAGAAGAAGCAGTACGCAAAAGCCCACAAGGCTTACGACCGCGCCGTGCAGAAAAACCCCATTTTGTTTTCCCACTGGTTAAAGCGCGGAGTCGCCAGTGCGGCGCTCAAGGATTATGTTTCGGCGGAGCGGGATTTAAGCCGCTCACTGCGTTACCTGGATACCGCTTATGCCCACTACTACCTGGGCGAAGTCTATGCGCAACAAGGCAAGCTGAGGGATGCTTACAAGCACTACCAAACGGCTGCCGGGGCGGGCGGGGAGATCGGCGCTAAGGCGCAGGCGCGGGTGCAGGCGTTAACAAGTAAAAGGTAATTTTTCTTAAAGGAATAGCTGAGAGAAAATCTTAAGAAGATAATGACCAAAGAAAAGGGCTATCAAAGATAGCCCTTTTCTTACCGACACTTACAGCTGAACAGTTAAACCCAGCTCGAATTTGTCTACCTCAACATCTGCATTTGCAGCCACAGCAAAAGCTTCATTACCAAAGCTGCGAATATTTAAATCATCAGAAAAAACAGTGCTGTAGGCCGCTTCTACTGCAACATTGCGACTGAAGAAGTGAGAGAAGCCCACCTTATAGTCTTCATTTTCATCCACTGTAACGCCAAATGCCGTATTCCGCGTGAAGTAGTAATCCGCACCGAGCTGCCAGTAATCATCCCCTTCATCAAAGTTGGCATAGGCAAAATCCGCAGTTAAGTATTGATCATTACCCAGGCTGGCAAAATACTTGGAGGAAAAGACACGCACGTCAAACTCATCATCTGCAGCAAAATCAAAACCGATATAATCGGAACCGCTCAACTGATGATTATAACGAGCCTCAATAAAAGTTTCGTCACCAAAGTCTGCATCAGAATGAGACAACTTCACCAAAAAGTTAGGTGTAAACAGGTAGCCAAGAGAAACTACATTAACATTGTCATTATCAATTTCGGTTAAATTTGCACCGAAAACCAAGCCGTTCCCGGCAAAATATTCACCGGCAACAGCAAAATTATCCATATCAAAGCTACCCACATCGTAGTGGAGATAAGCTGCTGATAGATTGCTGGCTTTATTAATATATTCAAACTCTTTCAGGGGGCCCAGGGCCTCCTTGCCATCGAAGTAGTAAGTGGTTTCGGCGCTTAGCCGGTTGCCATCATTGTCATCAAAATCCAGATTAGAATATCCAACAGTGGTAACAGAGTTATATTCCTCTGCAGTGGCAGTGGCCGCGAGAATCATCAGGGGAAGAGCAGCGAGCTTGAATCTCATGACAAAATCCTTCATTAACGATAGATCCAAATTGGGCTGCGGATTGTAGCAGAATTTTTTTTATCCGCAACAACACCAAATTACAAAAAATCAGTTAATAAAAATTTTGCGGCGAGAAGAATGAAATCAAAGGTCAAGTTGAATTTTAAAACCTTGTAGATTAAAAATTTGAAATTGAAAATGTAATCCCCTGTAATCCCGTGTAAGCGGCTAAAAATAAACTTTCTTATATAAACGACAAGGGATCGCGTACTTTGATTTTTTAAAAATTCTGATTTTATTCAGCGTGCATTCAGGTTTGCTTGGTTACGATGCATCATATTCAACATTGACAACCCACTGCGGATCTTCGAACTCGCCCAGTGAACGTATCTCGACAAAAGGCGCTACGCTATGAATGATTGTATTGATCTCGGCTGAATCCCGTGCCTGCATTGCATCCCTGTCTTCCTTGCTGCGCCAGCTGGCAATGGCGATCAATCTGTTTGGATCACCAATGTCTCGGTGAAGTTCCGTACCCATGGCACCAGGGGACCGCTGAATTAATCTGGACGCCCTTACCCAGGCCTCGGCATATTCCTCGGCACTGAAGCCTTGCTTGATACGAATCTCGAAAATATATTTCATCATTTCCCTCAAAAGCGTCTTTAGGCGAAAATCCGGCAATAAAAAAGGCCGCATTGCGCGACCTCTTCAGCGGGCGGAGGAACTCAGGGTTTCCTCAGATTTTTCTCATGCCCGTGCCGAATATCCGCTCCCTCCACCAAATAAACCACCTGCTCGCAAATGTTCTTCGCGTGATCGCCGATGCGCTCCAGTGAGCGCAGGGTCCACAACACATTGATTACCCGCGAGATACTGCGTGGGTCTTCCATCATATAGGTCACCAGCTCGCGCACTGCGGTACGGTAATCCATATCCACCTGCTCATCTTCCGCCAGGGTGCGCAGAGCCGACGCCACATCGAAACGGGTGTAAGCATCCAGGGCATCGTTGAGCATCTTGCGCACGGCGTTGGCGATATGGCGTATCTCAGTATAACCCCGCGGCGAGGTACCCTCGTCAGTCAGCGCTATCGCCATTTTCGCGACTTTGCAGGCCTCATCGCCGATGCGCTCCAGGTCGCGGGCGATGCGGGTTACCGACATCACCATGCGCAAATCCGATGCGGCGGGCTGGCGCTTGGCAATAATCAGGGTCGCGTGCTCATCCAGAGCCATCTCGCTTCTGTCGATTTCGTCTTCGATCCGCAGAACTTTTTCCGCCAATTGACTGTCGGCATTGGACAGGGCATCCACAGCGTCGGCCACCTGGCGGGCGACCATACCACCCATCTCCAACATTTCAGTCTTGATACCCTCCAGATCCTCGTTGAACTGGCGGGAGATGTGCTGATCAAAGTGCATTTCCATGGTTAACCCTCGGGGCAAAGCTGGCTCAGCCGAAGCGGCCGGTGATATAGGCTTCGGTTAATTCATGCTCGGGATTGGTGAACACGGTTTCGGTATCGTTGACCTCGACAAGATGTCCGAGGTGAAAGTAGGCGGTGCGCTGGCTGACGCGGGCCGCCTGCTGCATGGAGTGGGTCACAATGGCGATGGTGTAGTTTGCCCTAAGCTCGTCGATCAATTCCTCAATGCGCGCAGTGGCAATCGGGTCCAGAGCCGAACAGGGTTCGTCCATCAGGATCACCTCCGGGCTCACCGCAATGGCACGGGCAATACACAAGCGCTGCTGTTGGCCACCGGACAGACCGGTTCCCGGTTTGTTCAGGCGGTCCTTCACTTCATTCCACAGACCGGCTCGGTACAGACTGTTTTCCACAATCTCATCCAGTTCCGCACGGCGGCTGGCAATACCGTGGATCTTGGGACCATAAGCGACGTTTTCGTAGATGGATTTGGGGAAGGGGTTGGGCTTCTGGAACACCATGCCCACCCGCGCACGCAAGGGCACCACATCCACCTTGGAGCCGTAAATGGGTTCACCATCCAAACTCAGCTCACCTTCGACGCGGCATCCTTCGATGGTGTCATTCATACGGTTGAGACAGCGCAGGAACGTAGATTTACCGCAGCCCGATGGGCCGATCATGGCCACCACTTCGTTGCAGCCGATATCCAGGCTTACCGAGTGAATCGCCTGGATCTCTCCATAGCATACATTGACATCGCGCATACGCAATTTGGCGGTCTCAATAAAAGGCCGGCCCACGGTTTTTCTCACCTCGGCCGAATGCGCCACACTCTCCACACCCAAAAGCTCGACTTGTGCCGCCTCAGTGCGTGCGTTGGCATCCAGGGTCATGGTACTCATAAATAATCCCGCTCTCTGATCCTCTGCGCTCTGTTACCAGCGGCGCTCCAGTTTCTTTCGAAGCAATACCGCGCAGGTATTCATTACGATCAACACACTCAGCAGCACCATAATGGCGGCAGAGGTGCGCTCCACAAAGGCGCGCTCCGGGCTGTCGGCCCACAGGAAAATCTGTACGGGCAACACGGTGGCCGGATCAGTAATGCCGCCAGGCACATCGACAATAAACGCAACCATACCGATCATCAACAGGGGTGCCGTCTCTCCCAATGCCTGAGCCATACCGATAATCGCACCGGTGAGCATGCCGGGCATGGCCAGGGGCAGTACATGGTGGAAAACCACTTGCAAGGGTGAGGCGCCCATGCCCATGGCGGCTTCGCGGATGGAGGGCGGAACGGCCTTCAACGCCGCACGGCTGGAAATAATAATCGTCGGCAGGGTCATTAGGGTGAGCACCAGGCCACCGACCAGCGGTGCCGAACGGGGCAGTTCAAAGAAATTGATAAAGATCGCGAGCCCGAGCAGACCGAATACGATGGAGGGCACTGCGGCGAGGTTGTTGATATTCACCTCGATTAAATCCGTCCAGCGGTTCTTCGGCGCATACTCCTCCAGGTAGATAGCCGCAGCCACCCCGATGGGGAAGGATAGGGTTAGCGTCACCAGCAGGGTAAACAGGGAGCCCATCAAGGCCGCACGGATACCCGCCTGCTCCGGCTCGCGGGAGTCACCATTGGTAAAGAAAGTGGTATTGAAGCGCTTTTTCAGCTCGCCGCTACCCAGCAGCTGCTCGATCCAGCCGGCTTTTTGATCCGAGGTGCGACCGCGAAAGCCCGCCTCGGAACCCTTCAGGCTTTTGACAAAAGTATCCACATCATCATCGGCGGCAAGCCAGACGGTCTCACTCCCGCCGAGCAGCTTCGGATTGTCGGCCAGACGGTCACGCAGGGTAAAGGGAGCGCCGGAGGAAACCAGGCTGTACAATTCGCGCTTGGTACTGCGGCCGGTCACCGAGGGAAAGCGCTCGCGCAGGGCCTGACGGATCACACCGGAGAAGTTGGCCCAGGCCAGGCTCTCGTCATCCACCGTATCGATACCGAGTACCTGCGCATCGTAGTGCACCTGCAACTGGATAGCGGTCTGCATGAAGGCACCGCTGCCCTTACTGATAATATCGCTGAACAGAATGACGACCGCGAGTACGCCAAAAGCAATACTGGCAATGCCCAGCCCGCGGAAGAGCTTTTCCTTGCGATGGCGGCTGGCGAGACGCTTTGCAATGCGCTCGCGAACTTGTGCCTGAGTCAGATCAGTCATACTGCTCCCGGTATTTTTTCACTACATGCAGGGCGATAAAGTTGAGCACCAGGGTGGAAATAAACAGCATCAGGCCCAGAGCAAAGGCGGCGAGGGTTTTTGGACTGTCAAATTCCTGATCCCCAACCAGCAGTGTCACTATCTGTACCGTAACGGTGGTTACCGACTCCAGTGGGTTGGCGGTGAGATTGGCCGCCAGCCCTGCCGCCATCACCACGATCATGGTTTCGCCAATTGCGCGGGATACCGCCAGCAACACACCGCCGACGATACCGGGCAAAGCCGCCGGAATCACCACCTTGCGCACAGTTTCGGAGCGGGTGGAACCGAGCCCGAGCGCCCCGTCGCGCAAAGATTGCGGCACCGCGTTGATCACGTCGTCAGACAGGGAGGAAACAAACGGAATAATCATAATCCCCATCACCAACCCGGCGGCCAGTGCGCTTTCACTGGATGCCTGCAGCCCTACCGAAGTGGCCAGATCGCGAATGAAGGGTGCCACGGTAAGGGCCGCAAAGAAGCCGTATACCACCGTGGGTACACCGGCGAGAATTTCGAGGATGGGCTTGGCCAGCGCGCGCACGCGCCGGCTGGCATATTCGGCCAGATAAATAGCCGCCATCAAACCCACAGGCACCGCCACAAACATGGCGATGGCCGACACCATCAGGGTTCCGGTGAACAGGGGCACAGCACCGAAAGCGCCGCTGGAGCCCACCTGATCGGCACGCAGTGCCATCTGCGGGCTCCAGTGCAGGCCAAAGAGAAACTCGCTCACCGGTACAGACTGGAAAAAACGCAGGGATTCAAACAATACAGAGAGCAAAATGCCCACTGTGGTGAAAATGGCGGCACAGGCGCAGGCGACCAAAATGGCACGCAGTACTTTTTCTACTTTCTCCCGCGCACACAGTTTTGGCGAGCAACGCAACAGGGCAAAAGCGGCCAGCCCCACTGCCAGCGTCAAGCTTAAAAAAGCCTGCAAGTTGCTGGAATTGTGGCGCAGGCGACTGAGGTAGTCCGCGGCCGATTGCAACTGAGGCGTTTTTTCTCCAATCAGATGACCGGCGGAGAGATTCTGAATTTGGGCGTAGAGCAGATTTTGCCCAGAGGGCGTGTCGGGCTTGTCGGGGAGACTGCCCAACACCATCGCGCGGATAACCGCATCGTCGAAGGCGATCCAGGCCCCCAGCAGCATCAGGGCTGGCAGGCCGCACCAGAGTGCGGCAAACAGGCCGTAGTAACTGGGCAGGGAAGCCAGGTTGCGCACGCCACCGAGACTGCGCGCGGCGCCCAGTGCCCGGCTGAAGCCCGTACCGTAGACTGCCAGTACCAACAGCAGCAGGAGGGCGAGCAGGGTGGGGGTTTGCATTAATTTACCTTGCTGTAAGGGGTTGCTGTGGGCATTATCCTGACTTTTCCTTGGGTTTTCATGTGACTGTGCATAAAGAACGGCCAAGCCCTCTCGAGCTTGGCCGCCAAGTCCCTTTGACCATATTACTCCAGAGCACAACTATTTTGCAGCGAGATTACCCAGCGCATTCAGCTTGCGCACGTCGGCGGCAACCTGCTGACGCTGCTCCTCAGGCAGTGGGATCATGCCCTTGTCTGCCAGGTAACCCTCTTCCCCCCAGGCGCGCGCGTTGGTAAATTCCGCCAGGAACTGCCTGATGCCCGGAACCACATCGGCATGGGCCTTTTTCACATAGATAAACAATGGGCGGGATACCGGATAGCTCTGGTCGGCAATAGAGTCAAACGTCGGGGCCTGACCTTCGATCAGAGAGCCCTGTACCTTGTCGGCGTTCTGGTCGAGGAAACTGAAACCGAAGATGCCCAGGGCATTGGGATTGGCGACCAGCTTATTCACGATCAGGTTGTCGTTTTCACCGGCTTCAACATAAGCGCCGTCCTCGCGCACATTGTGGCAGATCGCCTTGTATGCGCTCTTGTCTGTTTTTTTCATGGCCTTGATCCAGCCAAACGTTTTACACCCCCCCTCCATGGCCAGCTCGACAAAGGCGTCACGGGTGCCGGAAGTGGGGGGTGGGCCCAAGACTTCGATACGGAGGTTGGGCAGCGCCGGGTTGACGTCTTTCCAGGTTTTATAGGGGTTAGCAACCAGGGTTTTTGAGCCATCCGGGTTGGGCACTTCCTTGCCCAGGGCCAGAAAGATGTCCCTGCGGGACAACTCAAACGGGGCCAGCTTTTTTGCATTGGCGAGCACAATGCCGTCGTAGCCGATCTGTACCTCTACGACATCGACGCCATTGTTGTTACACATCTCCAGTTCGGACTGCTTGATGCGACGGGAGGCACCGGTGACATCCGCAGTGCTCTCGCCAACCCCCTGGCAGAACAGTTTCATACCGCCGCCGGTGCCTGTGGATTCAACAACCGGGGTCTTGAACTGGGTCGCGCGGCTGAAACGCTCCGCCACCGTGGTGGTAAAGGGGTAGACGGTAGAGGAACCGACAATACTGATGTAGTCGCGAGCCGCCATAGCCACCTGGGCGGAGGCGAGGGTCAGCGCCGCCAGGGAAGTTGCCAGAATTTGCTTGTTCATGTGGAACTCCAGTGAGTGTTTTTTATTTCACGCGGCGATGCTAGGAACAACGGGTGACGATTCTATGAATAAAAGATGACAAAAAGGTTACAACCTTGGAGTTTGCTCCGCTGGTGCCGGAACGGGCAAAACGGTAACCTTCACAGCATCGAGATAACAATAAGATGTTAGAGAGAAGCCCCTATGGCATTTCTGTTGCGAGGAGCGCGTGTGCTGGAAGCGCTTGCCAGGCGCACCGGTCACCTGCTCGCCTGGTTTACCCTGGCCATGGTATTACTGCAAAGCGGCATCGTAGTGCTGCGCCACATCTTTGACAGCGGCTCTATTGCCTTGCAGGAGTCCGTTGTCTACTTGCACAGCGCCGCCTTTATGCTCGGACTGGCCTATGCACTGCAAACCGATACCCATGTGCGTGTGGACGTCTTTTACCGCCGTATGCACCCACGGGGCAGGGCCTGGGTCAATGCCACCGGTTATCTCGTCTTTTTGTTGCCCCTGTGCGGCTTCCTCTTGACCAGCAGCTGGCGGTTTGTCCTGAACAGCTGGCGGGTATTCGAAGGCAGTGCCAATGCCGGCGGCCTGCCCGGGGTCTTTCTGCTGAAGAGCCTGATTCCGCTGGCCGCAATCACCCTTGCCCTGGCCGGCGCAGCCCAGTTTATCCGCGCCTTGGTACAGCTGATGGAAGCAGCCGCAGTGACAAAAACTGCTGCAATCTCGCCGGTATTACCCAAACAGGCAGAAGAGACCGAGGTATGATCGAGTTGGTCCCCCTGCTGATGTTTGCCGCCATCTGTGCCCTGCTGATGTTCGGCTATCCGGTGGCCTTTACCCTCGGCGGCACAGCCCTTATCGCCGCAGGACTGGGTATAGTCTACGGTGTCTTCGACGCGGAACTGTTGCGCGCCTTTCCCGATCGCCTCTACGGCATTATGCGAAACCGCACCCTGGTAGCCGTGCCGCTATTTGTCCTGATGGGCGTCATACTGGAGCGGGCCAAGATCGCCGAGGATCTGCTCGTCAACCTGACCAAGGTCTTTATGGGCGCGCGTGCGGGCATGGCCATCTCTGTAGTGGTGGTTGGGACACTCCTCGCCGCCAGTACCGGTATCGTCGGCGCCACTGTGGTCACCATGGGACTGATGTCTCTACCCACCATGTTAAAGCAGGGCTATTCGCCCACACTCGCCACCGGCACCATCTGTGCCACAGGTACCCTGGGACAAATCATCCCGCCGTCAATCGCGCTGGTACTGTTGGGCGACACCCTTTCCAATGCCTATCAGCAGGCACAGCTGTCTGCCGGCATCTTCAACCCCACGCCCATCAATGCCGCCGACCTGTTTATCGGCGCCATTATTCCCGGTCTGTTACTGGTAGCGGCCTACATCATTTACCTGTTGCTGATTGCGCGCCGTAAACCGGCCTCGGCCCCACCCGGAGAACGCGAAGCACTCGAACTCTGGCCATTACTGCACAGTCTGTTACCCCCCATCACCCTGATGCTGATGGTATTGGGCTCGATTATGACAGGTATCGCCACTCCCACTGAAGCCGCCGCCATCGGTGCCCTCGGTGCCGCTCTGCTGGCATACAGCCGCGGTGCTCTGGACTGGGCAAGGGCGGGCGCGGTAGGACGGAGTACCCTGCAGGTAACCGCCATGGTCTTCGCCATACTGATCGGCGCATCCCTGTTTTCCCTGGTCTTTCGCGGCTACGGTGGCGAGGAACTGATCACGGGCATTTTTCACAGCCTGCCCGGAGGCGTTATAGGCGCAACCCTTCTGGTGATGCTGGTGATCTTCCTGCTCGGCTTTATTCTCGACTTTTTCGAAATCACTTTCGTGGTGGTGCCCATCGTCGGACCCGTGCTGCTGGCTATGGGTGTCGATCCCGTGTGGCTGGGGATTATGATTGCCATCAACCTGCAGACTTCCTTCCTGACACCGCCATTTGGCTTCGCGCTTTTTTACCTGCGCGGTGTGGCACCGAGTTCTGTAGCCACCTCGGCCATCTACCGCGGGGTTATCCCGTTTATCGCCATCCAGCTACTGATGCTCTGTGTGCTGGCCTTGTGGCCGGCTCTGGCGACCTGGTTGCCGGCCATGGTAGCCCGTTGAGAAATACCAGGCAGTGTCTGATCCGCGAGTTTTCACAGGAAGTTCTGGTCAATTACTGCGCAATTTGTGCTAGAATACGCCACCTCTTCGGCAGTCGCCCCGAATAACGCTAATGATCTATGAGCAGTCGATGTCAGCACTAGATGAAAACCCGCAACCCACAGGCACACTCGCCCTGCAAACCCTGGCCATGCCCCGCGACACCAATCCTCAGGGGGATGTCTTCGCCGGTTGGCTGATGTCACAGATGGACCTGGCCGGTGCCATCCTGGCACAGAGCATCGCCCGCGGCAGGGTCACCACGGTAGCGGTTGGCAGCATGGTGTTTTTGCGCCCGGTTCCGGTTGGCTCCACCGTCAGCTGTTACGCCGAAGCCATAGAGGTGGGGCGCTCCTCCATTCGAACCATGGTTGAGGTGTGGTTGACGCGGGTCGATTCCGGGGAACAGGTAAAAGTCACCGAGGGTGAATTTGTGTTTGTGGCGATCGATGATAGCGGGCGCACCAGGCCGCTGCCTTGAGTTGTCAAAACAAAGGGTAAGGACCACTCGCTCAAATGTTAGATTATCAGCTTTCCAGGCAAAATTCTGTAGCCTCTAGGTCTAGGGTTGGCACCGACTTTACCCAAGTACGGAAAGTCATCCGTTCGCAATCTTTTGAAATAATACGACCTCGCTTGTAGACTTTTTTACCTCCCGAATAAAAGTGTAGAGAAACTTCCTTACTATCTGATTCATGCTTTTCAGCTAGCTCCGCTCTCATCGCAACAAGCGACTCAGTGAACACATTGACAGCCATACCTTCAAAAGAAGCCACTCCTATACTCTTTGTATCTTCAGTGAAAGGCGATGAAATAACCTCAAACAGGTTTTGATAAGCCGGCTTTTCTGAATTTTTCTCTGTAAAAATAGTTACGGTATTTTTTAGAATCAAATTGCTCTGGTCTTGAGACAGAAAAAACATAGAGTGTGCTTGAACCACCCAAGAAAAAGATTATTTTTCTTCCCAAAAATCAAATCGGACATCCTTTTATTTTAAATTTTTCACTGAAGCACTTATCAAACCAGCGGCACTAAAGCTATCAATAATTTATTTATAAGAACTCAAAACCATGTCTGCTTTTTTTACTCTGCCTTTTTTACTATCACCAACAGCGCCCACTGTTAAAGCATGGATAAAAACAGACGCAGCAAAAACGGCCAGGGTGGAACCGATATACTAGCGGAGCGGAAATAATCAATACATTATGATATCATGGCGCGCATGAAATATGACGCTGGAAAACTTAGCATAGAAGGACAACATCTCATACGGATACAGAAAATAGCCGTGCAGCGGGTGTTTGATGGTGAGTCGGCGGTGGAGATTACCCGTAATTTAGGGCTGGTGGTAGAACCATTTTCTTATGGTTAAAAACTGCACGGGAAAAGGCATCGAAGCTTTGGCCCCCAAAGCAAGGCTTGGGCGCGGCAGAAAGTTGTCTCCTACCGAGGGGCTAGAAGTCAAACGGTGGGTTATTGGTGGTGATCCAAGGCAATACGGTTTTGACTTTGGATTGTAGACACGCCAAATCGTATCAGATCTGATTCGAGAGCAATTTGGTATTGAACTTAGTGTAACTAGCGTCGGTGAGCTTCTGCACCGGTCGGGTTTAACTCCATAAAAGCCGTTACGCAGAGATATTCTGGCTGGATGAGGCAAGCATCCGGTCTGACGGCCCGCTGCAAAGGACGCGGTGAGAAAGACAGAAGACTCCGATAGTAAAAACCAGCGGGCAAAGGCAATCCATTAATGCGATCTATGCGTTATCAAATAAAGGTGGATTTTGGCACCACATTTACAGCGGAAGACTCACGGCAGATAAGTGTGTGGAGTGCTTCAAAGATTTCCAGAGAAGCTAAAGGCGTCCGGTGATCCTCATTGTAGATGGCCATCCAGTGCACAAATCGAAGAACGTTCTTGACTATGTGGAATCACAAGAAGGAAGGCTTGAGATCGTATTCTTGCCCCATATGCGCCAGACCTGAACCCAGATTAACTGGTGTGGAACCACATGAGAAACATAGGGACTTTAAAGAAGCCGCTAAAAGAAGGTGAGTCCTTAATGATTCTCGCCGGCAAAGATTTGCGGAGCATCAAGAAGAATAAAAGGCTGGCGAAGTCATTTTTCCAAAAGGCGACTGTATCCTTTGCAGCCGCCTAGGTAGTTATATCGGGTTGTTATTGTCGAAAAAATTCGTCCATACAATTGCTATAAAATAACATTGTAGCAGTTCCGTGTAATCACAAATGGGAACCCGGAACAGGGAAAATGCTGGTAGAAAATCTCACACAGCTTCTGATGCTCTCACGGGAATACGCTGAATTTCAATCAAGTCAACAACGGTTGACCATCTATGCGCTCGCAAACCGGTCGAGTTTCAAAAATTTCAGATTAAAAAAGCGCAGCGGATTACAGACACTTTATTGAAACAGGCCCCAAGGCAGTACACTGTTCTAGAGCTTAGCACAAATTGATCTCTTCGTGACAGCTCTGCCTACCAGATGCATTTCCTTATCAATGGCCGCAGCCCTTAAACTTCCCCTTACTGGTGTAATGCAGAATTTTGTAAGACACGCACTATGGTCAGATTTAGAGGGGCAGAAAAATTTGAAAGGGAAAAAGTCTCAATCGCCCCAAAACCCCACCCCTTAAACGCGGTTACCGAGGCAACAGGGGGGTTCCACCAGTTAATAAGACCGAAGCCCACTACGCATGGTTAGAGGCTTACCTGAAGGATATTCAGGGCGGCACAAACTCCGCCGCCAGCAGCGTGCATCTTTGCATTCCCCGCAGTGCCACATACTGACCGGTAGAGTTGTCGGATAACAACGGAGAGAGCAACACGGACCCCACAGGAAACAGCTGCACACCCGCGGGGCGTTTATACTCCGCTGGGCTGGTGCACCCTTACTTTTCCAGTAGCAAACCACATTCCCGGTGCTCTTCCCCCTTGGTGGGGTCGAAGTACACATCGTTATCCGGCAGCCCGTTGTCGGAGACATACTCTTCCACGTCCATTTCCCTTAAGTGGAACATCGGCGCCACGCGGATGGTGTCGTGATTGCCCTGGGTGAATATATCCAGGTTTTTGCGGTGTGCGTTCTGGTCGTGGCGGATACCGTTCAGCCAGACGTCCGGTTTCAGCTCCCCCATGGCACGATTGAACGGCTCCAGTTTTACCGTGCGTGAAAAAAAGTCGTGCTCGGGAGTATCCAGCGGAGGAATACCACCATACACGGCGTTGTAGTGGGCTGCTGACATCTTTGAGGAATAGGTACGCAGATTCAGATTAAACCTACTTACCACAGCTTCTATATGGCGGTAGGTCTCCGGCGTATTGTAGCCGTGGTCTACCCAGATGACCGGGATATCCGGTTTTTCTCTGGTCACCAGGTGCAAAAAAGCCACTGCCAGCGGGCGAAAATTGGTGAAGACCACCGGGTTTAACGCATGCTCCATGGTAAATCGCATGATCTCACTGGGCTTTTCCCCGGCGAAATTACGGTTCAATGCCCCCAAATCGGCACCGTGGTGAAAGAATCGGTCAGATACAGAATGCAGGGGGTTGGCAGAAGCGTTGCGTCCCATAAAAATCAATGCACAGGAAAACTAGGATGGAAGGCATGCTACCCAGTTCAGTACCTATATAGAAACAATAAAAAGGATTGAAGTAATAATTTTCGGTTATAAGCAATGCCCCACCCCCATACGGGCAGGGTCCACCTGATTATGCCGGCAGTGAACTACAGCGCATCAGAATCAGCGGTTGGCCGTACTCAACACAATGGCGGCGCCCGGTTTCCACAAAGCCGTACCTCTGCAGGAAATAACGTGTGCGCAAGTTCTCCCTGAGCACCCGGGTTTGCAGTTGAGGTTTTCCGTGCCCGGCGGCAGCCACCAGGCTCGCGCCAATACCGCAACCGGCAAACAGGGGGCTGACACACAGGTGGGCAAGCCGGTCTTGATCCAGAAGGGTGACAAAGGCTTCGGCGACCGCGGGGTGACGGCCCGTAAACACCAGGCACAACCCGGCGCGCCGGCAGTCACGGCGAAACTGGTGCACTCGCTCCAGCCAAAAGCCACGGGGCAGGGAAGGGTGTGAGCTGACCGCAGCATGCAGCCACAGCTGTTCCAGCCTGTCCAGCTCTTTGGACTCTGCCTTTCTAATCACAGGCGCCCCCGAGACGGATACACAGACACAATCCTAATCAGGGCAAAGTGCGACTCCTACAAAACATCACCCTGATAGAACAGAAAATGTCCAAAAACGGGACAATCCACCGGTGGCACCAAAAGGCAATCAAAAAAATTGACAGTTGAACCTCACTTCAATGGTAAAATACAATCATTCTTATTAGCAGATAAAACATTATTAACTTTAATCACTCTCTGGAGGGTGCATGAAACCTTTCCCCCTGTCGCCTCTGGCATTTGCCCTGGCAGCATTGACGGCTGTGCCGAGTTTGGCCGAAGAGCGCCTGGAGACTGTTTCCGTCATTGGCGATCCCGGCTCTATCTCCAGCCTGCCGGGCTCTGCGCACCTGGTCGATGCCGACGAGCTGGCCGAGTTCGAATATGTGGATATCAACCGCATACTGCGCTCGGTGCCGGGTGTCTACCTGCTTGAAGAGGATGGTTACGGCCTGCGGCCGAATATCGGGATTCGTGGCGCCCAGGGAGGTCGCTCCGGCAAGATCTCTCTGATGGAAGATGGTGTGTTAATTGCGCCTGCACCTTATTCAGCCCCGGAGGCCTACTATTTCCCCAGCGTCGGCCGCCTGGACGCCATCGAAGTGCTGAAGGGCCCCACTGCCCTGCTCTATGGCCCATTCACCGTAGGCGGTGCCGTGAATATGCTGAGCACACCGATCCCGGAAACCCCTGCTGGAATGGTACAGCTCGAAGCCGGCGAATATGGCGAGACCCGCCTGCACAGCTATTACGGCACCAGCACCGAGAACACCGGCTGGCTGCTGGAAACCCAGCAGCAGCATGCAGATGGTTTCCGCGATATTGATCGCGCCGGCAGCGCGGATATCACCAAAGAGGACTACCTGCTGAAGGGCCGCCTGCGCTCCGATGCGGATGCGACCTATCGCCAGCAACTGGATATCAAACTGCAGTACTCCGAAGAGGAGTCCGGCATGAGCTACCTGGGCCTGACTGACGCCGACTTAAACGACGACCCCAACCGCCGCTACGGCATTAGTGCCCTGGATGAAATGCAGAACCGCCACAGCACCGTGCAGCTGAATCACAGCATCCAACTGGGCGAGGGCTTCACGCTGCATACCCAGGCCTACTACAACAAGTTCAAGCGTGACTGGTTCAAGGTCAGCCTCGGAAGCCTGATTGATGATGCCAATAGCGACAACGAAACTGTAGCTGACAATGCGCAAGCGATACTCGATGGACAGCAGGATTACTTTGGTTTCGGTATCAAGCACAACAACCGTGAATACGAGTCCAAGGGTATCCAGGTCAGCGCCGACTGGCTGTTGGATACCGGCTCCGTCACCCACGAATTGACCTTTGGTATACGCCGGCATCGGGACGAAGTGGATAGATTCCAACCAGTGGAGATCTATAGCCAGATTGATGGACAACTGATCTACCAATACATGAATATCCCCGATACGGCAGGAGAAAGCGGCAATAACCGGGTTGGAGAAGCCGATGCCACCTCATTCTTCATTTACGACGATATCCAACTGGGCGACCGGCTGACCCTGACGGCAGTCCTGCGCTATGAAGATGTGGAAACCGAGGAGCAGCGCTATAACGATGCAGAGCGCTTTGAAAAGGGCAGCTACCGCTCCAACCAGGTAGATGAATGGCTGCCGGGGCTGGGGCTTGTGTATCAGGTCAGCGAGCGGTGGGGCCTGCTGGCGGGTGTCCATCGCGGTTTCGCCCCCCCCGGCGCCGGTGCCAAAGACGGCCAGGGCCCTGAGTTATCCACCAACTACGAGTGGGGTGCACGCTTTGATAACGGCACCCTCACCGCCGAGCTGATCGCCTTCTATAGCGATTATGAGAATGCAGTGCAGAACTGCTCTGTGGCTGTATCCTGCCCCGATGGAGCCGAGAGTGGTACCTTCCAATTAGGCGAGGCGGAAATCAAGGGCCTTGAAGCTGCCTTGGGCAGCGAGTGGGTGCTCGCAAACGGCTGGACCCTGCCAGTGCGTGCCACCTACACCTACACTGATGCAGAAGTCACCGAAGACCAGGACTCGCTCTGCAATGGGGACCCCCTCTGCGATGTGAATCCTGAGGAACTCCTGCTGGCCGGCGATAATCTGGTATACCTGCCGGAAAATGTCTTCGCCGTATCTGCGGGCCTGGACAGTGGCGCCGCCTGGCGCCTGAACCTCACCGCAGCCTATCAGGATGAGATGTGTGTCAACACCCGCTGTAACCGCGGCGGTGCCGACCATTTCGATTACACCGAGTCTCTGTGGGTGGTGGATGCCGCCGCACACTACGATTTCAGCGCCGACCTGACCGGTTACCTGAAAGTGGATAACCTGTTCGACGAGCAGGTAATTATCAGCCGCAGCCCGGAAGGCGCCCGCGCCAACCGGCCGCGTGCGGCCACTGTGGGGATGAAATACATCTTCTGATCTTCCACCGTGACTCAACGATAGGACAGGAAAACCCCGGTGAAAGCCGGGGTTTTTTTAGAGGTGTGAGGCTACCCGCGCTCGACGCTCAGGTGGACAAAGTGGGCCTTGAGGTAGTTAATCTCAGCAATGGCGGGGTGTACCGGGTAACCCGGACACCACTGGCAAGGATGCCTATCACACCCTGAAACCGGATACTTGTTACAACAGGATGCGCTGGATATCTTTGATTGAAGTGCATTCTGTATGAACCCGGCAGTGCATTTCGCTACAGTAGCTTGGACACCGTGTTGTTCGGTGCCGTTTTAGCAGGGGCCGAACAGAAGGTTACCTGCATATCATGCGGGAGGAGGTATTGGATTGGCGTTGCCATCAATAAAGGTCTCATCATTGGAATCGTTGTGTAACGTCAGAAATCTCAATTGCAATACAGATATTGCCGGGACTTTGGCCATATTTCCCTGGAAATTGCCGCTGTTTCTATCCAAGTTCGACCCGAAACCAGTTGTCAATCGTTGTAAAAAATACCGGCACAGACTAAAAAGCCAGTGCCGGTATTCCGTAGTGAAAAAGTATCTTGGCAGCGGGGCACTCTATCCCATCACTGGGTGATAACCATCACCTCAGTTTCCGCGAAAACCTGCTCACCGTCGCCGTGGCTCAGGATGCCGAGGGCGCGGGTATCGGGCGCCAACCCCATCCACTCAAGCGCGATCGTACCGCTGCTATTCAGTTGCGCCTGACCCGGTGCATTCAACTGGGTATTGCCACTGTCACCAGTCAGGTTGAAATTGAACAGCCTGAAAGGCGTTGCGCCTGCGGCAGAAGCGTAGTCATCGACAAACGCGGCGTATTCCCCAGGCACAGGGTTGCGTATGGTCACGGACTCAGTAGAGGTTTCAGAGCCGCTGGTTCCCACTTCCGGAAAATCGGGAGCCGGCCCAAACACCCGTAAATCCAGATCATCGCTACCGCTGCCATCGCCCACATCGGCATCGAACAGGGCTACACGGGCCAGATTCGTCCCTTCCGGTACGTCGAAGAAGATCAGTTGGGAACCACCGTCCTCTACGCTGCCGGGATTTGCCACGCCTTCCGCCAAGCCGTTTACCATCACCTGGAAGTTGCCGTTATAACCGAACTGTACATCCAGATCGAGGCTGCCAGCGGTGCCTTCAGCGGCGACCTGTGTCGGCGCAGACAAGGCTACCGGACGGACGGCAACAGGGCTGCGCACATGGTAGCGGGTGCCCACAGATTGCCAGGTCAGGTCGCCGAAAGCCCACTTATTCATCGCGGCGTCTGCAGTGACGGTGAAGGTGACCTCAAACTCCGCGCTTTCCCCCTCCCTCAATCGCAGCACGCGCGGATGTACCTGCACCTCGACACCAACCGGTGCATTGACCGAGACCCAGTACCATTTTGAACCGCGGGATACGCTGGTGACTCGGCGTTTCACGGTTTGGGTTCCCACCAGTGCACCGATACCGATGGAGGGCAGGTTCAAATCGCTGGCGTCAAGGGAATAACCCAGGCTATCCAGATTGTCACAGGTGGTGGGCTCGACAATTTGCGGCTGATTTTCGGCTCCGCATAAAAATGCCAAATAGTCATTAAAACCGGCATCGTAAACCAGGCCGGGATGAAGGGCGGCGGAGGGTGCGATAGCGCCGGCACCGATATCAAACGGATCTGCCATTTCCGGGCCGAATGTTTTGCGTAAATCGGTACGAGCCGTACTCATAAGCGCGGACTTGGCCATTGCCGGAGACCAGTCCGGGTGGGCCTGTTTCAGCAGCGCCATCACACCGGCCACATGAGGGCTGGCCATGGAGGTACCACTCAGGCGGCCAAACAGGTTGCCACCGCTCAGAACCGGTGAAATACCGGCGAGAATACCGACACCCGGTGCCGCCACATCCGGCTTGATAATATCCGGCGCGCCGGCATTGTAGCCCCGGGAGGAAAAGCTGGCGATGCGATCTTGGCGGGAAATCTGCAGTGCGGGATCCAGTATGCCACTGACGTCCTCACTGCCCACAATCAACTCGCCATCCGCGTAGCGAATCATCACACCGGGAATACGCGTGTCCGGCGCGGACATGGCAATCGGATCAAAACGGTCCGCCGCCGTGCCATCGTTGTATACGACAATCGCAATCGCACCGGCGTCCGCCGCATTATTGTACTTATCCGTAAAGGAGCAGCCTCCGCGTTTCACCAGGGCGATTTTCCCTGCCATCGCCGCGCTGTTATCGAGTGCAGCACAGGCTTCGAGCGGCACACTGGCGAAGACAGGTGCAGACAGCAGCCCAGCGTCCTGCATGGAGACCGGACCACTGCCCTCCAGGGCATCGTAAGTCCCGGCGATAGGCCCTGGCGACTCCACGCGCAGTGCCGTACCAAAGCGCTGATCATCCTCAGCGGCAGCCACTGCGGTGATCCAGGGCACGCCTGAAGGCGTGCCGATAGTTGCCGAACCGGGGCCCCCGTTGCCGGCGGAAGTGGCAACGAAAACACCCGCATCCGCAGCAAACA
This sequence comes from Microbulbifer jejuensis, assembly GCF_047289955.1. Classification (NCBI taxonomy): domain Bacteria; kingdom Pseudomonadati; phylum Pseudomonadota; class Gammaproteobacteria; order Cellvibrionales; family Microbulbiferaceae; genus Microbulbifer; species Microbulbifer jejuensis. The sequence continues at coordinate 62,526 of NZ_JBLBUB010000007.1, forward strand.
GGTATGCGATATCGTCCGCACCGGTAAAGACAGTGCTGCCCCCACCCACGGAGTAATTGATCACGTCCACGCCATCGGCCACGGCCTCATCAATGGCCGCCATGGCGTCCGCCGAGGAGCAACCACTGTCATCCGGGTCCGGCGCGTCCCAACATACTTTGTACACAGCAACGCGTGCCCGCGGCGCCATGCCGGTGAGGGTTTCCCCATCCGGTGTAACCACACCGTAGTTACCGGCGGCGGTGGTGGCGGTGTGGGTGCCGTGCCCGTCGGCATCCCGCGCAGAGAGGAATTCGTAATCCGCCAGCGTGTTAGCGGAGCGGAAAGCGTCGGAGAAGGACCTGGCCTTGATCAGTTTGTTGTTACAGGTAAAGGCGGCGTCATTGGGGTTAAACTCGGTATTGCCGAAATCACAGCCCTCCCCAACAAAGGATTCGGGCACGGGCCCGTAGGGAATAAAGGCGCCGCGATTGCCCTGGCGAGGCGTGGGGGTGTCTGCAACACTCAATTGCTCGGGGTGAATACCGCTATCGATCACACCAACAACCACATTTTCACCGGTTATCCCCCACAGCCAGGGGCTGGGTATACGAGTCAGACCGAGAAAGTCCGCAGTGGAATCTGTGTGGGGCTTGAGCAGGCGATCTTTCCATAAGCCCCTTACATCCTTATGGCTTCGCAATTCCTCGGCTTCCTTTTCGCTCATAACCGCAGCGAAACCGTTAAAAGCCGTGTCGTACTCATGCACCTTGCGCGCACTGGGAATAGAGGACAGCACCCGTTCACGGCGCGATTTGAGGAACCCGGCATAGTGGCGGTAGCTGTCACTGCGCCGGTCCAGCCTGCGCTGGATAGCGGATTTGGCCACGGACGATCCGGAGACGGCGCCGCTGTGAGAGGATAGCGGTTCGCCATTCAGTTGAACGATATAAACCTTTCTGTGCTTTTCAAGATTGGCAGCGGGTTTGTCCCCGCCCGTATCAGAGAAACTGCTGCCCGAGATCAGCAGTCCTGTTATTAGCGCGGGAATTATTGTTGTTTTCATTGAAAAGTTCCTTTTTTGTTTTTACGCAGGCGGGAAAATAGCGGCGAGCGGGTTTAATCGTTGTAACACTGCGGCATGCACTGCATCTTCAATGCCGCCCAACAAGACCCTCTTCCAAACGCCGCGCCCATCCATGGTCTGTCAGAAATAGCGGTTGCTATGGTGGACTTGCCCGTCCCATTACCAGCTTTTAAAGGAATGTTGCCCACAACTCAATGTGTTGGCATTCAATTCTTCGTGTAGTGATGATTGGGGTGAAAATGGCAGGGAGAGAAAGATAAGCAAGTCAGGTATGTGCAAATCGACCGGTTCAAGGCGCAACCGGGCTTCCGGTTGCGCCCTCCACACACCCGCCCAACAAAAACCGGGCAAACTGCGTTAGGTCCGCAAATAAAAGCGTGTTCTCGAGGTGTGGATTGGGCTGTTCCATCAACTTTTGCAGAGTGCGTTCACCCTCGCCGGATTTGAGTAATACCGGCTTGCAGCCTTTTACCAGTGCCAACTGCAAATCCTCAAGCTTGTCCCCAAGCAGATAGCAGCCGTGCAGACTGGTATCGAACTCCGCCTCTATCGCCTCGAGCAATCCCGGCTTGGGTTTGCGACAGCGGCAATGATCCTCGGGGCCGTGAGGGCAATAGAAGATAGCGGCGATCTCGCCACCGGCATCCTCCACCAGGGCACGCAGCCTGGTGTGTATGGCCTCCAGGTCATCGAGATCGAACCGACCCAGCGTCAGACCGCTCTGGTTGGTAGCGATCACCAGTTGGTAGCCGGCACGACTGAGGGCTGCCAGCGCTTCAATACTGCCGGGGCAGGGCTGCCACTCGTCGGCGGACCTGACGAAAGTGCCGGGGTTTTCGTTGATAACCCCGTCGCGCCCGAGAATAATCATAGGCATGGCAGACTTGCCCTGTTGTTATTGAGCCGGGGTGCAGAGCCCCCGGTTCAAATAGTCGTTACTTGGCCGGTACCAGCAGGGAAATGTCGGCAACTTCCAGGAACAGCGCGCGCAGTTGAGCCAGCAGGGCCAGGCGGTTATCGCGCAGTTGCTCGTCGTCACTCATCACCATCACATGGTCAAAGAAGGTGTCCACGGTTTCACGCAAACCCGCCAGACCGGCGAGCCCCTCTGCGAACAGGGCATCGCGGTACAGTGGCGCCACCTCGGAGCGGGCCACCTGCACAGCGGCGAACAGGGCCTTCTCCGCTTCTTCCTGCAACAAGGCCTCGTCAATATTGCCAGGCACGGCGGTTTCCAGCTTGGCGAGGATATTGGAGACGCGCTTGTTGGCGGCAGCCAGGGCGCCGGACTCCGGCAGTAGGCTGAAGGCGTTCACCGCATGCACGCGATTGTCGATATCCAGCGGGCGCGACAGTTTTCGTGCTGCCACCGACATAAACACCTCGGTGGCAATACCCTGGTCCTCGTAGCGGGCGCGAAAGCGCTCCAGCACATACTGCAGCGCCTGCTCCACAACCCTGTCGTACTCGCCCAGGGCAGTGCGAGGATAGTTGTCGCGGGCCAGCTCCAGCAGTTGGCGCAGATCCAGGTCGAGACGCTTTTCCACCAGGAGGCGGATAATACCCAGACTGGCGCGGCGCAGGGCGAAGGGGTCGCGGGAGCCGCTGGGGGGCTGGCCGATGCCGAAGATGCCCACCAGGGTATCCAGGCGGTCCGCCAGGGCGAGTACGGTACCGGTCTCACTGGTGGGCAGCTCGTCACCGGCGAACTTGGGCATGTACTGTTCATACATGGCCTTGGCCACATCCAGCGGCTCGCTGTCGTTTTCCGCGTAGTAGTAACCGGCGATGCCCTGCATATCGGCAAACTCGAACACCATCTCGGTGACCAGGTCCGACTTGCACAGACGCCCGGCGCGTTCAGCCCAGTCACCGTTGGCACCCACCTGCTCAGCGATGGCGCGCGCCAGGGCGGAGACCCGCTCGGTCTTGTCGTAGACGCTGCCCAGGTGCTGCTGAAACACGATCTGGCGCAATTTTTCGCGGCGCGATTCCAAGCTGGTCTTTTTGTCAGTCTCGAAGAAGAAAGCGGCATCTGCCAGTCGCGGGCGGATAACACGCTCATTGCCGCGGATCACCTGGGCGGCATCCTGGCTCTCGATATTGGCAACGGTGATAAAAAAGGGCAGCAGTTGACCACCTTCATCCACCACGTGGAAATATTTCTGGTGCGCCTTCATAGAGGAGATCAAAGCCTCCGCAGGGACCTCCAGGAAGCGCTCCTCAAAGCGGCCGGTGAGAGCCACGGGCCACTCCACCAGGGCGGTCACTTCATCGAGCAGGTCATCGTCGATCACCGCCTCACCGTTGACGTTATCGGCCTCGGCAATCACCTGGGCGCGAATCGCCTCGCGGCGCGCGGCAAAATCCGCCAGTACATAGCCGGGCTCACGCAGTACCTGAGCGTAGTCGTGGGCGGAGTGGATCTCCAACGCGCGGTCGCAGTGGAAGCGGTGGCCGCGGCTGCTTTTGCCGGCCTTGAGGCCGAGCACTTTGCCCTCCACCACTGTGTTGCCAAACAGCATCACCAGCCAGTGTACCGGGCGCACGAATTCCTCGCGGCGCGCGCCCCAACGCATGCGCCGGGGGATGGGCAGTTGTGCCAGGGCCTTTTCTACAATACCGGGCAGGAGAGATTCGGTCTCGGCGCCTTTCTGTTCACTGATAAAGGCCAGACGCTCGCCTTTGTCGGTCTCCTTGCGGCCCAATGCGTCCACGGTGACACCGTTGCTGCGCGCGAAGCCCTCGGCGGCCCTGCTGGGGTTACCCGCTTTGTCGAAGGCGACTTTGACCGCCGGGCCAAGTTTTTCTATTTGTTTGTTCTGCTGTTTGTCCGCCAGACCGAAAACCGCGACTGCCAGACGGCGCGGACTGGCGTAGGCTTTGACTTCGCCAAATGTCAGCTCGGCGCCTTTTAAACCCTGGGTGATCCCTTCGGCGAAGGCGTCCATCAGTTTGTGCAGCGCTTTTGGCGGCAGCTCCTCGGTTCCCAGTTCTACCAGAAAGTCCTGCGCCATTACGGCTTCTCCTCTTGTTCGGTAACTTCCGCCAGGATATCTGCGCGCAGTGCTTCATCCGCCAGGGGGAACCCCAATGCGCGCCGCGCATCGTAGTAAGCCCGGGCCACCGCGCGGGCCAGGGCGCGCACACGCAGGATATAGCGCTGGCGCTCGGTGACCGAGATGGCGTGGCGCGCGTCCAGCAGGTTAAAGGCGTGGGAAGCCTTCATCACCTGCTCGTAGGCGGGCAGCGGCAGGCCCAGTTCAATCAGGCGCGTACTCTCGCGTTCACAGTGATCGAAGGTGGCGAACAGGAATTCCACGTCGGCATGTTCAAAGTTATAGCGGGACATCTCCACTTCGTTCTGGTGGAAAACATCGCCGTAGGTGATGGGGCTGCCGTCCGGGTTGCGTGTCCACACCAGGTCGTAGATGGATTCCACGCTCTGCAGGTACATAGCGATGCGCTCCAGTCCGTAAGTAATCTCACCGGTGACCGGGTAGCACTCCAGGCCGCCAACCTGCTGGAAGTAGGTAAACTGGGTTACCTCCATACCGTTCAGCCACACCTCCCAGCCGAGGCCCCAGGCACCCAGGGTCGGGGATTCCCAGTTGTCCTCCACAAAGCGGATATCGTGGATGGCTGGGTCCACACCCATGGTGCGCAGGCTGTCGAGGTACAGTTCCTGGATATTGTCCGGGGACGGCTTCATCACCACCTGGTATTGGTAATAGTGCTGCAGGCGGTTGGGGTTTTCGCCATAGCGGCCGTCGGTGGGGCGGCGGCACGGCTGCACATAGGCCGCATTCCAGTTTTCCGGACCCACGGCGCGCAGGAAGGTCGCTGGATGAAAGGTGCCGGCACCCACTTCCATATCCAGAGGCTGTAGAATGACGCACCCCTGGCGCGCCCAATAATCCTGTAGGGCAAAAGCAAGTCCCTGAAAGGTACTGAGATCGTATTGCTTGGACACCGCTATCTCCGCATCAGTATCAGCTGTGGGCAAAGGGTCGCAATTATAGCGGTAGCAGCTCTCGCGCTTAAAGCGCTGTGGCCGCGCCGGGCAGTTTGAATGGCCGTGCCAGGTCCCGTGGCCGTTTGCTGCGGCGTTTTGTATAGGAAGTGATTGCAGTGGATATTAAGGGGTACCTCGCGGCAGGTGTACTGAAACTGGTGGGCAGACTGCCACTGAAATGGGCGCAGCGCCTGGGGCGCTGCGCCGGCGGGCTGGCGGTGCTATTTCGCACAGAGGGCCTGCGCTTGAGCCGTATCAACCTGCAGCTCTGCTATCCGGCCATGGACGCCGGGAAACGGGAGCAACTGGCCCGCGACAGTGTCGTGAGCACCGCCATAGCAGGCTGTGAAATGGCGAGCCTCTGGCGTCACCCCTGGGCTACCAATGAAAACGCCATCGTGGGGGTGCGCAACCTGCAGTTGCTGTCACAGGGCGAAGAGGATGGCCGCGGCACACTGATGCTGATGCCGCATACCGGCAACTGGGAAATTTTCGGTCTCTTCCTGGCGTCCTTGGGACCTTCCATGGCGCTATATGCGCCGCCGAAAATTGCCGCCCTGGACCCGATTATCCGCACGGGCCGCGAGGAGACCGGCGCCCGCATGGTGCCCACCAATATTCACGGCGTACGCGCCCTGCTCCAGTGCCTGAAGGCTGGCCATGTCGCCATGGTGCTGCCGGACCAGGAGCCGGATATGGGCGGCGACTTCGCCCCCTTCTTCGGGCGTCCGGCACTCACGATGACTCTGGCCCACAACCTGTTGAAACGCACCCAATGCCACTGTGTATTCGGGTTTGGAAAGCGGGTCAAGGGTGGCTTTGAACTGGTTTTCCTGCCCGCGGAAAAGGCGATCTACAGCGACGAGCAGAAAGTTTCCCTGGCGGCCATGAACCGCGGTGTGGAGGCCTGTATTGCCGCCGCACCGGAGCAGTACCAGTGGGAGTACAAGCGCTTTCGCAAACAGCCGCAGGGAAAAAGCACCATCTATCGCAAGAAAAAATAGAGCCTGTGACGGCACCTCTACTGTTAACCAGCGGCCCCCTTAAGCCCCGTGACGAAATGCTACAATCACCGGCATGCGCGCTGCGCGCCAAGCGGGGAAAAAACCGCTGACAAAGCCGATCACCAACGCCAGTATGGCCCCCTGCAGGAACAACTCCGGCGACATCTCAAAGCTGAAAACCACCTGGGTAAAACTACCCCCCAGGGTGGAGGTATTCAGACCGTCAAAAAAACCAAAAGCGGCGAGAGAACCGAGGAGACCTCCGGCGACCGCCAGTACCAGGGCCTCGGCAATCGTACCGCAGAAGGCGGACACACTGCTGAAACCCAGCGCGCGCAGAGTGGCTATCTCCCTGGCCCGGTCCGCCACCGAGGTGTACATGGTGTTGAGCGCGCCGGCCAGGGCACCGAGGGCCATAATGGCACTGATAATCCAGCCGAAAACGGCGATGTATTGCAGTTGTTTACCCTGACTGGCGAAATAGTCGCGCTCGGTCTGGCCCTCCAGGTTCAGACGCGGTTCCCGCTCAATGGTCTTCTGTAGCGGCCCAAGGTCTCCGTCATTGTCCAGCTTCACCCGGATCGACTGATAGCTGTTGCCGCGGTTGTAGTGGCTCTGGATAATATTGATATCCGCCCACAGCTCGCTTTCAAAAATATTGCCACCAGTGGCAAATACGCCAACCACGGTCCACAGGTTTTTGCCAAAACGCACCGTCCTGCCGATCTCGAAGCCGTCGAACTCACGCAGTACCCCTTCACCCACAACCATCTCATTGGTACCCGGGGTAAACAGGCGCCCCTCTACCAAACGCATATTGGTACGCATATCCATACCGGCTTTGTTGAGTCCGCGCAGGGGAATATTGGCCTCGGTACCGCTGGACTTCTTGATCCCATCCACAATCACGTAAAGCTCCGGTGAAATCATCGGACCGCTGCTATCCTGCGCGACACCGGCTGAAGCGCCAATCAGGTTGACCTGATCCTGCAGAACCACCGAATTGAGTTCGGTTGAAGAACCCTCGCGCATCAGGATGGCGATCTGGCTGGAGCCGGCCCCACGCATGGTCTCCTCGAAACCCTTGGCCATGGCGAGAAACGCCAGCAATATTGCCACCACCACTGCCGAGGCCAGCACCATAGCCAGCGACATCCACAGGCGGCGGCGCAAACTACCGAGATTCATCAGGGTCACCGAGACAATTTGTGCAATAAGAGAACCCATTCTTTTCCCTCCCTGTCGGAGTTTTGATGTAGTACCCGGTATAAAAAGGACCACAACAGGCTGACTATCAGCCGGATTATTGTTGTCGGTTAAATGCCGTGGCGATATTCAGCCGCAGCGCGTTAAACGCCGGCAGCAGCCCGGTGACCAAGCCGAGCAGCAGCATAAATACCAATGCCTGCAGGGCGATATTGCCACCCAAAATCAGGTTGGGTAAAAATCTTGCAAGAAAGGTTTTCCCCCCTTCAACCAAAAGCCAGGCGGCCGCCAGCCCGGAGAGCCCGCCAATCAGTGCAATCAGCATGGACTCGGATAACACCATACGAAAAATTCTCGTGCTGGAAAATCCCAGGGTTTTCAGTACGGCAATTTCTCCGGTGCGCTCGCGAATGGACAGCGCCATGGTATTGCCAACCACGACAAGAATGGTGAAAAAAGCGGTAAATACCACCGAGAAAATGATCAGGCCGATATTGCCTATCTGCTCGATAAAGGCTTTATTAAAGGCTTCTTCCGTGCTGGTGTCGGTTTCATTCTGGGAATTGGCAAAGCTGTCGTCGATGACCTTCGCCACCTTTTCATTCAGCGATGGATCGTCGGTGGTGAGTGCCATCCAACCAATCCAGTCGCCACCAAAGGTTTGGGTTTCCATAAAATACTGGTAGTGGAACAGCATCTGGCGGGTATCGTACTGTTCGTTATCCCCTTTAAAAATGCCAGAGACGATAAATTCCCAGGTATAGCCGCCGTCTTTGTGGGTAAAGATATTCGAGGAGACCGGAATTCTGTCGCCAATTTTCCAGCCGTACATCTCTGCCAGTTTTTCCCCCACCAAGGCCCCTTGTCGGTTGTTGAGCCAGGCCTGTTTCTGCGCCTCGGGAATAATAACTTCTTCGTAGACGCGCAGATAGGATTCAGGCTCCACCGCCATGGAGACAATTTGTTTGGCCGGCTCCTGATAGTAACCGCCAAACCAGTTCAGGTGGGTGACGTCCCTCACTCCCGCCACTGCGGCGACTTTCTGGTAGTAGGCAATGGGCAGGGATTTGGTAAAGTTGATGCGGTTAAATACCACCAGGCGGTTGTCCGCGGAGAGTTCCACCCCGGAATTAAGTGCGCTTTTTAAGCTGGTAACTGCACCAAAGATCAAAAACGCAATAAAGATAGCAAAACAGGTGAGGAACAGCCGTAAGGGCTTTCTCGTCATGTTTTTGTAAATTAAATAGAGGTCGTTCATGCCACCACTTCCCTTTGCACAAACTGCCCTTTGTCGAGATGCAGGGTGCGCTTTGCGTATTTGGCCGCGGCGGGGTCGTGGGTGACCATCACGATGGTCTTGCCATGATCGCGGTTCAACAGCTGCAGCATTTCCAGAATTTCATCGGCGGTACCGCGATCCAGGTCACCGGTGGGTTCGTCACACAGTATCAACTTGGGGTCCGAGACAATGGCGCGGGCAATGGCCACCCGCTGCTGCTGACCACCGGACATTTCGCCGGGCATATGCTTGGCGCGGTCGCTCAGGCCCACCAAAGCCAGCGCCGTTTCCACATTTTTGCGGCGTCGGATCTTGGACAGTTTGGTCAACAGCAGTGGCAGTTCCACATTGCGCTGCGCATTCAGCATCGGCATTAAATTGTAAAACTGGAAAATAAAGCCGATATTCTCCGCGCGCCAGCGGGTCAGGGCACTCTCACTGAGGGAATCAATGCGGGCGCCATTAAACCAAATCTCGCCGCCACTGGGTTGATCCACACCACCGAGCATATTCAGCAGGGTGGTTTTACCGGAACCGGATGGCCCCATAATTGCGACAAAATCCCCTTGCGAAATACCCATATCCAGGTTGTCAAAAATAGGTATTTCTTCCTTGCCTTTAACAAAGCTTTTGCGGACATTCGTTAATTGAAACAACACATCTTCTGACATCTCCAATCTCCTCGTGAAAGAATGAATCCGTTCCGGCGAGTGCGTCCCGAAACTAGAGAGCGGCTGCCTCCCCGGCCAAAAACCCAACTTTTACCCCCATATCCGGCAGGATACGCGGATCTTTACTGTTTATGCCAATACGCACCCGCACTGTAGCCTTGGCGCGATCGGCGGTCGGAATAATAGCGATCACCGTGGCTGGAATATTCCATTCCGGGTAGGCGTCCAGATTGGCGTTTACCCGCTGCCGCGCAGAAACGCGGCCAATAAATGCCTCGTTGACATCGACCTCGATTTCGAGCGAGTTCATATCCACGATGGTGCAGATACCTGTGCGGGTGAAGCCACCCCCGGCAGAGCTGGGCGCGACAATTTCGCCGGGTTGTGCATTTTTTTGCGTAACGATGCCGGCGAAGGGTGCGCGGATAATATGATCCTCCAGCCGTTCACGCTGTCGCTGGGCTTCCAGTTTGGCCACCTCAATATTGGCGCGCGCGCTTTTTAAATCCGCCACCAGGCTATCGACGCTGGCTTCGCTCTGGGTCAACTGCGCTTTGCTGGAGTAGTTTTTGTCGCGCAGGCCGGCAAAACGCCGATACTGGCGCTGCGCTTCTCTCAGCCTGGCGTGAATGCTGGCCTCCTGGGCCCGCTGCACCTGGATCTGGGCCAGGGCAAAATCCAGGCTGACCCGTGCCTTGGCATCGTCCAGCCGCGCCAGTACCTGCCCCGCCTGTACCCGCATGCCCTCCTCCACATCCACACTGCTGATCAGTCCCATAACCTCGGCGGAAACCGTGGCCATACGGCGCGCGGTGATATAGCCGGAGGCATTGAGCACGGTTTCCAATTGCTCACGTTCGGTAACTATGGGGGTCGGGGCAGTGGCATCTGCGGGAATACTGTGCACTGGCGTGACCGCAGGCTGGTCGCCCGCCAGTAGGCTGGCGCCGGCAAATCCCATGATCAAGCCGGCAAGGGTGCCGGCAGAGACCGCCAACAGGATTTTCCGGCGCAATGAAGGTGTCTCAGGAAGCGTATTCCGGTCTATCTTCAACTGATCGAGCAGCTCATTGGTGCTTCTATTCATGCCGCCTTTTTCTTATCGCTTTTTTTCTGGACAAGGCTACTGTGACAGAAGTCTTCAGAATTTGCCACGCGCGGATGCTGCGCCGTGAGGACTCGCCACCTCAGTGGCGCCAAAAAGCGGGAGTCAGCAGTATCAGCAGGGTGAAAATCTCCAGGCGCCCCATCAGCATGGCGAGAATAAGAAACCACTTGGCCACTTCGTTAATAGAGCCGTAGTGGGCAGCGGCATCCCCCAGGGCCGGGCCTATATTATTCAGGCAGGATGCCACTGTGGTGAGCGAGGTGACAAAGTCCTCGCCGGTGGCGATCACGATAATGGCAAGAACAAAAAAGGACAGGACATAGACGGCAAAAAAGCCCCATACGGCATCGGTGACCCGACTCGGGACTATCTTTCGGTTGATCTTGATAGGAATTACCGCATTGGTATGCACCAGCCGGTTCAACTCGCGCAGTCCGGACTTCATAATCAACATCCCCCGCACTGCCTTAATCCCGCCCGAAGTGGAACCGGCACAGGCGCCAAGCACCCCCAACAGCAGCAGCGCATAGGGCAAAAACACAGGCCAGGCGGAAAAATTCTCCGAGGCAAAACCGGCGGTGGTACTGATGGAGACCACCTGGAAAAAACCGTGCAACAGGCTTTGGTCCAAAGAGAAAATGTCCAGATACCAGAGGTAACAACTGATCAGTAGCGCGGCACTGACAACCACCAGGATGTAGAAGCGGAACTCGGAGTCGCGCCAATAGTGTTTCAGCGTTTTGTTGTGAAAGGCGTAAAAATGCAGGCCGAAATTGATCGCCGCGGTGAGCATAAACACGATGCAAATCAACATGATCGCATGGTTGTGCGCGTAAAAACCCATACTGGCATCGTGGGTGGAAAAGCCGCCATTTGCCACGGTGGAAAAGGCATGGCCAACGGCATCAAACACACTCATTCCCGCGATCCAGTAGCCAATACCACACAGCACCGTGAGGATGACATAAATCACTATCATTGCACGGGCTGTCTCAGCGATCCGCGGCGTCAGTTTGGTGTCTTTTACCGGCCCGGGAATTTCCGCCTTGTACAGCTGCATACCACCGATGCCCAGCATGGGCAAGATTGCCAGTGCAATGACGATCACACCAATACCGCCAAACCACTGTAGCTGCTGGCGATAATACAGGATGGCCGGGGGCAGGGAATCCAGGCCGGTGATCACTGTGGCGCCGGTGGTGGTGAGCCCGGAAATCGACTCGAAAATCGAATCGGTAACGCTGAGGTCCGGTTGCGGACTGATAATCAGGGGCAGAGCACCGAAACTACCCAGGATCAGCCAGAACAGCGAGGTCACCACAAAGCCATCGCGGGTACGCAGATCCTGGCGCAGGTCGTAAACCGGCAACCACATAAACAGGCCGGTGATCAGGGTAATCACAAAGGCTGCCACAAAGGCACTGTGGGTGTCGTCTCCATACCACAACGATACAAAGAATGGCGGTATCAGTGTCAGGCTGAACACCGTCAGGAGAATTCCGAAAACTCGCGCAATGACCGCAATCCGCATTGATTCCTGTCAGCCTGTTAACTGTTGTTCTGTTAGAGAGACGGTAAACTCAGTGGCCACCGGATCGATAAAATCTCAGCGACCTAGAAAAAACTGAAGCCCACCTGGAACAATTGTTCCACATGGCGTGTATGGCGGCGGTCCACCAAAAATACGATCACATGGTCGTCGCTCTGTACGATCACATCGTCATGGGCCATCAATACTTCGCTGCCATTTTCCGTCTTGCGCACGATGGCACCGATAGAGGCACCCTCGGGCAGGTCGATATCCTCGATTTTACGTCCCACCACTTTGGAGGTGCGCTCATCGCCATGGGCAATAACCTCAATGGCCTCGGCGGCACCGCGACGCAGGGAGTGCACATTGACCATATCACCGCGCCGCACATGGGTCAGCAGGGTGCCAATGGTGTTTTGCTGTGGGGAAATCGCGATATCAATTTCACCGCCCTGCACCAAATCCACATAGGCACGATTGTTGATCAGGGTCATCACCTTGCGCGCGCCAAGGCGTTTGGCCAGTAGCGATGACATGATGTTCGCTTCATCATCATTGGTCAGGGCCAGGAAAACATCGGTGTCCTCAATATTTTCCTCCAACAGCAAATCCTGATCCGAGGCGTTGCCGTGGAGGATAATGGTATGGGACAACTCCTCGGATAAAAATATACAGCGCCCGTGGCTCTGCTCGACAATTTTCACTGAATAGCGGTTTTCAAGTCTGGAGGCCAGACGCAGGCCGATATTGCCGCCACCGGCGATCACCACCCGTTTGTATCCGTGTTCCAGCCGGCGCAGTTCGCTCATGACCGCGCGGATATCGGCACGCGCGGCGATAAAAAACACCTCGTCGCCGGCCTCGATCACCGTATCCCCCTGGGGGATAATGGGCCGGTTGCGACGGTAGATGGCCGCCACCCGGGTGTCTACCTTCGGCATATGCTCGCGCAGATAGCGCAACTGGTGCCCCACCAGCGGGCCGCCCTGAATGGCCAGCACCGTGACCAGCTGTACGCGACCGTCGGCGAAATCCAGCACCTGTAGCGCGCCCGGGTGCTCCATCAGGCGTGCAATATAATCAGAAACCAGCTGCTCAGGGCTGATCAGTACGTCGATGGGGATAGCCTCGGTATTAAACAGCTGTGGGTAGCGCAGGTAGGAGGCAGCGCGCACCCGCGCAATTTTTGTCGTTACGCGGAACAGGGAGTGTGCTATCTGGCAGGCTGCCATATTGGTTTCATCATTATTGGTGACCGCCACCAGGATATCGGTATCCTCTATGCCGGCATCCATAAGCACGTCCGGATGCGAGGCATGGCCCACGACCACACCGATATCAATGCGATCCCGCAACTCGCGCAGGGTTTTCTCGTCGCTGTCCACCAGGACAATATCATTGCGCTCGGAGGCCAGGGCCTCCGCCAGTGAGCCGCCCACCTGGCCGGCGCCGAGAATGACAATCTTCATATCGCATGAAACTCGCGGCTAGCGCCGCTCTTATTCGGCTTTGCTCAACAGAGCGTAGTAGAAACCGTCACCAGCAGCGGTTTGTGGCAACCGCTGCATACCCACCGCCTGCTTTTCACCCCAGAGGCGACCATTGAACAGTTCCGGGGTATTGTCGCTCGCATCCTCGGTCTCCGCAATGAAGGCGGTGGTCACTTCACTGTTTTCATCGGGTAGTATGGAACAGGTCGCATAAAGGAGGCAGCCGCCGGGTTTCAGCAGCGGCCACAGGGCCCGCAGCAAGTTGCCCTGCAACTGTGCCAGCGCGGGGATGTCTTCATCGCGCCGCAACAGCTTGATATCCGGGTTGCGGCGAATCACACCGGTGGCGGAGCAGGGCGCGTCCAGTAGTATGCGGTCGTATTGCCGCCCATCCCACCAGGCACTGGGCCGCGCCACATCGGCGCAAATCAACTGCGCGTCCAGGCCACAGCGGTCGAGATTCTCCGCCACACGGTCGAGGCGTTCCCTGTCGATATCCAGTGCACTCAGTTTAATCGAGGGTTGCTGCTCCAGCAGGTGACAGCTTTTCCCGCCCGGGGCCGCACAGGCATCCAGCACCCGCTCGTCCGCAAGGGGCGCGAGCAGCGGGGCCGCCAACTGCGCAGACTCGTCCTGCACGCTCACCAGTCCCTCGGCAAATCCCGGCAGCTCGCTCACTGCGACCGGCGCGCTTAGGGTAATACCCACAGGCGAGACAGCACAGTGCCCGGCGCACATACCCGTTTCTGTGAGTTTCTGCAGATATTCGTCGCGGGAAATTTTCCCGCTGTTAACCCTCAGGGTCATTGGCGGATTGGTATTGTTGGCACGGAGGATGTCCGAAGCCTGTAGAGGCCAGGCGGCCTTGACCCGCTGCAGCAACCAATTGGGGTGCATAGCACTGAATTGCGGGTTGCCGCAGAGCTTTCGCTGCAACGGTTCGCGATTGCGCAGGGCATTGCGCAGCACCCCATTGATCAACCCCGTAGCCCGATCGAGCCCGAGGCTGCGCGCGGCATTGACCGTGGCGGAGATAGCCGCGTGATCGGGGATGCGGGTGTATTCCAACTGGTAAAGCCCCAACAGGATTAGTGCACTGACCAAGGTATCAGAGGATTTTCTACGCAATAATTTGCCCGCGATCAATTGCAGGCGCGGTGCGCTGCGCGCGCTGCCGTAGCAGAGTTCACGCAATAGGGCGCGATCCCGCTCCCCGATCTGGCCTTCGGCTTTCGGTAACAGTCGTGCCAGGGAGCCGCGCTCCTCCAACAGGGCAGCGACAACCCGGGCTGCTTCCGCGCGTACATCTTTACTCATGCTTATCCCAGTTGTGTACCGGGAGCGAACTGCTGCCGGTAACCTTTTAAAATGTCCGCCGCGGGCAGCGCTTTTTTGCCGGGCAGCTGCAACCGTTGCAGGCGCAGAGCCTCGCCACCGCAGGCGACGAGAATACCCCGGTCGTCACTGGCGATAATCGTGCCGGGGCGCTTGTTGTGACCGCTGCGCTCAATGTCAGCGCTGTAGATGCGCAGGCGCTGAGCGGCCTTTTTGTCCGGGTAGGTGGTCCAGCAGACCGGAAAGGGGTTGAAAGCGCGGATTTGTCGCTGTAATGCCTCCGCGGGACGCTGCCAGTCGAGATGGGCCTCCTGTTTGCTGATCTTGTTGGCATAGCTCGCTCCGGTATCATCCTGCGGTTGAGGTTGTGCGTTCCCGCTGTTGAGCTGCGCCAGGGCCTCGAGCAATGCCGGGCCGCCGAGCCCGGCGAGCCTGTCGTGCAGGCTGCCGCCGGTATCCGCCTGCCCAATGACACAGCGACGCTCCACCAGAACCGGACCCGTGTCCAGGCCGGCTTCCATTTGCATAATGGCCACACCACTCTCGCTGTCCCCGGCCTCCACCGCGCGCTGAATAGGGGCGGCACCGCGCCAGCGTGGCAGCAGGGAGGCGTGTACGTTCAGGCATCCCAGGCGCGGGGTGTCCAGTACTGCCTGGGGCAGGATGAGGCCGTAAGCCACCACGACCATGATGTCGGCACCCAGCGCCGCCAACACCCGCTGGGTTGCCCCATCGCGCAGGCTCGGCGGTTGGTAGACGGGTATATTGTGCGAGAGCGCCAGCAGTTTGACCGGGCTTGCCAGCAGTTTCTTGCCGCGCCCGGCGGGCCTGTCCGGCTGGGTGTAGACAGCGATGACTGTATGCTCGCTGTGGAGCAGGGCTTGCAGGTGCACGGCGGCAAAATCCGGCGTACCGGCGAAAATAATATTCACTGGCTGGCTCTCAGTTCTGGTGTCAAGGAGGGCCGGCGGGAACGGCCAGGGGCTGTATCAGGCGCGCCGACGCTGGGCTTTTTCCAGCTTGGTGCGGATGCGGTTGCGTTTGAGTGGAGAGATGTAATCCACAAACAGCTTGCCGTCCAGATGGTCGACCTCATGCTGGATACACACGGCGAGCAGGCCCTCCACTTCCAGGGCAAAGGGATCGCCATTGCGATCCAATGCCTTCACGCGCACCCTGCGCGGGCGCTCGACCGTCTCGAAAAACCCGGGCACCGACAGGCAGCCTTCATCGTACTGATGGATTTCCCGGTCCAGCACCTCAATCTCGGGGTTGATAAAAGCCAGCGGTTCGCTGCCATCCTCAGAAATATCCACTACGATGAGGCGTTCACGCACATTGACCTGGGTGGCCGCGAGGCCTATGCCGGGCGCGGCGTACATAGTCTCAAACATATCATCGAGCAGTTGGCGGTGCGCGTCGGTGACCCCAGGGATGGGTTTAGCAATTTCGCGCAGGCGCGGATCGGGAAATTCCAATATCTCGAGTTTAGCCATAACACCTGTGACAAACTTCTAGTATTCGTTGAATGTGCGCTGATAACATTATGATCGCGCTCACTATTTACCGGGTGGCCCCAATTTTTGCTGGCGCCTAGCGCCCGGGTCCAGCCGCTTTTCCGAGGGAGAGCGGCCCGGCGCTGAGAATTATAGCGATAAAGAGCATAGGAATGCTTCCATGAAACAAATTATCCTCGCCGCCGTCTTGTTGCTGACGGTTACCCACGGCGCCCGGGCGCAGGAGCAGGTACGCCTGAACCCCGACCGACCGGATGCCTATATGGTACAGAAGGGCGATACTCTCTGGGATATCTCCAGTGAATTCCTTGTACAGCCCTGGTACTGGCCGGAGATCTGGCAGGTTAACCCGCAAGTGGAAAATCCGCACCTGATCTACCCCGGTGACGGTCTGCGCCTGGTTTATGTCGACGGACAGCCACAGTTGCAGTTGCAGAGAGGCCCGCGCGCCTATCAGCTTTCGCCGGGGGTGGATGGCAATCGCCTGACAGCACAGATCCGCCGGGAGGCGGTGGAGGATGCGATCCCGGCAATCCCCTTGGATGCGATCAATGCCTTCCTGTCACGCACCCGAATCGTCGAACCGGATGCGTTCGAGGGCACACCCTATATTGTGTCCGGCTCTGACAACCATATCCTCATGGGAGCGGGCGATACCATCTACGCACGCGGCGAATTCGCTGTGCCTCTGGCGTCCTATGGTCTCTATCGCCCCGGGCCTGTGTTTGTGGACCCGGTCAGCAGGGAATCCCTGGGCCGCCAGGCATTGGGTGTGGGCAAGGTAGACCTGTTGCAATTGGACCCGGATACCCTGCCCGGCTTCTCCGTAGCTACCCTGGGTGTTGCCAATACCGCCCGCGAGATCCGCCTGGAAGATCGTCTGATGCCCGTGGAAGAGCGCGCAATCGATGCGCTCTTCCACCCCAGTGCGCCAGCGGTCGATGTGGATGGCCTGATTGTGGGCGTGGATGAAGGGGTTACCCAGATCGGCAAGCTCGACGTGGTTATCCTCAATTTGGGCAACCGCGATGGCGTGGTTGCAGGCGATGTGTTGGCGGTATACAAGCGCGGCGCTCTGGTGCGGGACCGCTTGGCGGGTGACAGCGTGAAATTGCCGGATGAACGCGCCGGCGAGATGATGATCTTCCGCACCTTCGAAAAGATGAGCCTCGCCCTGATTCTCGAAGCGGACCGCCCTCTCGCAGTGATGGATCTAGTGCGCAACCCCTGAGCCGGGCACGAACCAAATACCCTGGTGGGCTCCTCTGTTTGGTCCACCCTACACTCAAAATCAGCGTATGGTGCGCGGCATGGATGGGTTAACCGCCTGCATGGCCCTACTGCGTCTCGAGGGTGTCGGCCCCGCCCGCTACTGGCAGTTGATCGAGCACTTCGGCAACCCGCTCGCGGCCCTGCGGCAGCCTCCCAGTGCGCTTCTCAATAAGCTACCCGCCCGCGCACAATCCCAGTGGCGCGAATTTTCCCGTCTGGAGGCACAGTGCACACTGGCCGCCTGGGTTCAGGAGGAACGCGCGCGCTGTGTGGATAGCGGGGTGCAGCTTTTATGGCACAGCGATCCCGACTACCCCGCCCTGCTCGCCGAGACCTCCAGACCGCCACCGCTCCTCTATATCCGCGGTGCGCACAAGACCCTAAACTTGCCCCAGATCGCCATTGTCGGTGCGCGCCGGGCCACGACCGTGGGACTGGAGAATGCCTGCGCCTTCGCCGCAGAACTGGCTCGGGCTGGATTTGCCATTACCTCCGGGTTGGCGCTCGGTGTCGATGCGGCGGCGCACCGGGGGGCTTTGCAAGGGGGTGGAACCACATTGGCAGTGCTCGGCAGCGGCGTGGATTGCATCTACCCGCGGCACAATCGGGCCCTTGCCGAGGATATCCTCACCAATGGTGGCACACTGATCAGCGAGCTGCCTCTCGGCAGCCAGGCCGAAGCCAAAAACTTCCCCCGCCGAAACCGCATCATCAGCGGACTCTCTATGGGCGTGTTGCTGACTGAGGCGACTCTGCGCTCCGGTTCCCTGATCACCGCGCGCCTGGCCCTGGAGCAGAACCGCGAGGTTTTCGCCATCCCCGGTTCCATCCACAACCCCATGGCAAGGGGCTGTCACCAGTTGATCAAGACCGGGGCAACACTGGTGGAGACCAGTGCAGATATTGCCACCCAGTTGGGTGGGCTACTGGCCGAGCCGGCAGCAGCGGAGGCGGCCCCCAAAACACTGCCCGACCGGCGCCAGCAGGCTCTGGTGAATGCCCTCACAGGCGGGCCCCGCAGCATAGAGCAACTGGCTCTGGATACCGGGGAAAGTCCCGGGGATCTAATGGGACTGTTGTTGCAAATGGAGCTGGAAGGGCTGCTGGAACCATTGCCGGGCGGCTATCAACTGACAGTCCGCGGAGCTACTTACTATTATTTGGGAGTATCCACGCCCACAGCAGAGTGAAGGCCCAGTCACCGGCCGATTCCCCTACGGGATCGGCCAATATTCAATGGCCCCTAAACAAGCGGGCAGTCGATCCTTAGAGATAAGCCGAAGCGCACTGTCTGACCCAGCGCACCAGTGCCGGGCAGACGGAACACCCCTGCTCCCATCCCACGCGAACTCCTGCTATGTCCCGGACGGCCTTTTATGATTTTTTTACCGCCATTAGAGTAGCAACACCACCTTGCGAAGTTGTTTGTATTTCATTGCAAAATCATTGGCAGGAAACTTGGGAATACAATCCATTACACGCCCTATACAGTCTATTTGTTAGACAATATTATAATCAAAACTCGGGCCAAGGACGGGCATGGACCATACATATCTCTAGCGGAGACACACGCGACCAACGTACAGAGCCCGCTCAAACAGTACCAATAGAATACTCTAAGCGTCATCCCATACACCCGTTGTCTGAGCACTTGAAAGCCTAAAAGAGAAATAAATGCGAAAGCTCGGTTTTTTATTTTTAATCACATATTTATTCACTGCTTGTCACTGCGCATACGCCGTGCCAGCTTCCGAGGTTAAGCAATGGATTGAAGACATTGACTCCTACCGTCAACAATTGGAAGAAAAGCATATCAATCTCTATCACTCTGTCAGCAAAAAAGAATTTGTCTCGGCATTGACTCAATTAAAAACTTCCCTGGCTGATTTAAATGAACAGCAACTGCTGGTCGAAATGATGCGAATTAGCCGTTTGATTGGAGATGGCCACACACAGCTGGCGTTTTGGGAAACAGATATCGGCTTTTATCCCTTTCGTTTTTTGAATATCAATGGGAGTCTTCGCCTCATTGCCAGCAGTGAGGCTTACAGGTATCTGCTGGGTTACAAATTATATGCTATTGACGATATTCCCATTGATGAGGTAGTCACGCGATTGTCACCAGTCGTCCAAGGCGTGGAGAATGCGTACTCCCTAAAAGTGCGGATCGCATGGCAACTCAATGTTGCACAGATTCTCCGCGGGCTCAGTATTACAGATAAACCTGATCGTGCTAGATTCACTTTTATTGATGACAGTGGGCACCAAAAAATAGTTTCTGTAGTAACTGTGCCCCTATCAAAGTTCCATAAGAAACTCACTCATTTTCTTTTTCCCAGAAAGATACCCTTTAGCGAGCAAAAAATAACAGCATCTGAAAATCTGTGGATGTCCGCTGATAAAGATACAAAAACTGCCTATATTTATTTTCGAAGATATCCAAGCTTTTCGGATATGGAATATTTTGCGAAGGATGTAAAGGACTATTTGGAGGACAATAAAGTTGAAAATCTGATTATTGATTTGCGCAATAATGGTGGTGGTGACTTCTTTGTCGGTTTGAGAATGGCCTGGCCTCTAGTACTCGTGGACAGCCTCGACTGGGAACACGGCGTATATACCTTAATCGATAACAGCACCTATTCAGCGGCAATGAGCAATGCGGCGCAATACCGACAGCTACTGAATGCCAAGCTGGTGGGGGAGCCGACAGGGGGAAATCCGGTGGGGTATCAGGATATGGGCCAGTTTTCTCTGCCGAATTCTGGCTGGACCATTACTTACTCAAAAAGAAATTATCGGTTTCAGGAAGTCTTCTCGGAGGGCGTACAACCGGATGTCCTGATTGAGCAAGACTGGCCCAGTTATCTAAAAGGGATTGATCAGTCTTTAGCCTGGGTTCTGGATGATATCCGCAAAAAGACAAATTAGAAGCTGGCGTCGATTAACTGGATTGGCCCAAAATTGTCTTGTATGTTGGCAATTTTTAGCAGGATATTGCACCCAAATCAAATGTAGCCGTGGTTAAAACTATCTGGTTAGGTTATTCAGCCCACACCAAATTTTCGACAGTTAAAGGCTTCTGAAAGGCTGAAATTGCTGTATTATCATCGTTACTTCATATGGCCATACCCTACCGGGAGCACACGTTCTATTCTGGGCGTGAGTTCAGTTGTCCGAGAGGATTCTTATGCAGGATTTCGTTTAGGCAGTGACCAGGCAAATTTATGAGAAGACTAATTCAAAAAATAATATTTTCCTCTGTTATAGCAGCGGGACTATCAGCCTGCACAGTTCAGCCCTCTATCGTTGAACACCTCCCACCACAGACGTTTTCGGAGAAAGCGTTACTCACTGGCACGGTAATCCTGAGCCGCCCGGTGGTGGAGAAAGACCTGCCAAATATCGACATACTGGCGATCAATCGGGATATGCACCTGCTCCTTGATTCGGTAGATGGGGCTACTAAAAGTGCTCGCCTCAATATCCTGATGGAAAAGTTACAAGATCAGAATTTCGCACTGTTATACGATGCCGATGCGACCCTGAATGCATCCAGAGTCTTTGTAGAACAGCGTGGAAACTGCATGGCATTTAGTGTCTTTATGGTTGCGATGGCGCGCGAGTTGGGGATAAACGCTCAGTTTAATGAGGTACTTGTCCCAGAAACCTGGTCTCTTAAAAATAAACAGACATATGTCTACCAGCATATCAATGTTATTGCCGATCTCGGCATCGAACAGCGGATGCTGGATTTCAATTTTGTTGAATATCAACCGATCTATCGGCAGACAACCTTAGAAGACACGGATGCATTCGCCAGATTCTACAGCAATTTATCGATGGATTTTCTCTCCGAGCAGAAATATACGGATGCATTTCTGTATATTCGCAAAGCTCTAGCACTGTCCCCACAGTCGGCGGACCTCTGGAATAATCTCGGCGCGGTCTATCGCGCTGCCGGTCACCCAGATCACGCAGCAAGCGCCTACAGGGTTTCCCTTGTTATAGATAGCACCAATACGATGGCCTTAAGTAATTTGGAGAGGATACTCACAGAGGAGGGGGACTGGCAATCGACAAACATTATTTCCGAGCATCTACAACGCTATCGGGAACAAAACCCCTACTATTGGTACGGTAATGCCCTGGCTGCCTACAAGCAGGGACACTATGAACTCGCTGTCAATGATATCCAAGCTGCAATCTCCCTGGAAAAGAATGACCACAGATTCCACTTCCTTCTGGGGTTGTTACGTTTCAAATCGGGAAATCACGGCTACCGGGGGCACTTTCAACAGGCTCTGACTCTCTCTGCAGCTGATCGGGATCAAGGGCGTTATCGGCAAAAACTGGAAATTCTGGGCCTGGAAGACATACGACCGACGCGCCGGCACAAAACAGCGCGTTCTTGGAATAGAACAAATTTGTGGTGGTGGCTCACCCGGTAGACCTGACTCTGGCTGGAGAACGCTGGATGGGCTCAGGTTTTGCTGCTGGCTGATTTTTGATTTAGGTAACGAGACCCTAAAAAGCAACAACTTGTGCCCCGCCGCGCAATCCGCTAGATTGCCCGGCTCCCCCACTTCAACAGTAAAGAGAGTTGCAATGAGCAAGCCTTTTGTAGCGATCCTGATGGGTTCAGACTCCGATCTGCCCGTGATGGAGGCCGCTTTCGGCGTTTTGGATAAGTTCGGCATTTCCTTCGAGGTAAAAGTCACCTCCGCCCACCGCACGCCGCAAGCCACTCACGACTACGTGACCGACGCCGACAAGCGCGGCTGCGCCGCCTTTATCTGTGCCGCCGGTATGGCTGCTCACCTCGCTGGCGCGGTTTCCGCCACCACACTCAAACCGGTGATTGGCGTGCCGATCAATGCTTCTCTGGACGGCCTGGATGCGCTACTGTCAACGGTGCAGATGCCGGGCGGTATTCCGGTGGCAACAGTAGCCATCGGCAAAGCCGGTGCCAAAAACGCCGCTTACCTAGCTGCACAGATTATCGGCACAAGCGATGCAAAAATGCACCAGAAGCTGGTCGATGAACGCCGCGCGAATGCCGAAGCCATCGTCGCCAGGGATGCACAGCTGCAAAAAGACCTGCAACAGCGCGAGACCAAGTGATCCCGGCGCGGCTATGACCTATTCCCCCTTTGCTGTCGCACAGGCCGCCCGCACCCTGGCAGCAGGGGGTGTGATTGCCCACCCCACCGAATCCGTGTGGGGCCTTGCCTGTGACCCCTATAATTTGCAGGCGGTGAGGCGTTTGCTGCGCCTGAAGCGCCGCCCGCTGGATAAAGGGTTGATCCTGGTCTCCGGTGAAATAGACCGCTTCGGGGACTTCCTGGCGGCGCTTAGCGATGATCAGCGGCGACAACTGCGCGACACCTGGCCGGGCCCTGTGACCTGGCTGGTGCCGCATTTTAATCGCATACCCTACTGGATCTGCGGCGCCCACACATCAGTGGCACTACGCTGCACCAGCCATCCCTTTACCGCGGCGTTAACACACGCCTTTGGCGGCGCCATTGTCTCCACCTCAGCTAATCCAATGGGATGTCAGCCAGCCCGAGAAAAACACCAGGTGCTTCGCTACTTTGGCGACGCCCTCGATTTTGTCGGCGGTGGCGCTACCGGCGGCCGAGGCGCGCCCAGTGAGATCCGCGACTTGCTCAGCGGTAAGATAATGAGACCCGGCGCTTGATCGCCCAACAGCTACCCGGTGTATGCCCATGAAAGAAATCCATACCAAGGCCGTCAGATCTTACCTGCTTGAGCTGCAGGATCGTATTTGCAAAGCCCTCGGCCGGGAAGATGGCTGCGGGTTTCGCGAAGACGCCTGGGAGAGGCCCGAGGGGGGCGGTGGCCGAACCCGTGTGCTGGAAGAGGGCAACCTGATAGAAAAGGGCGGTGTCAACTTTTCCCACGTCTATGGCGACGGCCTGCCACCTTCTGCCACAGCCAGCCGCCCGGAACTGGCCGGCTGCACTTATGAGGCCATGGGCGTTTCCCTGGTGATCCACCCGCACAATCCCTATGTGCCTACCAGCCATGCCAACGTGCGTCTGTTCGTCGCCAGAAAACCCGGTTTCGCACCAATATGGTGGTTTGGCGGAGGCTATGATCTAACCCCCTATTACGGTTTTGAAGAGGATGTAGTGCATTGGCACACCACTGCCAAACATGCCTGCGAACCGTTTGGAAAGGAGATCTACCCACGCTTCAAACGATGGTGTGATCAGTATTTCTACCTCAAGCACCGTGCAGAAGCGCGCGGGGTGGGTGGGCTTTTTTACGATGACTTCAACGCGGGGGGGTTCGATAACGCCTTCGCACTGACGCGCGCCGTGGGCGACAGTTACCTGGAAGCCTACCTGCCGATCATGCAAAGGCGCAGGACTACAAGCTACGGTGAGCGGGAACGGGATTTCCAACTGTACCGCCGCGGTCGCTATGTGGAGTTCAATCTGGTCTTTGATCGCGGCACCCTGTTTGGTTTGCAGTCCGGTGGGCGCACCGAGTCGATCCTGATGTCGCTGCCTTCACTGGTGCGCTGGAAGTACGCCTGGCATCCGGAACCGGGCTCCGCTGAGGAAAAGCTATATACCGACTTCCTGCCCCACAGAGACTGGGTCTGAGCAGAGTATTGGCCACAAAGGAGGCTCACCGTGCAGCAGGCGCGACTGGAAAATATCAACGCCCTGTTTCTCGATTACCGGCGTCATTTCGAAACCGGCAATGTGGAGGAGATCGCAGACTTTTACCGGTTTCCCCTGCATTATTACCGCGAGAATGGTGACAAACTGGTCATCCTCCGCAGTGCTTTTGTACAGCAGGTAAACAAATTGCTGAGGGCCTATCGCCGCCTGGCCATCAGCCAGATCCTGGGCACGGTCACAGAGGTCCAGGCGCTCAACAACTCTACCAGCCTTGCCAGTGTGCGCTGGACGCTGCTGCACCAGCAGGATAATACCCGGATGGGTGAACTCTACAGCTCCCAAACCCGCTACCTGATTACGGAAATAGAGCCGAGCCTGAAAGTTGACGGGCTGTTTATTGTCGATGAAAGCGCCAAAATTCGCGAAGCGGTAAGAGCGCGCAAGAGGCCACTGCCGTGAGCGATCACTACGCTGTGGTGGGCAACCCTATAGCGCACTCCCTGTCCCCGCAAATTCACCACGCCTTCGCCGCGCAAACCGGCGAAGACCTGCTCTACCGCAAACTCCTTGCGCCATTGGACGCATTCGCAGAATGCGCGCGCACCTTTTTTGCTGAAGGAGGGCGCGGTCTCAATATCACACTGCCCTTCAAACTCGAAGCCCGCGATCTGGCCGATCAACTCACCACGCGTGCCGCCGCGGCCGGGGCCGTCAATACCTTACTCTGTCAAGAGGATGGCCGGTTGCTCGGTGACAACACCGATGGCGCAGGGCTGGTCGCCGACATCTGTCGCAACCTGGGCTGGGCGATTCGCGACAAACAGGTATTGCTTATAGGCGCCGGCGGGGCCGCGCGCGGAGCCCTGCTGTCCCTGCTGGCTGAACAGCCAGCGCACCTGCACCTGGCCAACCGCACTGCGGCCAAAGCCGAGCAACTCGCGGATGATTTCTCCCACTACAGCGCCCTGAGCGGTGGAGGGTTACAGGGGCTGCGTGGTCGCTTCGATCTGGTAATCAATGCCAGCTCCGCCAGTCTGGACAATGCACTGCCCGCCCTGCCGGAACAACTCTTCACCACCGGCGGCAAAGCCTACGACATGGTGTATGCCACCGGGCCCACGCCCTTCGTGCACTGGGCCCGCGCCCAAAGGGTGCCGGCTAGCGATGGCCTGGGTATGCTGGTGGGCCAGGCTGCAGAATCGTTTTATCTGTGGCGCGGGGTGTATCCGCAGGTCGCACCGGTTTTGACGCGGTTGCGCCGAGGGCTGGGTAAGAAAAATAACTAGAGGACCTTGTTTGTGCGGGAATTTCTACGCAACCTCTCCCTGTGTTTCGCCGTGGGTTGTTTTGGTGGTCTCTGCTACGCACTGGGTCTCTGGGCCATGGGACACTACGGCTTTACCCATTGGCTGGGGGTGGACCTGGCGCCACGCCTGAACAGCGCCTATTTGTACCAGCGCATTGTGTGGGGCGGCCTCTGTGGCCTGCTGTTGATGCTGCCATGGCGCAGTGCCTGGCTGTTGCGGGGCATTGCGCTTTCGCTTGTGCCAGCGGGTTTGCTGCTGCTGTATCTGCTGCCTCAGCGGGGTTATGACTACGGTGCCTTTATGCTGGGATATATGACCCCGGTGGTCATTATGCTCGCCTGCGCCCTGGGCGGCATTGCAGCCTCTGCGCTGCTGCGCCTGCAGGGAAAATAGAAGCGCCAATCACAAGGCGGCGACCTTTTTGCCGCCGCCAGCGGATGGCAAATCCGCTGTTATCAACCCGGCACTTGCCCTTTCAGTGAACCACTGCCGTTTGTTCGGGCTCTTTCTTTTTGCAAAGTCTGTGTAGATTGCCCACCACTTTGGCCAGCAGTCGCGGATAATCCGTGCGCAACAGGTAGCCCCCAAAGAAAACCTGATATCGCCCACCCCACTGCCTGTATCACCGCCTGCTTGTGCGCACTTTCTGAACGTAACGGCGCTAAGGCAAGATTTGGTAGCGGTGATCTCTCCGAAGACACCTTTTCTTCATCCGCGCGATCGCGGACCTGCTTGCGGATTGTGCATAACTTCTATCCCAACCCGGCAAACCGGCCAGTGACAAAGCGGGGCTTTAAATAAGAGATATATCACCTGTTAGCAGCGATATTGGTTTAAAAATTCACCAAAAAATTCCACCTGCAAAGACGTCCGTACTGCAATGATTCAGAGCCGATACGGTTCAAATTCGGGGCAGAAAGATACAAACCGGGGCGGCGTTTGGGAAAAGTTTTTCACAAGCTGTTTACAACGTTGTCTCACAGAGCTAATGTGTTCCGACAACGTTGTCATGACCCGAAAGCCTGGTAGCCAACATGGCTTAATAAGAATAACTTTCAGAGGGAATTACCGTGAAAATACTCAGCTCTAGCATTCGCAACCTTACCGGTGGCCGAGGCCGCCTCCTGCACAGCTCCCTGGCGGTCCTCGCCCTGTCCGGCGCAGTCGGCACACTCCATGCACAGGAGACGGCGCTGGAAGAGGTGGTTGTCACCGGCATCCGCGCCAGCATCACGGAATCGGTGAACGCCAAGCGCAGCGCCAACGCCATCGTTGACGCCATCACTGCCGAAGACCTGGGCAAGTTCCCGGACAAGAATGTGGCGGATTCCCTGTCCCGGATTACCGGTGTTTCCGTGACCCGCGGTTTCGGTGAGGGTGAAAAAATTGCCGTGCGCGGGACTTCTCCGAACCAGAACCGCGCGCTCCTGAACGGTGCCGCCGTGGCCTCCGCCGATTGGTTTATTCTGGACAACCCCTCCCGCGCATTTAACTACACCCTGCTGCCCTCAACCATCGTATCCGCCCTGGAAGTCTACAAAACCCCTCAGGCGAACATTCAGGAAGGCTCCCTGGGGGGCACCGTGATGCTGCGTACCCGGCGGCCCCTCGACATGGCGCAGAACACTGGTGCCATTCAGGTGCAGAGACAATACTCGGAAACCTCGGAGGAATGGGACCCCAGCATCAGCGCTCTGTATTCCTGGAAAAACGACGCCGAAAATCTGGGTTTTAATATTTCCTTGACCCGGCAGGACCGTACGCTACTGCGTGAAGGCACCGAGGTGTTGGGTTTCGAAAATCAGGATTTCGGTCGCGGCGCCCTGTGGGTGCCGCGGGCGCTCGGCGATGCCTATTTCGAGCAGGCCCGTGAACGGGAGACTGTGCTGTTCACGGGCCAGTGGCGCCCCTCGGACAGCGGCCAGTTCACCCTCACCTACCTGGACTCCGGGCTGGATGCCGACAATTCCAACTACAACCGCTACGAGTGGCTGAATGGCAACAACGGCGGCACCATTGATCCCACCACCGCGGTAGTGACCGGCAGCGGCGTTATCGCCGGTGAAGTGGCCGACAGCTTCGCCGAATACTATGTGATCGATCGCGTGTCCTACTCTGAGACCGGATCGCTGGATCTGCTCTACGAGCATAACTTCGAGCAACTCACCCTGCGCACCCGCCTCGGCCACACCGAGGCCGAGGGCGGCACCTCGCGGGATCGCCACTACGGTTGGGGCGCTCCCTTGGACCGCACCGAATTCAATGGCCTGAGCCACACCCCCTACCTGAACGGCCAGGTTGAAAGCGATGCGCAGTTGGGTGCACGCGGGCTTGGCTGGATGCAGGAAAACGCCCGTGTGATGGATGACGAGGAAAATTACGCCAGCATCGATATTGACTTTGCCCTCGACACCGGGGTGTTCAACAGTCTCAAGAGCGGCCTGCTATACCGCGACCACAACAAGGGCCAGATGATGTCCCTGACCCGGTTCCACTGGCTCAGCGATGCCATGCACGCTGACGGCATCACCACCTATGGAGAAGGTGAAGAGACCGGTTGGGACCGCTGGCTATACGGCAATCTGGGTGCGGGCCCGCTCGGCAACTACACCCGCAACCGCTCCGGGGCGCCCTATCCGCTGATGGATATCAGTGCGGCACAAAGTGTGATCTACCCTGCTCTGGCCTACGAAAACGCGGTGACGGTACTCAACCTGCCGGAAAATTGGAATGTGGAGGAAGAGATCCTGGCCGCCTATGTGCAGGCGGACTTCGATGGCGAGGGTTTCCGTGGCAACCTCGGCCTGCGCATGGTGCAAACCCGGGTCGGGTCCAGCGGTTACAACCTGCAAGGTGACCCTCTGGCAGCGGCCATCGATATGGTCGGTGGCTACGACCTGCTCGTAGCACTGGTTGATTCGACAACCGAAAATTTTGATGTCCGCCAGGAAACCCTGAAGCACGACTACACCGAGATTCTGCCGAGTGCCAATGTGGCCTTTGATATCGCCGAAAACCAAGTCCTGCGCCTCTCCGCGGCCCGTGTCATGGCCCGTCCCGACTACATCACCATCGCAAACCAGGAATCCGCCAACCTGGATACCCAGACCGGCCGCCGCGGCAACCCGCAACTGGAGCCGGAAACCGCCAACCAGTTCGATCTGGCCTGGGAGTGGTATTTTGCCGAGGGCGCGGTGCTGGCCGCCACTTACTTCCAGAAGGATATTGCGGACTCGGTGATCAACAGCACCTCGGTGGACTTTCGCTTCGATGAGCGCCTTGGCGAGGATATCCCGGTCCTTTTTATTCAGCCGGTTAACGGCAAGGGTGCCGAGGTCTCCGGTATCGAGCTGAGCTACCAGCACAACTTCGACAACTTCGGTGTCATTGCCAACTACACCTATACCGACGCAAACAGCCGCGATGCGCGCGATTCTGTCAACAATCCCGGCTCCGGCCTGATCCCGGGCCAATCCGAAAACATGGCCAACCTGACTGGCTTTTATGAGAACGACTGGATCAGCGCGCGCCTGGCCTACAACTTCCGCACCCAGTGGTACGACGGTCTGTCCGAGTTCGGTTCCGAGGCCTATATCGACGATTACGGTCAGTGGGATGCCAGCATCACCGTCTCTCCCTGGGAAAACTGGGACTTTGTACTGGAGGCAATCAACCTGACCGGCGAGGAACTGGAGTACTACCATATCGACGAGGCCCGCGCAGCCCGCTTGTATGACAATGGTGCGCGTTTTCTTCTCGGGGCGAACTACCACTTCTGATGCAACGCATAGGGTGGGTGCCGGCCACAACGCCGGCACCCACCGGACCATGAAGGAATTGGTCCCTGATACCGGGATAGCCGTATCTCTAATGAAGTACAAAAAACAGAAGCGGTCAGTGTGAATGAAGAGGCGCGAGAGCCCAGTTACTCCACAGAGTGTAAAGCGCCAGCCTTCTTTTCAACGAGAAAATAAATGAATACCACAATCGTTAATTGGGGCGTCATTGGTTGCGGTAAGGTTGCGGAAGTGAAAAGTGTTCCGGCATATCAAAAAGTTAAGGGATTCAACATTTTTTCAGTAATGAGAAGAAGGTATGATTTAGCTTTAGATTACGCAAAAAGACACAAAATAAATCACACCCATCGCAAAGCCGAAGATCTTATAAACGATAGCAATGTAGACGCAGTTTACATTGCGACACCTCCTGATTCACACTTATATTACGCCTTGAAAGTGGCAGAAGCTGGAAAAATTTGTTGTATTGAAAAACCGCTTTCCTCCAGTTACAAGGATGGACTGAAAATATGTAGGGCCTTTAGTGAAAACAAGCTGCACTTGTTTACCGCTTATTACCGACGCTCATTACCTGTTTTCAACAAGATTAAAACCTGTATTGCTAAAGAATATATTGGTTCTATCAGACATATTTCATGGAATTTTTGCCGGCCAGCCAGTGAAATTGATCTATCAAAAAAATACAACTGGAGAACCGATGCCGATATAGCTACAGGCGGTTACTTTGATGATTTAGCCAGTCACGGGCTGGATATCTTCGCCTATCTTTTTGGTAATTTTAGGGAAGTAAAGGGATTAAGTTTTAATCAGCAAAAGCTGTATTCATCTTTAGATAGTGTTTCATCTTGCTGGATACATGAAGGCGGCATTACAGGATCAGGAAGTTGGAACTTTGGAGGCTTTCGCAGACAAGATGAGGTTGCCGTTGTCGGCAGTGAAGGTGAGATGCGTTTTTCAATTTTTAATCGGGAAGAAATCACACTAATTAATAAAAACGGGAAGAAAAAAATTTCCATTAAGTATCCTGAACATATTCAATACTGCCATGTTGAGAATATGAGAAAAGCTTTAGCTGGAGAAATTGTTCATCCCTCTTCAGGGGAAACAGCTTTGCATACCTCTTGGGTTATGGATAAAATTTTAAATAAAATATAGCTTTCACACTGACAGAACGGCTTGAAATCTGACAACTGTAAAAAATCATGAAGGTGTTAAAAATGTTGTGTCGGCCAGCCGACCTCACAAGGCCGATGTGTTTCTCCAAGTGATTTGGGAAGTGGGGTGTCTGATGTGACAACACCAGAACCCAACGCGACGACCAGATTGTGTTACGCCTTCCTGAATAAGAGAAACCACTTGGCTGGATATCTTTGAATGCCAGCACAACCTAAAAAACCGGGGAAAAGCGGTTGCCTCCGGATTAATTGAGCCATTGCGCTAACGCTCCAGGATCCATAAAGCACCCACTTTTTACTAATGGCAAAAAATGCACAAATTTCCGAACCCTACCGGGACGCCCCGGCTCAAAAAACAGCGGCCCTTATCGAGAGGAGTGAACATGCACACCGGGATGGAGACTGAACCCGTTCTTTACCTGGGTATCGACGGCGGAGGCAGCAAGTGCCGGGCACGTGTCACTGGCGCCGGCAGGGAGGGCGTCGGTGTGGCAGGCCCGGCCAATCCCTTCCAAAACCTGACTCAGGCCTGTGAATCCATTCAGCAGGCCGCTGAGCTGGCGCTGGTCGATGCCGGCCTGTCGACGGATGCGCTGGGCAAGCTGGTGGCCGGGGCGGGGCTGGCCGGTGTGAATATTCCCCGTGTGCGTGAGCAGCTGCTGGCCTGGAGGCATCCCTTTTCCGCACTGTACCTGACCGACGATATCCAAATTGCCTTTCTCGGTGCCCATGGTGGAGAGGAGGGCGCGGTGATTGTCGCGGGAACCGGCTCAGTGGGTTACTCCAGCCTGAATGGCGGCCTCAGCATCGGTGCCCACGGTTTCCCCTTTGCTGACAAAGGGTCCGGCGCATGGCTGGGGCTGAAAGCACTGGAGGCAGCACTGCTGGCACTGGATGACCTCGGCCCCGCCACAGCCCTGCTGCCGGCGCTGGAGGAGGAACTCCAGGCCCGCGGCCTGGATCTGGTGGGTGCCATGGCGGGCGCGGGCCAACAGGACTACGGGCGCCTGGCACCCCGGGTATTGGCGGTCGCTGAAGCGGGGGATGCGGTTGCCGTGGCCATTGTCAGGGAGGGTGTGGATTACCTGGAACAGGTAGCAAAACGCTTTCTGGCCAGAGGCCACAGTCACTTTTGCCTACTGGGGGGCCTGGCGGCCCGCCTGCTGCCCTGGCTGGGGGAAAAGACCTTGCAGTGCCTGCAGCCACCGCGGGGGCAACCCGATGAGGGCGCCCTCCTGTACGCCCGGCAATGCCACGGCGGCGTCATCACACGAGAGAGCGGACGGGGCTGTTAAGAAATGCAAGAAAGTGTTTTAAGTGGCATTGACTGGTTCGTCATCCTGCTGTTGCTGGGCTTCTCCCTGGCGATCGGCCTGCTGGTGCGCGATCGCGCGGGCGAGGGGGGCCTGGAGGGTTTTTTTGTTGCCGGGCGCCGTATGCGTTGGTGGTTTTTGGGCACTTCCATCGTCGCCACCACCTTTGCCTCCGATACCCCACTGGCGATCACTGGCTGGATTGCCCAGTACGGCATTGCGGGCAACTGGTTCTGGTGGGGCGGAGCTGCCGGTGCAATCGCGATTACGGTTTTTTTTGCCCGTATCTGGCGCAGCTCCGGTGTGGTCACGGATGCGGAGATCGCCGAGCTGCGCTATGGCGGTAAGCAGGCCGCTGCACTGCGCACCGTGAAGGCCGGGGTTAACGCCACCTTCGTCAACTGCGTCATTCTCGGCTGGGTCTTCGCGGGCATGGGCAAGATCTCCGAACCCTTTATGGACTGGCAGACCCTGCTGGGCACCGGACTGTATTCGGCCTTTGCCAATGTGTATCCGGAGGCGCTGCTGTTCCACTCCATCGATAACACCATCACCATTCTGCTGCTGTTACTGGTGACCCTGTTTTATTCCACCCTGGGGGGACTGCGGGCAATCATGGTCACCGATTTGGTGCAGTTCGTACTCGCCATGGGGATGTCGATTCTCATCGCATTCCTGGCGGTTGATCACCTCGGTGGCCTGGAGGCCATGTGGTCTGGCCTGGAACAACAGTACCCGGCAGATTCCGGTGATGCCGGATTCTTGCCTGCGCAGCGGATTGCCTCCTTTGCCCCGGCCTTTGGCGAAGGCGTTGTCGGAGCACTCGGTATCCCCTTCTCGGCCTTTGTGCTGACGTTGGGTGTGATGTGGTGGACCTCCGGCCAGGTAGACGGTTCGGGCTATATCTCCCAGCGTCTTTACAGCGCCGAAGATGGGGATCAGGCCGAGAAAGGCGCCCTGTGGTATGCCTTCGCCAATTTTTTGCTCCGCTCCTGGCCCTGGGCGATCGCGGGGGTGGCCGCTCTGGTGATTTATCCCCGCGTGGAAGTCAACCAGCTGGCGGAGGAATTCACCGTCTGTGCCGCGGATAACCGCCAGTGCACGGTTCAGATGCAGCAGTGCATCAACGATCGCTATCGCTGCGACATACCCGGCTATACCCTGCTCTATACCAGCGAAAAGAACGTCGCGCAGGCCGATGGCGAAACCGTGCAGCAAATGGTTTATCGGGAGGACCGGGAGCGCGGTTATCCCGCGCTGATTCGCGATCTGCTGCCCGCCGGACTCCTGGGGCTGGCGCTGGCATCGCTGATGGCGGCATTCATGTCCACCGTATCCACCCATATCAATTGGGGCGCCTCCTACATCGCCAATGATTTCTACAAGCGTTTGCTCGACCCTTCGGCCAGTGACCGCAGGCTGACCTGGGTTAGCCGCTTCGCCACCCTGGGGATTGCCGGTCTCAGTGCCTGGGCCGCCACTTTTGTCGACAATATCGGTGCCATGTGGGAACTCTGGGGCGGCATGATGGCGGGGCTGGGGCTGCCACACCTGATGCGCTGGTTTTGGTGGCGCGCCAATGCCTGGACTGAGATTTCCGGCATGCTGACCGGGCTGGTCCTGGCCTGCTGGAATTTCCTCGCGGGGCGGGGAAATGGTTTTGCTGCGGACCAGATGTCTATCCTGCCGGGCTGGATGGCGAGCCACCCGATTCACGTGATTTGCTGGATTTCCCTCGCATCGGCACTGGTCTCGGTAATCACAACCCTGCTGACTCCCCCGGTTGAGGAGGCCCGCATCAGGGCGTTTGCCGCGCGGGTGAAACCCCTCGGCTTTTGGCGCGGGTACAATGCCGGGCAACAGCCGGTGCGGGGCTTCTGGCTATCTGCCCTGTGCTGGCTCTTGGGGACCGCCTCCCTGTATGCGGGGATGTTTGGGGTGGGCTACCTGCTGCGACTCGAGCCGATGACCGGCATTGCCCTGTTACTGGTCTGCGCACTGCTGTTGTGGGCGACCCTGCGCGGCTTGTCCCTGGTCGGTGCAAGCCGCGGAGGATTGCAGCGGGCGAAAGGCGATGCCGCGGTCCTCCAGTAGCGGCTCGTGGCGTTTTACCCGCGCGTAAAAGTCGGGCCAGTCCTTGCGCCCAACAGGACTCCAGGCGGTTTCCGCGCTCGCCAGCAGGCGCGGAAACAGCATGTATTCCAGCCTCTCAGCGCTGCTGAGCAGTTCACTCCAGAGTTGTGCCTGCACGCCCAGCAGGTCGCCGGCACTTTCATCCGGTTCAAAGTGGTAGCAAGTCTCGAGATCCGCCGTGCCGGCCCAGTGCAGCCCCGGTTCCGCCACAGCGCTGCTCCAGGCCAGGTCGTGATAAGTGTGGGGGGCGGGGCAGGCGATCACCGGGTAGCCAAGCGCGCGCACACGCGCCGTGCTGGCGGGCTGCGTCCAGGCGCAGATGATCGCCGTCTTATCGAGCTTGCAACCCTCTGCGGCCTCTTCCCAGCCGATCAGGGTGCGACCGCTGCGCGCCAGCCGTTGCTGGGCGTAGCAGAGCAGGTGGCCCTGTAGCTGGCGCGCTGTGTGGTAGCCCTCCTGTACCATCAGGGCCTTGCAGGCGGGGGACCCCAGCCATGCGCCCTCGGGTACTTCGTCAGCCCCCATATGCACCCAGGGGCCCGGGAACAGCGCGCACACTTCCGCAAGCACGGTGTCCAGGAAGGTGTAGGTGCCCCGAAGCCCCGGGTTTAGCACATTGTCGCAATAGTACTGTACAGAGCAATAGCTGGAGCTGTCCTCCGTTTCCGCCAGTAGCCCAGGAAGGGCGCGAATGGCTGCCCGTGAGTGCCCGGGGATGTCGATCTCAGGAATCACGGTGATATTCAGGGCTGCCGCATGGGCGACAATATCGCGCACCGCCTGTTGGCTGTAGTAACCGCCGTAGCGCCCCGGGCCGCTACCGAACTGCGGTTCCAGTACCTCGCCGTGGCCGCGCCAGGCGCCGATATCCGTGAGTGCCGGGTAGGCCCCAATTTCAAGACGCCAAGCCTCGTCGTCGGTGAGATGCCAGTGAAAACGGTTGAGTTTGTAGCTGGCCATGACATCCAGCAACTTGCGGATTTCATCGACACTGTGAAAGTGGCGCGCGCAGTCGAGCATGAATCCCCGGTGACGGTAGCGCGGTACATCCTCAATCACACAGCAGGGCAGCTGGGGGCCCAGTGCCAGTAGTTGTACCAGCGATACGGCACCATAGAAAAAGCCCGCGGCATCCGATGCGGAGAGGGTCACGCCCTTTGGACCAATGGCCAGGCGATAAGCTTCCGAGGGGCACTCCCCCAATAACAATCGCAGCGGGGTTACCGCACTGCGATCACTGCTCGAGCTAGACAGCGGGTGTACTTGGCCGAGGTATCCCAGGGCCAGCTCGCCCAGGTTGTCCGCCTTAGATGCCACCAGGAAAGCCCCGGCAAAGAGCAGTGCGCCTGTGCGGCAATCAAAGTGCCGGGGCGCGGGGATCAATGGACAAACCGGCGTCACTGCGGGCGGGGCCTTCGCAGAGCGCGCCTGATCATTGTGTGGCGGGACCGGGAGGCTATGGGATACCACCCGGACCTCGGTGACGCCGTTGTCGCCGGCAACGAAAAGTCCCCTGGGCAGGTCGCTTAGACGCTGCAGGCTGCCCGTCGGCAAACAGATAGACACAGTGGAGTCGTCGGGTCTTACAGGGGCAATGACCACATGGCTGCCGACCTGTCGCAGCAACCGGGTGCCCGCTCCCGCCGTTACCGCGTGCGGCAGATCCAGGTGCAGTGTCCAGTTGCGTGGCAACGGCTTGGGACCAGGCACCAGCGAGATGCGCAGGAGCTGGGCATCTCTCCCAACCTCAGCCAGGTGCAGCTCCGCGCCAACCGCCCTGTCCGATTCAGGCATGGCTGCGCGCCTTCAGGCGTGCCAGCAGGGCCTGGTTTTCCGCCTCGATATGACGGAAGAAGTCCGGGTCGGACAAAGCGCCGGCCGCCGCCCGGTCAATAATGACCACGGTTGCGGGGTGCATTTGCAGGGCCGAGGCCGGACACCAGGCGGACACAGGCCCCTCGACCATGGCCTTGATGGCGGAGGCCTTGCTTTCTCCGGTGGCCAGCAGCACCACCAGGCGCGCTTCCATAATCGTACCGATGCCCATGGTAATGGACAGGTGCGGCTGGGGTTCGCCCTCGGCGAAGAATCGGGCGTTGTCGTCGATGGTTTCCCGGGTCAGGGTTTTTACCCGGGTACGGGAAGTCAGGCAGGAGGTGGGTTCATTGAAGCCGATATGGCCGTTGCGGCCTATTCCCAGCAACTGGATATCGATCCCCCCGGCGGCTCCAATCGCCCGCTCATAGTCACTGCAGGCACGGATCGGGTCAAGCGCGTTTCCCGGCGGCACATGGGTCCTGGCAGGGTCTATATCAATATGGGCAAACAGGTGTTTCTGCATAAAATGCCGGTAGCTCTGGGGGTGTTCCGGAGGCAGGTCCATGTACTCGTCGAGATTGAAACTGGTCGCCCTGGCAAAGGAGATTTCTCCGCGCCGATTGCTCTCGATCAGTAATCGGTACAGGCTGAACGGCGTAGAGCCTGTTGCCAGTCCCAGCACGGAATCCGGCTTCCGCCATAGCTGGTCGCGAAAGAGATCCGCCCCATAGCTGGCCACACCGGCGGCATCCTCCTGAATGACAACTTTCATAATGTCTTTGTCCTACGGGTTTGGGGGATGGTTGCGGGCATCGCCCGCGAGCCACGTCTTGCGGACCTGCAACCCGCCGTCGAGCCAGGTCAGGTTTGCCGGTACACCTGCGGCCAGCCGGCCCAGGCTGTCCTGCAGGCCGAGAAAACTGGCCGGGTAGAGGGAGGCCATGCGCAGGCATTCGGCCAGGGGCAGCCCCACCTCCCGGTGGCAGTAGCGCACCGCATCGGCCAGACCAATAGCACTGCCGGCCAGGCTGCCCTCGCGGTTGACCAGGCGCCCCCCCCGCTCGCGAATGGATTCGCCGTAGATTTCAAATACCGCCTCAGCGGCACCCACGGTCGCCATGGCATCCGACACCAGATACAGGCGCCCCGCCGCTTTGGCACGATGCGCTACCTTGAGGCTGGCAGCATGGACATGGTGGCCGTCGGCGATAATACCGACCCAGCTGTTTTCGTCAGCCAGCGCTGCACCCACCATCCCCGGTTCGCGGGCGGTCAGTGGACTCATTGCATTGTACAGGTGGGTAAAGCCCGAAAGACCCGCCTGGAGTGCTGCCTGCACCTGATCAAAACTGGCCTCACTATGGCCGGCGCAAACGCGAATACCCGCTTCGCTCAGTTGCCGGATCTGTTCCGGGGTACAGCGCTCGGGGGCCAGGGTCAGCAGCAGCGGCAGGCGTCTGGCCTGTTCGCACAACCAGGCGATATCCCCGCAGCTGATTTGGCGAATCATCTCTTTGCGATGGGCGCCGCGCCGCGCGGGGGCGAAGAACGGGCCCTCGATATGCAGGCCCAGTATGCCGGAATGGCCGGCCGCCCGCGCGGCGACCACCGCCTCCACCGCGGCGGCATACACGGCACGGCGATCACTGATCACCGTTGGCAGCAGGGCTGTGGTGCCGCGCCCGCGGTGGGCGCGGGCCATGCACTCGACGGTGGCCAACGCCGGTGCACTGTT
Source organism: Microbulbifer jejuensis (assembly GCF_047289955.1). Classification (NCBI taxonomy): domain Bacteria; kingdom Pseudomonadati; phylum Pseudomonadota; class Gammaproteobacteria; order Cellvibrionales; family Microbulbiferaceae; genus Microbulbifer; species Microbulbifer jejuensis. The sequence goes on from NZ_JBLBUB010000007.1 coordinate 99,957, forward strand.
GAGCATTAGGCCGCCACCCCCATTGACCTGGAGATCGACAAAGCCAGGCACCAGGTAGCCCTCTTCCAGCACCTGGGTCTGTACTTTTGTCGGGACCGCATTGCCGGGGAGCAGAGCGCTGACATTGCCGCCCTGCACCAGGACGGCATGGTCTTGCAGCCAAACTTCGCCATCGAAAATCTTTTCGCAGTAGAGTGCAAACATCAGGGTATTACCGCACAGGTTGAATCGCGCACAATCAGTTTGGGACTAAAGCCGGTGTTGCGCTGCACTGCCTCATCGGTGCAATCCCGTCTTTGCCGACGGATGTCCTCTATCAGCAGGCGCGTGGCTTGGCCCGCAATCGCGGCATTGGGTTGGTGCGCAGTGGTCAGCTTGGGCCAGCTCTGGCGTGAAAACGGGCTGTCCTCAAACCCCACAATCGACAGCGCCCGGGGTACGTCAACCCGCTCAATGCGCGCAGCAAACAGGGCACCAGCTGCGATTTCATCGTTACTGGCAAAGATTGCGCTGGGCGGTTTGTGCGACTGCAGCAATTTGTGGGTCCGCTCTGCGCCGGAGTCAAAACTGTACTGGCCCTCAAGCACCAGTTGTTCGTCGGCGGGGATATGGTGCTGCTCAAGCGCAACCTTATAACCGTTAAGGCGTTCGACACTGGAGCGGTGCGCCATATCCCCGCCCAAAAAGGCGATATGTCGATGGCCCAGGCCAAGCAGGAACTCGGTGATGTCAAAGGCCGCCTGAAAGTCATCGACGAAAACGCAGGGCCCAAGGTCATCGGGCGCGGCCGACGCGGACAGAATGCGCACAAAGTGCACATTCTGCCTCACCAGCGCTGCAATCAGCTCCGAAGACTCCGAGAAGGGCGGGGTCAGTACCAAACCGGCAATATGACTTGTGCGGACCAGGCGCTCCAGCTTCTCGGCAACCGCGCCACCAGAGGCATGCACCGGGTGAATCAGCAGTTCAAACCCCTGTTCGCAACACTCAGAGAGAATGCCGTGCTGCATGTCGATGACATAGTGGCTGTTGGGATTGTCATAGATAAAAGCGATAAAGCTGGCCCCGCCGCGCAATTGCCGGGCGGATATGTTGGGCTGGTAGTCCAGTTCCTTAATCGCCATCCATACCCGCTCCCTGAGTTCCTCGCCCACAGAAAGTTCGCGATTGATTACCCTTGAGACCGTTTTGAAGGACACCCCAGCCAGTTTTGCCACGTCTTTGATGGTCGCCATGCGCTTCGTTCCGCAACGGTTCATTATGTCCCCATTCTAATCACGAAGCAGGGATATGACAACGTTGTCACCCACTTTTAAGGCGCCTGTCCGGCAACGGCGGAAACAAGACAGCAGCACGGGAGGCGGTCCGGCTTGTGTGAGACTGGCTGTTTGTGGGCACAAAGGTTCAGGATCGCCCGTGCATCAGGTACCGGTCCTTCAATTTCACATAATTTTCAGCGGAGTAACGAAAAAAGGCTTTTTCCCCCGCCGTCAGCGCTCGCACCTTCTTGCAGGGGGCGCCCACATAAAGATACCCACTTTGCAGGGTTTTGCCCGGTGGCACCAGCGCACCTGCCGCCAGCACCACGTCGTCCCCGATGATTGCGCCATCGAGCACAATCGCACCAATGCCAACCAGCACCCGACTGCCGAGCGTACAGCCGTGTAGGCAGGCTTTGTGGCCAATGGTGACGTCCTCGCCAATAACCAATGGCCAGCCGTCGGGGTTGAAGGGGCCCGCGTGGGTGATATGCAGCACCGCCCCATCCTGTACACTGGTGCGCGCGCCCACCTGAATCCGGTGCATATCACCGCGCACCACGGCCATGGGCCACACGGAACAATCGTCTCCGAAACAGACATCGCCGATCACCGTCGACTGTGGATCGATATACACCCCTTTGCCAATTTGCGGGACTTTTTCGCCAACAGCATCGCTGTAGCTGCGCAGTGGGGACATGAACAAGCTCCTGTACAATGAATCCTCTATGATAGCGGTATCCCATTTCGAGCACAGGGTCTTGTATGTCCAATCCATTACTGAGTCTTCCCCAGCTTCCCCCCTTTGACCAACTGCAGCCACAACAGGTGGAAGCGGCGATCTCGGAGCTGATTGCCCGTTGTCGTCAGCAATTGCAGCGGGGTCTCAAGAGTCCCGGCTGGGAGAGCACGTTAGTCCCCCTGGAGCAGGCACAAGACCAACTCAATCGCGCTTTCTCCCCGGTGAGCCACCTCAACAGTGTGTTGAGCGGCCAGTGGCGCGCCCCTTATGAAGCAGCGCTCGCTCAAGTCACTGCCTACTGGGCCGAGCAGGGACAGAACCAAGACCTGTACGCGGTCTACCAGCAGCTTGCCGGCGCGCCGGAATTTGAAAGCTGGCCACAGCCGCGGAAGCAGTCGATAGAGCTGGGACTACGGGATTTTGAGTTGGGCGGTGTCGGTCTACACGGTGAGGCGCGCGAACAGTTTGCGGAAAACTGCCGGCGTCTGGCACAGCTGTCCAGCCGGTTTGCCAACAATGTGCTGGATGCCACCAATGCCTGGACCTGGCACACCGAGGATGCAGCTGCGCTGGCCGGACTGCCGCAAACCGCGCTGGCGGCTGCACGCAGTGCGGCTAAAAACAAAAACCTGGCGGGCTGGCTGATCACCCTGGAAGGGCCCAGCTACCTGGCAGTCATGACCCATGCGGACAATCGCGCGTTGCGCCAAGAGGTCCATACGGCATTTGTCAGTCGCGCCTCGGAGGTTGGCCCCAATGGCGGAACCTACGATAACTCCACGCTGATGGAAACCATCCTGTCCCTGCGTACCGAACAGGCCAGACTGCTTGGCATGGCCAACTACGCAGAGCTGTCCCTGGCCAGTAAGATGGCACCGAGCACCGAGCGCGTACTGGAATTTCTCAACGACCTTGCCGGGCGGGCCAAGCCGGCGGCTGAACGGGAGATGGCCGAGTTGCGGGAATTTGCCCGCACAGCGTACGGGTTAGAGGATATACAGCCCTGGGATATCGCCTGGGTATCGGAAAAACTCAAACAGCAGCGTTACGCCGTCAGCCAGGAAGCGCTGCGCCCCTACTTTCCCTACACAAAGGTTGTCGAGGGCCTCTTTACCCTGGTGGAGAGGCTGTTTGGGATTGCCGTGGAAGCGGACAGCTCGGTTGCCACCTGGCACGAAGATGTACAGTTCTTCTGGCTTCTCAAAGGCGGAGAGCGTATTGCCGGATTCTACCTGGATGCCTTTGCCCGCGAGCAAAAGCGCGGTGGAGCCTGGATGGATACCGTCTGCAGCCGGCGTAAAACCGGGCGGGGGCTGCAGCTGCCGATCGCTTATCTGGTGTGTAACTTCAGCCCCGCCGCGGGGGAGATGCCCTCTCTGCTCACACACTCCGAAGTCACCACCCTGTTCCACGAGTTTGGCCACGGCCTGCACCACATGCTGACAACAATGGATGTGGCCGCGGTCTCAGGCATCAATGGCGTGGCCTGGGACGCGGTGGAAATGCCCAGCCAGTTCCTGGAAAACTGGTGTTGGCAAGCAGCTGTGATCCCGATGATCTCTTCCCACTACCAAAGTGGTGAAGCCCTCCCCCAGGCGCTGTTGGATAAAATGCTGGCGGCTAGGAATTTCCAGTCCGCCATGTTTACCCTGCGCCAACTGGAATTTGCCCTGTTTGATTTTCGCCTGCATGCCTGTGCAGAGGCAATGTCTGCTGAGAAAATTCACCAGCTGTTAAATACCGTGCGCTCTGAAGTGGCAGTGGTACCGGTGGCCCGGGAAAATCGTTTCCAGCACGCCTTCAGCCATATTTTTTCCGGAGGCTATGCCGCAGGCTATTACAGCTACAAGTGGGCGGAAGTGCTCTCTGCCGATGCTTTTTCCCTTTTTGAGGAAAAAGGCATTTTTGATCGCGCCACCGGAGAAAAATTCCTGCACACTATTCTTGAACTGGGCGGCAGCCGCGATGCCCTGGCGCTGTTTACCGAGTTTCGCGGCCGGGAACCAAAAATAGATGCACTGTTGCGCCACTCCGCCATCGAGGAGCAGGAACAGAGTATCAGCCCGGCCTGAAAAGTCCGCAGATCATGTAATAGTGAGCCGTAGTCATGCCAAATAATGATGTTCCGGGAGAAGATAAAAAAGCGCTGAAAAAACGCTTTATTGCCGGTGCGGTCTGTCCGCGTTGCAGTGAAATGGACAGAATCGTAAATTATTGGAGGGGTGGAAAAAATTATCGGGAGTGCGTTTCCTGCGGGTTTGTGGATGAAATCCGCTTGCAATCTGCATCTGCAGAGTTGCAAACCCGGGTAAACAAGACCTGGACCAAAGCGGGGCGTGAGGAAGCAGTAAAATTGATTTTTCCTGGAAAAGAAAATAAAAAGTGAAAAAAATATACCTATTTTCGACCGCGCTGGTACTTGCCACAGTAGCCGGGCTGTACGGCTTGAATCACTATCGTGCAGTTAAAAAAGACCAACAACAGCAAGTTGCCTCTTTGCTCGCCAGTTGTGTCAACCAAGGAATTTTAACCCTTTTTCGCCTGCAGACGAATGATTGGCGCGCGCGCCCGGATTTTTACCGCCAACAGGAGGAGACACTTAGTACCACAGCACGGCAACTGCCACAGAAAATCCTGCATGGCGAACCCTTTAAAAAATGGAAGTATGCAGTAAAAATCTGCGAGCAGCTGAGCAGAAACAGCAATTTGCAGCATATCACCATATTCAAACCATTGGGAAAATTTTCACCCAGTGAATTTTCAGGACCCCGGCAGCTAAAAAAACGCAAATTTTTGCATAAACGGGAACGCATGATCGGCGCTTTGATGGAGTCTGCCCAGGCGGCCAGCAGGTATCTGCCGGACTTGCGCAGAGATATCAATACACAATTGCAGGAATACGGATTTTCCGACGCTGAGAAGACATATATTTTTCAGAGAATAAATGCTGATGTCCTCGATTTTTATCAACCTGGAAATTTCTCAGCAAAAAAAGCGGAAACCTATCTAAAACGGATTTCCGCTTTCAATAAGTTGTTGGCAAAAAATCACGGCAAATACACTGTGCGTGGCAACAGCCTGTACTTTTACGATCAAAACCTCAGATCCCAGGTGCTGGATCTCAATCGCGCAATATTACAGGGGGAGGGACCCTTTTTTGCCGATTATACCCAAATCGTGGTGCAAAAGCAGATTCCTGTCCAGCCTTGATACAGCCCGAATCCGCGGGTCTGTTGCCCTCGTATGCCCCCGCATAAATAACTACCGGTGGAATTTATTCTACCCAGGATTTGGTTGCCGTATAGTATTGATAATAACCAGCAAGGCCCAGGGATCGTGCGCTGATCCACAAAAGAAAGCTAAACCAAATACCATGATTGCCCCAGCCTTGTGTGAGCCACCAGCTGGGAAAGAAAACCAAAATAGTCGCGATAAACATGGTGTCGCGCATTTGCCGGCTTCTGCCCGCACCGATAAATACCCCGTCGAGCTGATAACTCCATACCGCCAGAAGCGGCAGGGCGCACAACCACCAGTAGACCCGTTTTGCCTGGTCAATCACGGACCCTATATCGGTAAACAAGGTTAAAATAACCGGTTGCCCCAACACCAATATCGCGGTCAAACCCGCGGCACTGCCCAGAGCCAGGATACCCGCACTGTAAACGGTGGCGTGAAACCCCTTACCCGATTGTTTGGCCACGGCTTCACCGATCAGGGCTTCGGTAGCATGTGCAAAGCCATCCAGAGCGTAGGAGACCATCATCAGCAGCTGCAACAAAATGGCGTTGGCCGCAAGTACAGCGTCTCCCTGGGCTGCACCCTGAGCCGTGAAGAATGTGAAAGTCAGCAGCAGCAAACAGGTACGCACAAACAGATCCGCATTGATTTGCAAAAGCTGTATCCATGGCCTGCGATCAACCCAGGGGAAAAATCCGCGTTTGCGCAGCTGCGCGGCGATAGTGCTCCAAATGGCACCGTCGATCCGACTGAGCAGGCGCAGTCCAAGAATACAAGCAAAGACATCTGCACATACGGTCGCTGCTGCGGCCCCTCTGGCACCGAGCCCGAGGCCCAGAATAAAGAGAAAATCCAGGCCGATATTCAGCAGATTCGCCGCAAGAAGGATATAGAGCGGCGCTCGGCTGTCCTGCCTGCCGATAAAGAAACCCAGAATAGCGAAATTAACCAGTGCTATTGGCGCACTGATCAAGCGAATGTGGAGATAGGCCAGGGCGTGGGGCGTCGCCGTCGGACTGGCGTTCATCCAGCCAACGATGGATTCCACCAGGGAGAAGGCAAAAACCTGCAGCAAAACGCCCAAAAGCAGTGCCATTAACCCTGCGCGCAACAGCCAGTCGGCGCCGCCATCCTGGCTGCGCGCCACCAGCCCCGTAGTGCCCATGCGCAAAAAGCCAAATGCCCACAGCAGCAGGGACATGACACTGGCTCCAATAGCGACACCAGAGAGATATTCCGGCACAGGCAGGTGACCCAGAATCGCTGTATCCACAGCGCCCAGCAGCGGGATTGAGATATTGCTCAAAATCATCGGCCAGGCCAGGTTCCACACCCGGCCCAGGGGTTGTATTTCAGGTTGAGCATGCTGCATCGAGAGAGTTCACTCAAAAGTCGGGTGAGATCGTCCACTGGGGGAGTACGTGTGTGCGGCGCTGGCGCTGTGCCTTTTCCCGGTCACAGACCGGATGGGGAAGTACGCTACCAGGTAAGGCCAGGCAAATCACAGTGTAAAAGCCAAGCGGGTTCGGAACCAAAACTCCGGCATGTGGCGGTGTCGGAGAGTATCCGGCAAACCGTGCCAGGGGACGAAGCATACCGTTTATGGATCTTTTTTGGCGCACTAAAAATTGGTTTTATCTGTCTTTCATGCCTTTTTATTACCTGAAATATGGGCAAAAAACCAGTATCGCGCTCCCACGCCTTAACAACATATGTGTACGACTGTTCTCGGGTATTTTTCCTTCAGACAATATTCGCTTTGTGACAGCCGCCCTTTGTATCGGCGTATCCCTGGGAAACTCTGCTCAACCATATGGGACACTGCCTTCGCCTCATTCCCCCTAAGCAAAATGTCAGGATCATTTTTCATTGCCAGCTCTGATTGACTTTTCGTCGGCAATATGTTCCTTTTGCACCTGCAGTAGCTGCAACAAAAAAAGAAACATAGGTTGTTGGTTGTACCTTCCGGGGTGACGGCATCTGAAGTAAAAATCTTTTGATCAAAATAACAAGTTGCACTGATAGCAGTATCGTGGGGCCTATCCCCACTCAGTGTATGTAGTCTTGTGTTACTACAGTATGTCCACAAATTTTGTGTGGAATTAACCCTGTACCGATCCTCGGCACAGAGGTATTTCAGTTATTCCGTGAGGGCCAGCGGCCAGAAATAAAAATTACGGGTTTCATGAAACCCGCAACCACGGAGATCTGTAGGCGATGTTGAAAGGCTTTCACCGGCTGTTCGCCTTGCTGGCTGCTTCGCTGTCCGCCCACTCTGCACTGGCGGAAGAGGAGACTGTTGAGCGCTGGGGGGTCAATATGCCCCGCGGGGTAACAGAAGTTGCCCAATCCACCTATGAGCTGCACATGTTGATTTTTTGGATTTGTGTGGCCATTGGTGTCCTGGTATTCGCTGTCATGTTTTACAGCATGTGGCGCCACCGCAAGAGCAAAGGTTACCAAGCTGCGCAGTTCCACGAGAGCACTGCGGTAGAACTGGTTTGGACGATCATCCCCACCGTCATCCTGATTCTGATGGCGATTCCGGCAACCCAAACACTGTACGACATCTACGATACCGAAGACGCGGATCTAGAAATCAGGATCACCGGGTACCAGTGGAAATGGCGGTATGATTACCTGGGCTCCGAGGTCTCCTTCTTCTCAAACCTTTCCACGCCCAGGGCACAGATCGACAATCAGCTGCCCAAAGGGGCCAACTACCTGCTCGAAGTCGATGAGCCACTGGTAGTGCCGATCCAGAAAAAAATCCGCTTCCTGGTAACTGCCAATGATGTGATCCACGCCTGGTGGGTACCGGATCTGGCCGTCAAACGGGATGCGATACCGGGCTTTATTACCGAGGCCTGGACCCGCATTGAAGAACCGGGCATTTACCGCGGCCAATGTGCGGAGTTGTGTGGCAAGGACCACGGATTTATGCCCATTGTCGTCAAGGCGGTTCCGGAAGAGGAATACACCGCCTGGCTCGACAGCCGCGCAGCCACTGCGGCAAAAACGCGTGAGCTTACGGAAAAAACCTTTACCTTTGAAGATTTATTCACTCGGGGTGAAGCGGTCTACAACCGCGCCTGCGCTGCGTGTCACCAACCCAACGGACAGGGCGTTCCCGGCGTATTCCCGGCAATTGCCGGGTCCAAAATCGCCACCGGCCCCCTGGACGGCCACTTGGATATTGTGATCAACGGCTCTAAGACAAACCCGGCCATGCAGGCATTTGGGGAACAACTGTCCGAAGTGGATCTCGCCGCAGTGATCACCTACCAACGCAATGCCTTCGGCAACGATATGGGCGACACCATCCAGCCCATTGATATCCTCAACTTCAAAAATAAGCAGTAAGCGCCCGGAGGAAATTCGGAATGGCACACGGTCCTCAAGCTGGATTTAAGCGGTGGGTTTATACCACCAACCACAAGGACATCGGCACCATGTACCTGTGGTTCAGTTTTGCGATGTTTTTCCTCGGCGGCTGTATGGCGCTGATTATTCGCGCAGAGTTATTCGAGCCCGGTTTGCAAATTGTGCAACCGGAGTTCTTTAATCAGATGACGACCATGCATGGCTTGATCATGGTTTTCGGCGCGGTAATGCCCGCTTTTGTGGGGCTTGCCAATTGGATGCTCCCATTGATGATCGGCGCCCCGGATATGGCTCTGCCGCGCATGAATAACTGGAGTTTCTGGATACTGCCCTTTGCCTTTGCCATGCTCGTTTCAACGCTCTTTATGGAAGGGGGGGCGCCCAACTTCGGTTGGACTTTTTATGCGCCCCTGTCCACAGAATATGCGCCCCCCAGTGTGACTTTCTTTATTTTCGCCATCCATATCCTGGGCGCTTCCTCAATTATGGGAGCGATCAACATCATCGCCACCATACTGAATATGCGGGCACCCGGCATGACCCTGATGAAAATGCCGCTGTTTGCCTGGACATGGCTGATCACCGCTTACCTGTTGATTGCCGTTATGCCGGTACTGGCCGGCGTGGTGACCATGATGCTGATGGATATCCACTTTGGCACCAGTTTCTTTAACGCAGCCGGTGGCGGTGATCCGGTGCTTTTCCAGCATGTATTCTGGTTCTTTGGGCACCCCGAGGTTTATATTATGATTTTACCGGCTTTCGGTATTATCTCGGCCATTATCCCCACTTTTGCCCGCAAGCCCCTGTTTGGCTACAGCTCCATGGTGTATGCAACTGCCTCCATCGCTTTTTTAAGCTTTATTGTTTGGGCACACCATATGTTCACGGTTGGTATGCCCATCGCCGGTGAACTTTTCTTCATGTACGCCACCATGTTGATTGCCGTACCCACCGGGGTGAAGATCTTTAATTGGGTTTCCACCATGTTCCGTGGTTCCATGACCTTTGAGACCCCGATGCTCTTTGCCGTGGCCTTTATCATACTATTTGCCATTGGCGGTTTTTCCGGTCTGATGCTCGCAATAGCGCCGGCGGATTTTCAATACCACGATACTTACTTCGTAGTGGCGCACTTCCACTACGTACTTGTCCCCGGGGCAATTTTCTCCATTACCGCAGGAGTCTATTACTGGCTGCCGAAATGGACCGGGCATATGTACAACGAAACCATGGGCAAAGTGCACTTCTGGCTGGCATTCGTCGGCCTGAACCTTACCTTCTTTCCAATGCATTTTGTCGGTCTCGCCGGTATGCCCCGGCGCATCCCTGACTATGCCCTTCAGTTTGCCGATTTTAACCAGATTGCCAGTGTGGGCGCTTTTCTGTTCGGCGCTGCGCAGGTGGTATTCCTGTTTAATGTGGTGCGCACGGTCATGGGTGGCAAAAAAGCATCGGAAGGGGTTTGGGACAACGCCCAGGGGCTAGAGTGGACGGTGCCATCTCCCGCACCCTACCATACTTTCAGTACCCCCCCGGCTGTTCGATAGAAGCCTCGTAACCAATGCAGTTTAGTGAAAACACAAAAATATCAGCGAAACTGCTGGCGCTTGCCGCCAGTATGCTGGTATTTGCCATTTTTATTATGCCGCCCCTTTACGATGCCTTTTGCGAGATTACCGGCCTGAATGGAAAGACCGGCGGGCGCTATGAGGCCGTGCCCGCCGCCGTTGATACCAGCAGACTCGTTACGGTGCAGTTTTTGGCGAGCAATAATAAAAATATGCCCTGGACATTTGCCCCGAGTGTACTGTCGGTAAAAGTGCATCCCGGTGAGATCATGGATACCGCATTCCTGGCCTTTAACCCAACGAACAGGGACATGATTGGCCAGGCAATCCCGAGCCTGGTGCCGTTTAAGGCTGCGGAATATTTTCACAAAACGGAGTGTTTTTGCTTCAATCAACAGGCACTCAAGGCGGGAGAGGGGGAGGAATTACCCCTGCGCTTTGTTGTCGATCCGGATCTTCCGCCAAGTGTCAATACCATCACTCTCTCCTATACGCTGTTTGACGTTACAGAGAGGGTCTCAAACAACCCCAACAAGAGTAGAACCAGCTCCGCGCGAGAGGGATAAAAACTATGGCTAGTGAAAGCAGTTACTATGTGCCAGAGCAGTCCAAACTGCCAATATTTGCCACCATCGGCTTGTTTTTGGTTGCCTTTGGCGCTGCGAATTGGATCAACGATGGAAGCTCCTATATTTTCTTTACCGGCGCTTTAACCATGGCTGCGGTTTTGTGGTTTTGGTTTGCTGCGGTCATCAGGGAAAATATGGCCGGCTTGAACAGCGAGCAATTGAAGCGCTCATACGTGTGGGGCATGGGGTGGTTTATTTTTTCCGAAGTGATGTTCTTTGCCGCCTTTTTCGGCGCCCTGTACTACATTAGGAATTTTTCGGTGCCCTGGCTTGGGGGAGAAGGGGCGCTGGGCTCCTCCAATATGTTGTGGGAGGATTTTCAAAGTACCTGGCCTTTGTATGTTACACCGGACGCCGCCGCCCATGGGGATAATGCAAAATTTCTCGGGCCAAAAGCCGTCATCGATCCCTGGCACTTACCGTTGTGGAATACCCTTATTCTGCTCTCCTCTAGCGTTACCGTGCATATTGCCCATGTGTTCCTGAAAAAAGGCCAGCGCAACAAGTTCAATATTTGGCTGGGGCTTACCGTGTTACTGGGGATTGGCTTTCTCTATCTACAGGCAATGGAATACTACGAAGCCTACCAACATCTGGGGCTGACACTGGAATCGGGTGTCTATGGGACCACGTTTTTTATGCTCACGGGCTTTCACGGTGCGCATGTCACACTGGGAACAATTTTGCTGCTGATTATGCTGTTGCGTTCCGTTATTGCCCATCATTTTAAACCGGATGATCATTTCGGGTTTGAGGCCGCCAGCTGGTACTGGCATTTTGTGGATGTTGTTTGGGTCGGCCTGTTTATTTTTGTTTATGTGCTCGGTGCCTGATAGTGGGGTTCAGCAAAATAGGCTCCCCGGGTGAATGGTACTGCTTGCAAAGCGGATACACCCCCGCAGCTAGTATTTTTGTGCCCAGGGAGCCGTTTTTGCCAAAATGCCACTTTCAAATCCATACCAGATTGCCAGTAACAACAGGGCAGCAAGAGCGATTCTGACACCCAGGGCATACAGGGTACGCTTTGACTGGGGGGCGCCCATGTCTTTCAAAAGAAAAAACAAGGCGCTGGACAGGCTGGCCAGCACCGCCAAAAACAGGGCCACAATTAGTAGTTTCAGCCACATATTACTCTTTTCCACCACCGGTTGTAGTTGTGCATGACAGTGGATATTCCATCTTTGCCAGCGAAAAAGATCAGTGTACCACTGATTCGTAACTGGCCTGTAACCCTGCTCTCCGCCGGGCTTTTTCCCATTCTGATTGCACTGGGGCTTTGGCAGTTGCAAAGAGCCGGAGAGAAGGCGGTGTTAAGCGCTGAACTCAACGCCAGACTCTCCGCACAACCTGTAGAGCCGGCAATGATGCGTGGATTTGAACGCTATACCCCGATCAAATTAACGGGCTTTTTTGCTGAAGACTATTTTCTTCTGGATAATCGCACCCGCGCCGGCCGTATTGGTTATGAGGTCCTGCAGGTTTTTGTTACCCCCGAGGCACACTGGCTGATCAATCGGGGATGGGTTCCCGCACCCAACCGACGCACACTTCTTCCCAAAATTCCGGTTTCACAGGGAATAAGAACGATTAACGGCTTTCTATATCCAGTAGCCGAATCAACACCAACAAAGCATTTGCCAGAAACACTTCCAGAGCGCAGAATTCAAAGCCTGGATACGCGGTTTACACGCGCTCTGGGGGTCAATAATGAAAAGTGGTCCCTACGGCTCAGTGCCGATTCAAATGCCGCTCTGGTCACAGACTGGCTGTGGATAAACAGCGGACCCGAGCGTCACAGAGCCTATGCCCTCCAGTGGTTTACCATGGCCGTGGTACTAGCCATTCTGTGGGCGTTTACCGCTACCCGTTTTTCCGCACTTTCCAAGTATGAAAATAAATAGAAGTACATCGAGGAATTTTCAAAATGGAAAATAATGGCCGGGCACCACTTTCCGCTCACAGCTCCCAGGGCAGTCACTTCCCAAGGCGGAGGAAACTGCAGGGCATCTCCATTGTCGCTTCCGTCGTACTGCCTATCGTTGCCGCCTATATCGTTTTTTATACGGGTACCGGTTTGCCGGAAGGCACGCTTAATCAAGGCGAATTGCTTCAACCGCCGGTCAACCTCTCAGAGGTGTCGTTTATTCAAGGCGAAGAGGAAGTCTCGCTCATCGGAAAAGACGCCCCAAAATGGCGCTATTTAATACTAAGTGGTATGGCGTGCGGAGAGGAATGCGAGAAACTTTTGTACACCAGCCGACAAGTACATATCCGCCTGGGTGAGAAAGCCAACCGTGTGGAAAGACTGCTGGTCACCGGTGAGCCCCTGACAGCCGATAAGACAGAGAAACTCAGGCAGGAGCATCCCCGCCTGAAGGTGCTGCAATTGAACCGGGAGCGCTTGCTGGCCCTACAAGAGCAGACCGCCCACCAAAATATTGCCGATATCAGAGCGGTGCTCATCGATCAGCAGGGTTTCGCCATGATGGCTTATGACAATCACCATAGCGGAAATCAATGGTTAAAGGATATTAAACGTTTACTGAAGTACTCCTATGAGCAGTAGTGGGGCAGAAATGCAACCGATTGCCGTTCAAAAGCCGCGCTCTGGATGGCGGCTGAGACTGGCTCTGGCCGCTTGTGCCCTCGCCGTCGTGGTGGTTGTGCTGGGCGCCTTCACCAGGCTGGTCGGCGCCGGTCTGGGGTGTCCCGACTGGCCGGGCTGCTATGGCCATCTCACCTGGCCGGACGAGCGACATGAGATTCAGATAGCCAACAGCGCTTTTCCCGATGCGCCAGTCGATGTCAGCAAAACCTGGCCCGAGATGGTGCATCGCTATTTTGCCGGCGCCTTGTTATTGCTGGTAGCTGCCCTGACCTGTCTCGCCTGGCGCCGCCGCGCCCAGCGGACGTTTAAGCAGACACAAATCCTGATGGCCCTGATCCTGCTGCAGGCTGCCTTCGGAATGTGGACAGTCACCTTAAAGCTGTGGCCACAAGTGGTGACTGCTCACCTGCTGGGCGGTATGGCGACACTGTCGATGTTGTGGCTGATCGTCGAGCGTCTGCGCAAGCGGGACCGGTATATCCCCCTGCATGCGTTTCGTGCCCTGCAGAATTTACGCCCCCTGGCATTGCTGGCCGCCGTGGCGGTTGTGTTTCAGATCGCCCTGGGCGGCTGGACCAGTGCCAACTACGCGGCACTGGCCTGTGTGGATTTTCCCACTTGTCAGGGACAGTGGTGGCCCCAGGCGGATTTCCGCGAGGGCTTCAATATCGCCCAGCAGATTGGACCAAATTATCTCGGAGGCGCCCTGGAAAGCGATGCGCGCACAGCAATCCATTTCACCCACCGCCTGGGCGCCCTGTTGGTAACACTACTGGTTCTGTCCCTGGCGGTACGGGCCTGGCGTGCAGCATCACGGGCATGGGCCCTGGCCCTGGCTGGCGCGGTGCTCTTACAGGTGGGTCTGGGAATCGCCAATGTGGTGATGTTCCTACCCCTGCCGGTTGCAGTGGCACACAACGCCGGGGCAGCGTTGTTGTTGCTGGTTATTTTAACCTTCTGCTACCACCTACAAATCACCCAACCAGTGCATGCAAACCGGGCAAATAATGTCTTGAAGCAAACACAATAACAGGCGGAATTATGGCCATTCACTCTGCGAGAATACAGCACTCTGGCTGGCGGGATTACTTTGAACTCACCAAGCCCCGGGTGGTGCTGTTGATGATTCTCACCGCACTGATCGGCATGTTACTGGCTGTTCCAGGTGCGGTTCCCTTGCCCGTACTGCTACTGGGAAACCTGGGTATTGCGCTCTGTGCCGGTAGTGCTGCCACGGTCAATCACCTGGTTGACCGGCATATTGACATTAAAATGGCGCGCACCAGCAACCGACCAATAGCGAGAGGCAGGGTGGAACCGCGCAGGGCGCTCCTTTTTGCCCTGTTACTGGGCCTGCTCGGACAGTCGATCCTACTCTTTTTTGTCAACGCACTCACTGCCTGGCTAACCCTGGCTTCCCTGCTGGGTTATGCGGTGATTTACACCATGTTTTTGAAGCGCGCCACACCGCAAAATATTGTTATTGGGGGCCTGGCCGGCGCAGCACCACCATTACTCGGCTGGACAGCCGTGACCGGGGAAATCCACGGGCACGCCCTTTTGCTCGTTCTGATTATCTTTGCCTGGACCCCGCCGCATTTCTGGGCGCTGGCCGTGCATCGCAAGGAGGACTACGCCCGTGCCGATGTACCCATGCTGCCGGTCACCCACGGCGTACCCTATACCAACCTGCATATCCTGCTGTATACCTTTATTTTGTTCGCTGTGAGTTTACTGCCCTTTGCCACGGCCATGCTCGGTTGGCTCTACCTTCTGGGGGCTGTTGTGCTGGGTCTGGGCTTTTTCTACTGGAGCATTGCCATGCTGCGGGGCCGTGACCCCAACGCCGGTATGGAAACCTTTAAATATTCCATTATTTATTTAATGGCACTCTTTTGCATTATGTTACTGGACCACTACCTGATAGCGGTATAAATCAATGAACAACACAATCGGGGAACTCACCTCTCAGCAAAAACGCGGCATCTGGATCACGGTTGCCATTCTGGTATTGTTTATAGTGGCCGTTCTGGCGGGCTTTTTGCACAAACTGACTCAACCGCGGGTGATTAGCGATGCAGAGCTACGTTTAAATGGTGCGGTAAAATTACAGCGGGCACGCATCCTTGATAACTTCCGCCTGATTTCTGACACCGGTGAGACATTTGATACAGAAAGCCTGGCCGGGCAGTGGACACTGGTATTCTTTGGCTTTACCCATTGTCCCGATATCTGCCCCACAACCCTGTCGACCCTGAACCGCTTTTATCAAATGCTCGACGAAACTGCCCGTGCAGACACGGATATTCTGCTGGTCACTGTCGATCCCAGCCGAGACAGGCCAGACGTGTTACACCAATATGTCAACTACTTTAACAAGGATTTTCGCGGTGTTACCGGCGATTTCATTGAGATCAAACGTTTTGCCAGCCAGCTCAATGTCCCCTTTAATAAAGTAGTACTGGAAGGTGACAACTACACCGTGGATCACGGCTCCCAGGTGGTGCTTATCAATCCCCTGGGACACTACCATGCCTTCTTCAAAGCCCCCCTTGATCCATCCAAAATGAAGCTGACCTATGGCTCCATCCGGGCGACGTTTAATGGATAACAAGTGCCCGGCCTGATGGGTCAGCTGTAATTGGGAGACAGATATCAACGCTTTATCAAGGCAGGGATTGGCCCCTATGGAAAGTTCACCGTTCAGCTGGCAAAGGCGCTTTCGCTGATCAATACCCTGCTATTTGAACGGGCATATCTCTCACCGTCTTTCTTGGTGACAATCGTCTACTGGGAAATTGTTCCCTGGGGAGTGATATAACGTCTGGGAGAGGGTGAGCAGAAAACTCTGACCAGCCTACAACGCCAGGGTGCTCCGGTGATTCGCTATTGGGGAATACTCCACCGCCTCGCTCTTTACTGAGTCTTCGCACCTGCAATTCCATGGTAGCTTTTCTCACTGCCATGCTTCACAGGTCATTTTTCTGTCTACCTATAGTCAACAGCCAGCTGCGTAGCTTCCCGCTTGAATTTTAGATTAAAGCTGCTTTTTATAGTGGTGTTTTTTTTCATCTGACCTTCCTTTTGGGTGGTAACCCCGAAAGCACGGACGCAGATTTTTTGCATTCGGCACCTTTACTTGTTTAGATTGAAAACATCTAATACTTCCAAGTTGCCAAATTCTGGGTAATGGGTAAGTATTTTTTCTTTGACTGCGTTTAATTCTTGTCCACTAATTCGTAAAGCCTCATCATGATTTGTACTTGCTGAAGCAGCTGCCCCAATCACTATGAAAGAAGTAATTTCATTTGTTGATTGTCCATCGTAATCACCGATGTAGTATATGTATCCAGGTTTAACTTCAAATTCTGATTCGATTTCATTGATATTTATTTCTTTCTTACTGATATAGCCACCTGATGCAGCCAGCCTTGTTAGCGAGTTAATTTTATATATACCTGGTTTTACACCCACCAAATCAATTGGACGATAATTTTTAGGTAGATGGAGTTCTATAAGGGTAAGTTTCGAGTTGGATTTTTCCTTTAATTCTAAAGCCAGCCTTGCATAGCTTTCACGAGTACTATGTATAAAACTACCCGCAATATATCCATTCTCATCAAGGGGTATAGAATCGTTATTTTCACGAAGTTGAGGGGTTGTGCAGCCAGCACAAAAAAGCATAACTAAGCTGATAATATATTTTTGCACTCTTTCATTCCTAATCATAACCTTGCCCACCGGAAGCGCGCTCTTTGCGCACCCCTGCCTGGTTGTGGCTGCGGCGATGGCTTTACCCAAGTACCGGACCTGCCTGAGCGAACCGCGAAAGCCACATTCTATAAGGTGTGACAGCAAGAATAACACACTTGTAACCAGCGCCTTTTTTCTAAATGCTGGGCCGCCCGCTAGTGATAGTTTGCTAATGAGCAGAAGAAAATTGGCAGTAAGTAAGCGGACGGGCAGCGATCGCCGACGCGCTTACCTCCCCATAGTGACCGCATGAGAAGGTAAGCGCTTGCGGTACCTCTTAGAGCTGCACCGTCTTATTCGAAGTCCACTCCGCCCCTCAACGCTACGTTTTTTCATTGGGGCTGTGCTTGAATGGCCTGAGGATGGCTGGAGGCTGATCGGTTGGGCCCTCTTCCAGCGCCCGGGCTTCGTCCAACAGTTGCAGCAAACGCACGGCCCGCATCACCCGGTTACCCCTGCCGGGCGCAATGTGCAGGTCCACAACCTTATCTCTGATGGCGACCGGCGTGATAATAAAATACCCACCGAGGTACAGCGTAACCGCTCATTCCACGGAGTCATTGCCCTAGCCATGGATATCTAGTCGCAGCGGATTAGTGGCGAACATTTTCCTCCATATCCTCGGAGTCAGATGGGCAGCTTTTTTGGCCGGGTGGTGATCAGGCTCTGGATGATGCCCACATTTTCCACCCCCAGCTCTGTCCAACAGAACATCCTTTTCTTCCTGCCCATCGGGATGGGCCGTAGAGCGCGCATAGGTGGCGTAACCGTCACTCAGCAGAGTACCGGTAATATCCGTTTTGAATATTTTTTCAATATGTGCGCGCCCGCGAATGGTACTGTAGGTAAATGCCACCTCGTCGCGATCGCCATGCAGGATGCTGAGTAACTGTACAGCGGCAATGGGGCACAACAACTCGATCGCGCGCTTGCATAGATTGGTGAGGATGGCACAGCTGAGGATGATAGGGCGATTATGCCCATTTTTATTATGCGGCTCTAGATTTGCTTAGAAACCCATTTGTTTACATAACGGCCTGTAGAAGTAGAAATCTTTTCAAGCCTATCACAAGCCCCAAATGCCACGCCTGAGGCAATGGACTTAGTAATTTCTTTTGAAAGCTCTCCGTTCTGATAGATAGAGATACGAAAGCTAGAAGTTGAACTAGGCCTAATTGCCATAAAAGTCCATCGATGAGGAATAACTTTTGTAAATTCAACCTTTACCTGTGGAGTGTCCGAGTTGATCCTTGTTTCATTCTCAAGGTTTTTAAAATTGAGTTGGTAATCAGAGGCAGAATTGATGATTGATTTTTTAAGCATATCTAACATTGAGCACTGATTTTTCACTTTATCGAGATTGTTCGGATCACTAAATATTACAGGCATTAGATAAATGTCATGAATTTTGGATGGTGAAATCTCTGACTTTGATAATTGCGAAGGAGCTGGCTGGTTTGAACATGCCATTATTGATAATGATATTAGAAAGAAGGTAAATGCTCTTGAAATCAAAGTGACTTCTCCTTTAGTAATTTGCATAATATTTGTACACTGATCACCATGACCAATATTTCTGGATTATTTTAACGCGAAAATAACGGTCACGGTAATCGAAAGTCAAGCTCGCAGCAGGTCATTGCCTGTACCACTACCCAGCTAGGCGTATTGCCAGGGCGTTCCCTCTCTCGCCTGTTGACACAGCTTTCAGGTACAGCCACGACAACGCCGTGTTCAGTATCAAGCCTTGCTTACAACGGCACCAGTGCGGAGCAGATGAGCACTGACCTGCCGTCTCGGCTGTGCTTACCTCCCCGCCGTGACAGCACTGGAAGGTAAGCATTTGTGGTGCTGCTCGGGGCTGCATAGGCTTTCGAGGCGCTTACTCCGCCCCTCAACACTACGTTTTTTCATTGTGGCGGTGCTTGAATGGCCTGAGGATGGCTGGGGGCTGATCGGTTGGGTCCTCCTCCAGCGCCCAGGCTTCTTCCAACAGCTGCAGCAAACGCACGGCCCGCATCACCCGGTTACCCCTGCCGGGCGCAATGTGCAGGTCCACAACCTTATCTCTGATGGCGACCGGCGTGATAATAAAATACCCACCGAGGTCCAGTGGCTGAAACAGTCGACAGGGTAATATAGCCATCTTTATAAGCTCCTTGAATCGCCTGTGACGGAAAGGCGAGCGCATAGCACCGTTTTTCTCGCCAGAGGCGCGGTCCTTGTAGGAAAAAAGGGAAACTTGCAGAGTGCGCAGCCAGAGAGGCGGTGCGCGGCTGAAGTAAAAGACCACACCAATCATCACGCAACGCCACAGCACACTCCGTCGCCAGGGACGGAAGTGACTCGAAAAGCTCGCCTTCAGGGAGACGTTGATTGAAGACGAACGAGTGTATGGCGTATCATTCAAGACAGCCTCGCTAGATAGTACGTTATCTATTGGGGTTAGCCATCTCTCGGTGTTGTCCGCACTGGGAGGTGGCGTTTTTCTCTCACTTACGCGGTCATGATGCGGTCCTTCTTTATTTTTTGAAGATTGGTTGTGGTGATGGATTTCCCGCGAGCGTCCCCGTTATCGGGCGTCTCGCGGGCGGAATAATGGTTGTTGCGCTTTTTTATCTATTTTTTCTTTGCTTGCGCCGATGAAACAGCTGGGCGCTATGGCAGCAAACCTACCGTAATCGCTTTTTACAAAGAATTCAATCAAGGTAAAGCTTTAGGCGACACCAAGTTTGATTCCCCCACCACTGGCGAGGCCGTTTGCGGTGTACCAGGGCATCAGCTATCCGCTTCGTGGGAATCCTGGCCTTGTTCACTAAGGGATATCTGGGTGAAATTTCGCACTCCGAATGGCGTGTGTCAGTGAACCGTCATATGCAGACCCACAGGTATGCTGGTGTGGAGCAAGCGGGTTCTTAACAGACGGTTGCCCTAAGATAGACAACAATATACCTGAGTAGACCATCAATGCTTTTGTAATGGTTCGCAAAAACTTCCTGTTTGTATTTTCGGTCAACGCTGTCAATGCGTTCTGTTTGCGCCTCAGTTTTATTCATACCGCTTAACTCCACGGTCTTGGCCCATACAGGTATGCTGTGGAGGTGCTTGAGCGGGTTTTTCACTGCCAATTTGTAGAGGATTATAAGGCACTGCCACACCTATTTATCAGTGCCATCAATGCGAAAGTACTATAAAATTGAACGTTTTTAGAAACCACTATGAATCCACTTCGTTCCCATCTTGAGGCTGTAGCCTCTGCTTTGCAACATCCCGCGATGAAAAATCGAGCCCGGGGACATTGGGACCATCAAAGCACTGGCCCCATCGCCTCCATTGCGCCGCCAGCTGAATCTTCGGCGATCCGAACACTAGAGCGTAAATTGGGGCGGCCCCTACCAGCAACGTTGGAGAAGATCCTCACTCAGGTTTCAAGTAACATCGAATTTTCATGGTTTTTTCCAGCAAAAAAAATAGATAAACAATGGGGCCTTGATGTAGAAACTCAGGTTACCCCCCCTGAACGTTTCCTGGCATGGGACCGGGGTATCGAGCCCGGAAAATCTCCACCCGAAGGGGCGATACGCACCCCAAAGTTCATATCGGGAGCATTAAATTTTGGGGTCAACAGCATACTGGCGGCAGGAAATGGCTTTCCGTGGGTCGGCGCATATGATTATATGCGAGATATAAGTGATACCCCAGAAGAAATAGCTCATCTGGATTTTATTGAAGAATTTATGGGATATGGTTTTCCCGTTTTTAATGTCGAAAATGGGGATTGGTTAGCAATAGACCTTCGCGATAGTAGAGAGCGTTTGTTGTATGTCAGTCATGAATGTGAGGATGCAGGCATAGAGCTTGACTTGACGTTACCTCAATTTTTAACCCACCTCACATGGCTCGGCCCCATTCCTTCCCATGCTATTCAAATATTAGATTTCTCAACCTCTGTCAAAGAATTGGTCCCGGGAGATTTTCGTATTCTAGAAGCCCGTTTTGATGCAGACAGTGAGCATGGTACAGCTTGGCGAAAATGGTTCTGGCAGAACGTATCACTAGCGCACCCTCATCCGAGCCTTCTCGAACGTTCTTAATGCAGCATGCTGTGGACTGTAAATAAGCGTTGCACGAATTACATACTTTACTGAAAACTGTATTTCATATACCGCTTACTATGGAGACAAATTCCTTAATCTCACAGTATCAGCATTAAAAATAGAACCTCCACCAACAATCTGGTAGGGTCACCTTTCTATAACAACACTGGCTCAGATATTACCTCTAACCAAGTGATAACAATATTCCAAATGGCGAGAGCGGGATTATCGCCACCGAGGGTGTGTTTACCGTGTCCAAGGTATCCAGGGCAGTGTCAATCAAGGGAAACCCTTACCTGGATAGTCTCCTCTAGCGCATTCGATGATAAGGCCGCGACCGCGGCCACGGGCAATATCAATGGAACCTCTGCCTTTGCTGCAGGGGAAGCTGGTGATGGCGACACCAGCCAGGCGGTCTAATTTACCTGTGTCTCGATCACATGGATTCGCAGCTAGAAGTTGGTTCCCTATTACGATATAAAACTGCAAATTGACTCAAGTATGCCACCACAGTACTCGTGATTGGCTGTATTGATTTTTTTGACAAACATTCGCGCACAGCACAATTACTTAACCTTCAGTAGACACCTCATTTATTGCTCTTTTTTTATTAAAAGAAACTACAACATACTCATCACAGTACCCATACTTAAATTCTGGATCTGGCCAAAAATTATAATCACATACTATAAAATTGGCTTCTGAAGGATACAATCCGATTCTGTTAATTCTTAAAAATTTAAATAAACGATCCTTTTTCTCTTTTCTTGTTCCATTCGCAATCGCCGATTGAACCTTGGGTTCAACAAATTCCATACCCTCTTCCAAATTGTATAACCAATCTTCAAGATGATTATCTACTGCCCCTTCTTTATGTTGATAATTACTATGGATAGCATCGTGTGCAGTGCACTCTAATTCAGCAAGTTGTTCTAATGTCGCTTTTAAATTCGATGCTATACTTTCAGGGCTTTCACCTTCCTTTAAAGGCTCCATATTAAGGTCTACAGATACCTTATGCCCATTAATTTCGATTTCTATGTCGTGATCGCTTTCCTCGTCTACGTCTAAATTAACTACACCAAAAAAGGGTAATTCTATTTCTTTCATTACAAAAAAATCCTCGTAATCTTTACACTTGTAGCATGGGCATGAACTAATAAGGTGAAAGCCCTTTGTAGGAAGGTTACCATCCTTAACAATTTATGTCGCAATGAGATGTTCACTACTGGCGAATGGCAAGGGTGAATCACCCTGGGCGTCTCAGAGGCTAACTTCCTTGAGAGAATCAGCCAATGAGCAAACAACCCGGATACGTGCGCGGTAAAAGCCAGCACCCCACCCCCTCACAATGCCTCCAGTTGAAAACTAAAAGAGTGGTTACCCATAGCTGAAACAGAAAACTGGATGCATAGCTTCTGGTCCCAAGTCACGGGGATCAGGAATTCCAAATTGAATGCTCTCACCGGTGTGATAAACCCCAGCTGATTCATTTTAGAAATGGCCGACCCTTCAAGGAAGAATGCCATAGCATCATGGGTTGCCTCCAACGCAAAGTCGGAAAATCTTGAATACCATAAATCCAGTCCTTCAAACTTTGGAATCTGCTCCACCATGACATTCGCATTCGCTAAGCCCCCTGATAATCTCACAGGTACCGGTAGCTTCCGGGCCGATACATTGACCTCGCAGTTCCTGCAGACTTTGTCGAAGTTGTACCAGCAGATCCATCTGCTCCTCAACTCGGCGGATATGCTCATCAACCAGCTCGTTGATTTCCGCGCAGTTCTCAAGTGGCCGCGTCTTGAGTTCTAGTAGGCTTCGGATATCTTCCAGCGGCATATTCAATGAACGGCAGTGGCGAATAAAGCATAATTGCTCCAGATGAGCCTCAGAATAAAGCCGGAAATTCCCCTCGGTTCGCGCGGGTTCGGGCAGTAAACCCGCCTGTTCGTAATAACGCACAGTTTCCACTTTACAGCCGGCCCGCTTGGCGGCTTCGCCAATCCTGTAGGGCATGTAGGCACCCCCTTGACTCTATAGTTACTAGAGGGATTGTAATACTGGCTCATCCTATGAGCTATCCGAGAGTGGACCATGCAAAAGCGCGATACTGGCTGTGGTTGTGAAAAGCCCAAAGAACCACTTCAACAGCCGAGCAATAATACCGTCAATAAAGACGGAGAGACCTCCCTGTTCTCCATTGGCAAGATGGACTGCCCAACCGAAGAAAGCCTGATACGCGTCAAGTTATCCAGCATTCAGGGGGTCTACAGCCTCGACTTCAACCTGGTACAGCGAATCCTGACTGTCGGCCACAAACCCGGCATGGATCAGTTGATCCTGGATGTACTTGCACCACTCGATCTGGATGCCAGGCTGGCCACCCGGGAAGATACCGAGGGCGCCCCTCCAACAGCCAAAGCCAATTGGTGGTTGCTTGGGGCTGCAGCCATAGCCGCTCTGGCATCAGAACTGGTGTATTGGCTGCAAGGGGGCAATACCTGGCTTGTATTTGTGTTGGCTTTGGCTGCCATCGCAAGCGGCGGCCTCTCCACCTACAAAAAGGGATGGATAGCGTTTAAGAACCTCAATCTGAACATGAATGCCCTTATGTCGATTGCGGTTACTGGCGCCATACTGATTGGCCACTGGCCGGAAGCCGCCATGGTAATGGTGCTATTTACCCTGGCGGAGCTGATTGAAGCCAAATCATTGGACCGCGCCAGAAATGCCATCCGGGCGCTACTGAACCTAACCCCGGAAACCGCCACTATGCGCCAGGAAGATGGGCATTGGCATGAAACCAACGCAAAGAAAGTCCCTTTGGGAGCCATTGTCAGAGTCAGGCCTGGCGAGCGTATCGCCCTTGATGGGGAGGTGATAAAAGGCAACTCTGCAGTTAATCAGGCCCCCATTACTGGGGAGAGCCTGCCCGTAGACAAGACAGCTGGCGATGAACTTTTTGCCGGCACTATTAATGAGTCTGGCGCGCTTGAATACAAAGTAACCGCCGCTGCCAATGATGCCGTACTGGCCCGGATAATTCATGCGGTAGAAGAGGCCCAGGGGAGCCGCGCACCGACACAGCGGTTTGTCGACCAGTTTGCCCTCTGGTATACGCCCCTGGTATTCGCCGTAGCACTGGCTACTGCACTACTTCCCCCGCTCTTTTTTGGCGGCGCCTGGATGGAGTGGATATACAGGGCACTGGTATTACTGGTTATTGCCTGCCCCTGCGCCCTGGTAATCGCTACCCCCGTTACGATTGTCAGCGGCCTTGCAGCCGCAACCCGTCACGGCACCCTGATCAAGGGCGGCGCTTATCTTGAGCAAGGACGTCGCCTGCGCTGGATTGCGCTGGACAAGACCGGCACCATTACCCACGGTAAACCCGAAGTGACCGACTTCGAGCCCAGATCCGGGACACAGGTCGATAAAATCAAGGTAATTGCTGCCAGCCTGGCCTCCCGTTCCGATCACCCGGTTTCTCAAGCCATTGCAGAATATCTCCACTTGGAAAAATCGATCCTGGAAGAAGTCGAGGCTTTCGAAGCCCTGACAGGCCGTGGGGTCCGCGGTGAAATCGCCGGTAAAGGTTACTATCTGGGCAATCATCGTTTGGTAGAGGAGCTGAAGGTCTGCAGTCCAGACTTGGAGCTTCTATTGAGTAATTTGGAATCTCAGGGAAAAACAGTCGTTATGCTGGTGGGGGAATCCGGCGTAATCGCCTTATTCGCGGTAGCCGACACCGTCAAAGAATCCAGCCGCCAAGCTATCGAGGAACTCCACGAGCTGGGGATAAAAACCTTGATGTTAACCGGTGATAACCAGCATACCGCCGATGCTATCGCCCGCGAAGTGGGCATTGATCGTGTCGAAGGCAACCTCCTTCCAGAAGATAAGCTACAGCAAGTGGAGTCCCTTGCCGGTCATGGAAGAGTTGGCATGGTCGGGGATGGCATTAATGATGCTCCGGCACTGGCGCGCGCCGATATTGGCTTTGCCATGGGAGCTACAGGTACAGACACCGCCATAGAAACTGCCGATGTTGCCCTGATGGATGACAACCTCGGCAAAATTGCCGGGTTTATCCGCTTATCACGCACCACAGCCCATATACTTTGGCAAAATATCATTCTTGCCCTCGGCATCAAAGCGATATTTCTTGTGCTCGCCTTTGCCGGAGAGGCTTCTATGTGGATGGCGGTGTTTGCGGATATGGGTACCAGTCTGCTGGTGGTATTCAATGGGTTACGATTGATGCGTAAGTGAGCAACTGCGGGATTTGGTATACAAGTTCAGTTCAGAAAACTGCTTTAAACTTCATCCATCCTTCAGGCTCAAGGATGCATGAAGTTTACCCTTCCGTGATTAAGTCACTACTCAGCATCAATAAACTCTACTTTTCCATCTTCTGTTTCAGTTGAAGTAATAAAGACTGAGTCACCCTGGGCTTCTCGGAGGCTAACTTTCTTGAGAGAATCAACCAATGAGCAAACGACCTGGATAGTCTCCCGAAGTACGGGAACGCGCAGTTCGCATGGTGTTGACCGGCGAACACTACCGCGCGATTACCTCACGTTTTGACAAGCCCAAAAGGTGCTATCAAAGTATAGTAGCTATGGCTTGTACCCTCCTGTGGCTACCTACTAACAAGGCGGAAGGGAAGAAGACCCTTATCTCGGGACCGTATGAGGCATGGACACCGATTACGAGCGTACAGGGAGGTATTCACAGCGTGTCCCGAGAGGAGGGTATTCTTTGCTTCCGACCCGGTAGTATGTCAAACGGGAACAGCCCCTAGCACGGAAGCGTCGAAAATGCCGAACCAACCATATTAGTCATGCTGTTTATTATCTCAGAGGTCACTCGTGCTTTATTAAGCGCGATATCAACCAAAAAGCCAAATATGACCGCAATATACGCCAAGTAACCAAAGCCCATATAGTCATTGTATAGGATCGTATAGAACCAATTTTGACCGTATATATAGATAGCTGACGAAAAGATTGTAGCCAAGACCAGGAGCATCCCAGGCAAGAACAAGTGAGTTACTGCTTTCGGCTTAGCAAAAGATACGACCAGAAGAATGAAAAACATCAAGAAATTTGATCCGAGAAATACACGAAGATCAAGTTTTAGATTGCTAACTATTTCTATATACTTTCCCTTTATGAGATCACCGAGCGTATCTTGTGCTATTTTAATGCTTTTTAGCCGATCAAGATAACCAAGTGTTATTGACTGGGCCACAGCTTTTTTTCGCTCACAGTCATAACCACACATAGAAGCGATTACACTTGCAATTTTTTCTGGCAGGTTATTATCAATCTTCAGTTGGATTTGCTCTGATTCTACTCCCAACTTTTGAGCAATACCTAACGCTTTGCTTGCAACAGTAGACCCGCTTAAATGTTGTTGCTTTTGCCGAACTTCCTTCTCAATCTGGTATTTCACGAAACCTTTTGTCGATTCTTCTATAACCTCGGGTGACACGAATGTAATAGAAAATAGAGCCCCAAAAAGTAGAATTCCAAATAATCCAATTGATTTTAATGTGATATTCATAGTTACCTAAACATTTAAGCCAAAGACGTTTGCATAATGAAAAATGAGATATTTTTCTTCTTAAAATCTATATTTTATCATAGAGCGTCTTTTGTATACTTAATAACCGACATTTTATCAGCAAGCCAAGTAAGGTGTCCTATCCACGTTTTGTGCTGTCGGTGTTACCTGACTTTGTTAAACGTTGATTCAACAAATATCATACTTTCTTTTAAGAGCACCTTCTATTTCCAGTTACTCCGAGATGGAGTTTTATGCGCATCTGATACCGGACGCGTCACACTTGGTGCTGCAATGGAAAAACTATCGGCTCTTTCTGATAAGGCCAGGCTTTTCAAGCCCGCTAATTTATCAAATTCCGGATCAAGTGCCAGCCACTGCTGGACTGTGGGAACAGCCGGGGAATCGTAACGTTTACCGCGGAATCTGAAATCGTGATACTCCCCCCATGTAAGGGTATCGTCTTGATTACAGTCGGCATGGTAAAAGTCAGCTCTCATACATCTCTCAACAGGATCGCTGTGCATTGGCAAAATAATACGTCATCCATTCTTTATACGATACATGAGCATCGGAGCCAGAATCTAAAGAACTGAAAAAATCTGAAAACCCAAGATTCCCACTCTCATGCAAGAAGGGAATAATAATCAAAGTAACAGCATATACCCCCAGTATTATCGCGATACCAACTATGGATTTTAGCTATGACAGTTACGGGTTTTTCAGAAGGTGTTCTGTCGGGTCAAGCCTGAACTACCACATTATATTGTATATTACTCTGTGCCAAGATCTGACGTTATGAGGGCCACTTTCGAACCGCTCTAGCCCGAAGGAAATCTATGAGAACTCGGATTCTTTTCGCTTTTTGCGATCCAGGTGGAAAATAAAGATGCAATCCAGGATAGCTGTGCCAATAGCCTTTTAAAATAGGCTTTAAGCGACCGTCCGCAAATTGCTCTTTTACCCATGGAGCGAATACACGCCCAATGCCCAACCCTTTTTCAGCAGCATCAATCACCAGGTGCGAATCATTCGTAATCATTACCGAGGGCATTTTGACCTCTATCTGTTTACCCTTGTCAAACAAAATCAATGGGGCTAGCTCATTAGAAGTAGTAAATCGATATTGGATTAAACGATGATGCAATAAATCTTCAGGCGAGGCTGGCAAACCAAATCGCTCAATATACTCTTCAGACACAAACAATGCTTCTTCCATAGGTGGCGATAAGGGTAGCGACACCATACCCTCCTCCAATTGATGTTCCATACGAATACCCGCATCAAAACCTTCTTCAATCAAGTTAATGGCTGCATCCGAAATTGAAAGTTCAAGTTGTATTAGAGGGTAGGCTTGGCAAAACTCTATATATATCGGCTTTATTAATAGCTCGTATGTCAAACGAGGAACCGTCAATCTAACCTTACCGCTCGGCTTGTTACTTAAGTCACCAACGCTTTCTAATGTGTAAGCTAGCGCTTCAATCATCGGCTGCGACTGCTCGAACAACATTCGACCTGCTTCGGTAAGCTCCATGTGGCGAGAGGATCGGTTAAACAACAGCAACCCGAGATGTTGTTCCAATTGCTTCAGCGACTGGCTAACAGAAGGAGGAGCCACCTCCAATTTACGCGCAGCACCTCTAATTCCACCTTCGTTGGCGATGGTGATAAAGAATTTTAGTTGATTATAGGTAGATCCGTTCATTTTTTCGATCTGACCTCTGTTAACTAATACCTAACGATCAATTAGGTAAATCTATATTTAAGCTAACATTCTAGCATGATAGCCTAGTTGCTGAAATCTCATATAAACCATCAACAATCCATTTAACTATTGTCGAATATGGTTTGATTTATCGTGACTATGTTAGGAAAAATCAGATGATAAAACTTATCGTAACTTCATTCTTATCGCTCTTAATCATGCCAACGGCTGTTTTGGCTGGTGACCTGGAGGCTGAAATTCGGGCCATCGATGCTAAAGTCCAGCAACTGCAAAACACAGGTGATGCCGCAAGTATCGCAAAGATGTATGCCCACGATGGAGTGCGGTTACCGCCGGATGGATCGCGTATTGAAGGACGGGAAGCTATTCAGAAAAGTTTTCAGGACGCAGTTGACGTGGGTGTCACCAATGTCAAATTGGAACTTACCGATGTGAACGGTCAAGGGGATATTGCCTGGTCAATTGGAACATACTCAATTGATGTGCCGACTGGTGAAAATGAAATAAGTACGTTTACTGGAAATTACACCATCGTGTATGAGAGCGATAGTGATGGAGTGTGGCGCATTCGTGTTGACACGTGGAATGATGATGCACCTGAAGAATAAGGAGAAAAGATGAAAACATTAATTGCAACTTTTTTTATAACCCTATTGGTCGTGCCTTTAAGTGTCTTGGCTGGCGATCTTGAGAGTGAACTTCGGGCAGCTGATAAAAAATCTCAAGATATGTATAACGCTCATGATGCGGAAGGCTATGCAAATTTATTTACTGAAAATGCTATTCGACTTGCTCCAGATGGATCACGTATTGAAGGGCGTAAAGCAATTCAGGAAGACATTCAAAAACTTTTTGATGCCGGCTTGCAAAATAATAAATTAGAGGTTTTAGAATTCGGGGGAGAAGGAAATCTTGCTTGGATGAATGGCAAGTATTCGCTTGATTTACCTAATGAGAACAATGAACTGAAAACATACACTGGAAATTACACCCTTGTACTCAAACGCAATAAGGCCGGTGAATGGCTTATTCACATTGATACCTGGAATGAAGATCCTTCGCGTGAAGAATGAGCAACTTCTTTGTAATCCGTTCAAGTTACATGAATGCTTGTAGCTTGGGTTATGATAAAATGGATTAGTTCAGACCAAATCTGACACACTTCATTAAAAAGAGGGGGGTTTACCGGTTTTGATGAAGGTGACGAAACCTGAAACCAAAACCAAGGATAAACCCCATGATTCATACTAACGATCGCATCATTAAACACAAGACCGGTCTGCTCAATCTGGCGGAAGAACTCGGCAATATCTTCAAAGCCTGCAAGATGCTCGGCGTATCGCGAGACACCTTCTATCGTTACAAAGAAGCCGTATCCAGCGGCGGCGTGAACGCCCTGCCGAAGAAGAACCGGCGGGTGCCAAATCACAAGAACCGTGCAGACCTTCTGAATGACCGAGTGAGTGAGATTGAACATACGAAACGAAAGTCCGGCACCCACAAACGAATGGTATCTGTGAGCGATTTCACAAGACTATTCTGCAGGAATTTTATCAGCCGTCACTACGACGCAAGATTTATGGCTCGTTGGAGGAGCTACAGATGGATCTAGACGAATGGCTCAATTATTACAATAATGAACTAACCCACCAAGGCAAAAAAGTGCTGTGTCCGTACGCCTGTACAAACGCTTGAAGATGGCAAAAAGATCTGGATGGAAAAGTTCGTGAACTGAACCTGACCTGACAGAGCACCGTCAGAAAAACCGGTAACTGTCAGAGCAAGTCTGAACTACCAAAATGACCCCCCACTCTGAAAAATGCGAGGCTCCGCCTAAAAAAGTTATACCACGCTTACGCTTAGTGACAACCAGCTCAGTTACATGGCGACACTACCAGGAGTCTTGGTTATTGTACTTATCCATGAAGTAAGTTTTCACCCACGGAGTACCATCAACATAGCTAACCAGGTCTCTATTTTTCACCTCAGCCACCAGTTTTATCCCATCTTCAGAGGTGTTGTCAAAGATGAGGGCATGGTTGGCCGTCATTGCAGCGTCGAACAACATATCCATGGTTCTCTTATAACGAGATATGATCTTGTCTACCGGCACAGGGTGACCGCCTTTTTTTACTCGGTCAGCTACACGGGCCACGTTCTTCTTTGGGTCGTTAATTCCAACAAACAAAAGCATGACATCAAAGCCGTCCGCTTTCGCCTGCACCATGTATTCGATCTTGCTCGGGTGACTCATCACCGACTCGAAGGAGTGACTTGTTTTTGTCTGGCGGAGATTATTACGTTGGGATTCAGCTATCTTCTGGGCCTTCTTTACCCTTTCGAGGTCACTCCCGTGGAGTCGCGCTGCGATCTCATCAGGATTTATATAAATTCCAAAGTCCAGCCCTTCGGACATCAGTTTATTCGTGAGCGTACTTTTGCCTGATCCGTTTGGTCCGGCAATCAAAATCATCCTTGGCTTACTCTCCGCCATCTTTAGTCTCTCCCTGGACTATCCGTTCTTCAGTTCCATCTGGCAATTTCTTGGTAATAACTGTCCGACCTTGCTCGTCTTCGCTCACGACCTCACAGCCAGCATCCAGCGATTCCTGGCGGGCCTCTTGTCCAGCCTTTCGGGCTATATCGGCAATCTCAGCTGTCGATACTTCGCTGAAATCTCTAAGTTTGAACTCGTCCTTTTTTGAGGGCGTCTTAGCCATAATTGACCTCCATCATTTTCCCTACCTCTAATCTTACTCGCATGGAAAACCCGTCGCCAGCGATTGTTACGTAGTGTATTCCCTCAAATTAGAAGGCGCTCCTGACCCGTGGGTACTCCATCCTCAATAAGTCGTAGCTCTTCCTTGTAGGTAGGACACGTAAATTCGTCGTTGGCTTCAATATAATTGCTGTGCAGCCAATCTCGGCTAATGAACCCATTACACGTTGGACATTGCATGATCCTTAAGCCTCCAATTTCCCTGGGCTCAGCTATCAGCAGCTACTGACTGAAGGGTGCGGAGAAACTCTTGCTCTTCGCTGGCGGGATGCTCACCCTCGACCAAACTGATCCTGATTAATCACAATGCGTAGTGGTTTGCTAGATTACTCTGCGAGAAGCTCCTCCTGGCAACTCTTTCTGATGACATGATAGTTATCGCCGCTTATCTCGATTAGACAGTACATGAGCGGCCCGCCCACTGACCTTCATCGTAAGTCCTATCGCATCCATTTCTAGCTGTGACGATTGGCTAATGCGGTGTAAAAGCCTTGGAAGTAAGTCGCTGGCACTGGCATCGGCACCGTAACAACCGATTGCTGTCCAGACTTAGCATGGAACCTAACAGAAAGACAGAGCCTCCTCTCAAGAAAGGCTCAATATATCGATCATATTGCTTTGAAGGGCTTATTCATACTTTTGTACAAACCATCGTTTTCCCCCCGCCCATTTTAAAAATCGTGCAATTGTGATCTCGTTCAGATTTTTTTCTTTGCAGATCAGTCCCAGTTCACGAATTATGAGATCCCACGCCCACATTCAAACAGCACTATACATCCAAATTCTCTACCGCCAGAGCATTACTCTCGATAAACTCCCGGCGCGGCTCCACCTGGTCGCCCATCAGGGTGGTAAAGATCTGGTCGGCGGCGATGGCGTCTTCCACGGTTACCTGCAGCATACGGCGGCTCTCCGGGTCCATGGTGGTGTCCCACAGCTGTTCCGGGTTCATTTCCCCCAGCCCCTTATAGCGCTGGATACCATAGCCACGGCGGCTCTCATTCATCAGCCAGTCCATCACTTCCGGAAAGCTGTCCACCGCATGCTGTTTTTCGTTGCGCTGAATAAAGGCGCCCTCTTCCAGCAGGCCCACCATTTTCTCACCCAGGGCACAGAGGGAAGCGTACTCCGCAGAATCGAAGAATTCATGGTTGACCTGATAGTCATCTCCAACACCGTGGGCCACCACGTGGATATGGGGCAGGAATAAGCCGCGTTCGGTATTCTCGTGCACGCTCACTTCGTGGCGGCGGCTACCGCCGCTTTCTTCATCGGCGAGCTTTGCCTGTAGCTGATTGCACCAGGTCGCCATGGCCTCCTGGGACTGCAGTTGTTCCTGGGAGAGCTTGGGCAGATAAATCATGTTGCGCAGTACTTCTTCCGGGTAGAGACGCGACAGGCGCTCGATTGTAGCCTGTACACTGCGGTATTCACCCACCAGGCCCTCCAGAGACTGGCCAGACAAGCCGGGCGCTTGCGGGTTAACGTACAGCGTGGCACCTTCCAGGGCGGCGTTGGTGAGGAACTGGGTTAAAGCCGCCTCATCCTTCAGGTACTGCTCCTGCTTGCCTTTGGAAATCTTATACAGGGGCGGCTGGGCGATATAGATATGCCCGCGCTCGATCAGTTCCGGCATCTGGCGGAAGAAGAAGGTGAGCAGCAGTGTACGAATATGCGCACCATCCACATCCGCATCGGTCATGATAATAATGCTGTGGTAGCGCAGCTTGTCCGGGTTGAACTCACTTTTACCGATACCACAGCCTAACGCGGTGATCAGGGTACCCACCTCGGCACTGGAGAGCATCTTGTCGAAACGCGCTTTTTCCACGTTGAGGATCTTGCCCTTGAGTGGCAGGATCGCCTGGGTTCGGCGATCGCGGCCCTGTTTGGCGGAACCGCCGGCGGAGTCTCCCTCCACCAGGTAAATTTCTGATAGCGCAGGGTCCTTTTGCTGGCAATCGGCCAGCTTGCCGGGCAGACCGGCAATATCCAGGGCACCCTTGCGGCGGGTCATCTCGCGGGCCTTGCGCGCCGCTTCGCGGGCCTTGGCGGCATCGATCATCTTGGTGACAACAGACTTGGCTTCCTGCGGGTTCTCCAGCAGGTAGTCGCTAAAATGCTTTCCCATCTCCTGCTCGACTGCGGGCTTCACTTCGGAGGAAACCAGTTTGTCTTTGGTCTGGGAAGAAAATTTGGGGTCCGGCACTTTCACAGAAATAATCGCGGTGAGACCTTCGCGGGCGTCATCGCCGGTGGTGTTCACCTTGTCCTTCTTGCCCAGGCCTTCCCTTTCGATATAGCTGTTCAGGCCGCGGGTGAGGGCGGTACGGAAGCCCGCCAGGTGGGTCCCACCGTCGCGCTGGGGAATATTGTTGGTGTAGCAGAAAATGCTTTCCTGGAAGCTATCATTCCATTGCAGGGCCACTTCCACGGCGATGCCGTCCTCCCGCTGGCTAATGAAATGCAAGACTTTATTGATCGGCGTCTTGTTCTGGTTGAGAAACCCCACAAAGGCCCTTAGACCACCCTCATACTCGTACACTTCCTCTTTGCCACTGCGCTCGTCCTTCAATACGATGCGCACACCAGAGTTCAAGAAAGACAGCTCCCGCAGACGCTTGGCCAATACATCGAAGTGGAACTCGATATTGCTGAAGGTTTTTGCGGAGGGTTTAAAATGCACAGTGGTACCGGTGACATCCGTTTCCCCTACCACTGCCAGCGGCGCCTGGGGCACACCCTCGTGGTAAGTCTGCTCGTAAATCCTGCCGGCGCGGCGGATGGTCAGCTTCAGCTCTTCCGATAAGGCGTTCACTACCGAGACGCCCACGCCATGCAGACCGCCGGAGACCTTGTAGGTGTTGTCATCGAACTTTCCGCCGGCGTGCAGCACGGTCATAATGACTTCTGCAGCGGAAACCCCCTCTTCCGAATGGATTTCCGTGGGGATACCGCGGCCATTATCGGCTACCGAGATGGATTCATCCGGGTGAATGGTTATGCGGATCTCATCACAATGGCCAGCCAGCGCTTCGTCGATGGAGTTATCGACCACCTCGAATACCATGTGGTGCAGACCTGTGCCGTCATCGGTATCGCCAATATACATACCGGGGCGCTTGCGCACCGCATCCAGGCCTTTGAGTACCTTGATACTGCTAGAGTCATAGCTTTGCTGCTCTGACATTGATTCGCTCCATTCAACTTATAGTGCGGCCGATGGTTCGGCACTGATATTCCCATGTTCCACGTGGAACACTTTCGGACAATTCCAGGGGGGATCGAGCTGTTGCCATGGCCGGCTCGTCGTGCCCTCTTCAATTCCGGTAACAAGAACCTGGCTGGCGCAACGGCTGACCCAGCGGGCAAATACCTGCTGGTTGGTTTCATCCAGCTCTGCCGGCAGGTCATCCACCAGGAATACCGGCTGCGCCCGGTGGCAACTGACCAACTGCGCCATGGCTGTACGCACAGCACAGACCAACATCTTCTGTTGACCACGGGATAAAATATGCTGCACAGCTTCTCCGGCCAGGGTGAATCGTATATCTGCCCTGTGCGGACCAATGCGTGTATGGCCCAGGGAAAAATCCCCCTCGCGAGACTCCTGCAGGGCTGTGTGCAGATCGGTCTCCTTGCGCCAGCCGCGCCGAAAACTGATTTCAACAGATCCTGGCAGCCCTCCGGGCAGCTCCGATAAGAGTGCCGACACCGCGGACTGAAATTCACCGAAGTGTCCCTGACGCAGGGTATTTACCCGCTCACCACTCTGTGCCAGTTGCTTTTCCCAGGCAGTAATGGCATCCACAGCGATTTTACCACGACGTAACAGCGCGTTTCGCTGTCGCAGCGCGATTTGATAGTTTTTCCACTCCCGGGCAAAATTAGGTTCCACGTGGAACACTGTCCAATCCAGAAGGCGGCGGCGCACGCCCGGCCCACCATCCAGAACGGCAAAACTGTTACTGTTAATCAGCTGCAGGGGGAGGCAGCTGGCCAGTTGGGAGCTGGACTCGGCGGGCCTCTGGTTGATTCTCGCCCGACCACTGCCGTCGCTGAGGCGTTCAACTCCCAGGCTGTAGCCTGTTTCCAACTGAGTGAAGACCGTGAGCCCCCGGCTGCTGTGCTGAATGACAGAGCGGTGCTGGCGGGAGCGAAAAGAGCGGCCGGTGGCGAGCATATGCACCGCCTCCAGCAAAGAGGTCTTACCGCCGCCATTGGGGCCGCAAAACAGGTTTACCTTCGGTTCCAGCACCAGTTCGGCATGGCGGATATTGCGGAAACCGGACACCAGAAGGCGGGTCAGCGCCATTGGCACCTTCCCACAGGGGAAACTGGGCATACCCCGGGCAGGAGGCTGCCAAGCACAAGAACCGCGGTATCAATCATTGCAGCGGGTTCAATATTGTCAGGACAAACGACACTGGTGCTCCCACTACAAACGCATCGGCATAATCACATAGAGGGCGTCACCCTCCTCCGGTTGCTGTAGCAGTGCACTGCTGTTGGCATCCGCCAGGCTGATCCGTATCTGATCACTGTGGATGGCACTGGTTGCATCCAGCAGGTAGGACACATTAAAGCCTATCTCCAAAGGTTCTCCCACGTAGTCTACCTCTATCTGCTCTTCCGCCTCCTCCTGCTCCGGATTATTCGCCACAATTTGCAACAGGCTCTCCGCCAACTGCAGGCGAACACCACGGTACTTCTCGTTGGACAGGATGGCTGCGCGGGAGAAAGCCTGCCGCAGCTCCTGGCGATTGGCGAAAACCACATTGCCGGTATCCCGGGGCAGCACGCGCTCATAATCCGGAAATTTGCCATCCACCAGCTTGGAGGTAAAGGTGAACTGGCCACAGGCCACGCGGATATGGTTGTTCCCCAGGACTACCTGCGCCGGCACCTCGCTGTCTTCCAGCAGACGGCCCAGCTCCAGCACCCCCTTGCGCGGCACAATCGCCTGAATCGGCGCAGAGACATTCAGCCCAGGTGCGTCCCGGTCACACAGCGCCAGTCGGTGGCCATCGGTGGCCACGGCGCGCAGTTGCTGCGGACGACACTCCAGCAACAATCCGTTCAGGTAGTAGCGCACATCCTGCTGGGCCATGGCGAAGCCGGTGGCTTCAATCAGCCGGTGGATCTCTCCCTGGGAAATCTCAAACTGGGTCTGGGCACTGGTTTCCTTCTGGTTGGGAAAATCCGCCGCAGGCAGTGTGGATAATTGAAAACGGCTGCGCCCGCTGCGCAGTACCAGACGCTCACCGTCACATTCAAGATGCAGCTCTGCGCCATCCGGGAGAGAGCGGCAGATATCCAGCAGCTTGCGCGCGGGCACTGTAACCTCGCCTTCCAGTTCCACCTCCCCAACCGCCAGGCGACCGACAATTTCCACCTCTAGATCGGTGCCGGTCAGGGAGAGCTCCCGATCACTCAATTGCATTAATACATTGGCCAGGACCGGCAGGGTCTGGCGCTTTTCAACAACCCCGGCTACCAGTTGTAACGGCTTGAGTAGGGCGTCCCGGCTCACAGAGAATTTCATCGGTAATTTCGCCTTGTTTTGTCAGTTATTCAATTAAGTGGTCAGGGACCTTGTCAGCAATTTAACATCCTCGCAGATATCCGCGTCGGAGCCCTGCAGCTCGCGAATCTTGCGGCAGGCGTGTAAAACCGTTGTATGGTCCCGCCCGCCAAACGCATCACCGATCTCCGGAAGGCTGTGATTGGTCAACTCCTTGGCAAGGGACATGGCGACCTGACGCGGTCGCGCCACGGATCGGCTGCGCCGTTTGGAGAGCAGGTCTGACACCTTGATCTTGTAATACTCGGCCACAACCCGCTGAATATTATCCACACTGACCAATCGGTCTTGCAGGGCGAGCAAGTCTTTGAGCGCCTCGCGCACCAGTCCATCATCGATAGGCCGTCCGGTAAACTGGGCGTTGGCGATCACACGTCGCAGTGCGCCTTCGAGTTCGCGCACATTGGAGCGGATACGCTGGGCAATAAAGAAGGCAGAGTCGTGGGGCAGTTCCACACCGAACTGCTCCGCCTTCTTCATTAATATGGCAACCCGGGTTTCCAGTTCCGGCGGCTCCACCGCCACCGTAAGTCCCCAACCGAAGCGGGATTTAAGCCGCTCCTCAAGGCCATCGATCTCCTTGGGGTAGCGGTCGCAGGTGAGGATAATCTGCTGTCCACCCTCCAGCAGCGCGTTAAACGTGTGAAAAAACTCCTCCTGGGAGCGCTCTTTCTTGGCAAAGAACTGGATATCGTCAATCAGCAGGGCATCTACCGAGCGATAGTAGCGTTTGAAATCGCTGATTGCATTGAGCTGCAACGCTTTCACCATATCTGCCACAAAGCGCTCAGAGTGCAGATAGACGACTTTGGCGTTTGGATTGCGCTCCAACAGCGCGTTGCCCACCGAATGCATCAGGTGCGTCTTGCCCAGGCCCACACCGCCGTAGATAAAGAGGGGGTTATAGGCGCCACCAGGATTTTCGGATATTTGCTGGGCTGCAGCCAGCCCAAGTTGATTGGACTTGCCCTCCACAAAGGACTTGAAAGTAAAGTTGCGATTGAGGGAACTGCCGCTCCTGATGCCCCCCACCCCTTCCACCTGTCGCGCGGGCGGATTTGAGGGCGCTGAACACGCCAGATTGGTCCTGGCCGGGGGACGCGGGTCGGTCGGCGCCTTTTCTCCAACCGCCTCCTCGGCCTTCACCACCGGATACGAAGCACTTCCGCCACGGCTTCCAAAGCCCTCCTGGGACGGCTGGTAAGGCGCCCTGGCCGTCAATCTCTCAGGCGGGGCTGCAGTCATCCCTGTGGCAGTCTCAGAAACCCGGGCTGCTGGCACTGACCCAGGCATTTCTAGAGACGTCTGCACCGGGGCCGCCTCCGCCTCTGGCGTAACCCGGGTGCGCTGAAAGCGGGCTGGGCGTCGGGCTGTGATTTCCAGGGCCACCTGCAGTGGCTGAGCGGGGGAGAGCTGATACACCAGTTCCCGGATACGGCTCAGGAATTTATCGCCAACCCAATCCAGAACAAATCGATTCGGAGCAATCAGGCGCAACTCGCCCTCCACGCACCCGGGGTTGACGCGCAGTGGCCTGATCCAGGTGTTGAACTGTTGCGATGGCAGCTCGTCCTGTAAGCAGCCCGCGCACTGCTTCCAAACGGATTCAGTCAAGAAAACCCCCAAAAACCCCAATACGATAAGACCAAGGGAAGACGGCAAGGCCGGGGCAGAAAGTGCCCGTTGCCGTCAAACAAGATCGATGCAGTATATCTTTTCGTCGCTGGGTTATCCACAAGAAAGACCGCCAGCGTGAAAAAACCCGCGTGGAAAAAGCCCGTACAATCAGTTAGTTGCACAACAAATGAGCAAGCAGATTCCAACCCCGACAAACTTATCCACAAGAGCCTGTGTGTATCTTGGGGTCAATCAGTGGGCATCATGAGATACTCCAATTACCTCAATGACTTGTTGTGGAGAGTGAAAAAACACCAGCAATTAATTCGCGGCCATCGCGTTGCTTTCACTGCTGGCTTTCTATACAATCCGCGACCTTCGCAGCGCGTAGCGCCGGCTCTTCTGTCGCGGGTACCGGGTCGAACTCCCGGAAAAGGTCCCGAGAAATTTCGAACACAAAGTCTCAGGTAGTAAGACTATGAAACGCACATTTCAACCCAGCAACGTGAAGCGCAAACGCACGCATGGTTTCCGCGCACGTATGGCAACAAAAAATGGCCGCAAAATTCTCGCCCGCCGCCGCGCCAAAGGCCGCAAAGTCCTGTCTGCATAAGACCGCTTCTCTTTAGTCCAGAGATCCCCCTATGCAGCAGATGCGCAGCGACTTCGGATTTGCCAAGGCGCTGCGCCTGCTCAATGCTGCGCAGTACCGCAGTGTATTCAATGACAATCTTGTGCGCTCAGCACATCCGCACCTGTTAATTCTCGCCCGCCCCAATACACTGGGACACCCGCGTCTCGGCCTGGTGATCGCCAAGAAGCATGTGCGCAACGCCACCGACCGCAATCAGATAAAGCGTATTAGCCGGGAGACTTTCCGCCTGCAGCAACACCAGCTGCCGCCGCTGGATACCGTGGTATTGGCTCGCCCCGGGGTCGGGGACCTGGACAAGGCCGCTCTGGCAAAACTGCTCAACAAGCTCTGGCGCAAACTGGCCAAGCGCGCCCACCACCAGGCACAACAAAAGCCATGAAATGGGTGCTTATCAAGCTAATACATGCATACCGCTACCTGGCCAGCCCCTGGGTCGGTAACCAATGCCGTTTCTACCCCACTTGTTCCCGGTATTCCGAGGAGGCCATTGCAACACATGGAGCCACAATAGGGGGTTATTTAACCGTGCGGCGCCTTATAAAATGCCACCCCTGGCACCCCGGTGGGTTGGACCCGGTCCCCCCCAGACACAATAACTCTGTTTAGGTAACAAAATGGATTGGCAACGCTATACGCTGATGGGGGGAATTGCTGCTGTTCTCCTGGCCCTGGCTTTCCAGTGGAATACGTTTAAAGAGCAGCATACCCCTGCGGTAGACCGCGAGACCATTGTGCACAGCCCCGGGCAGGCCGACAACACGCTTCCAGAGAATCAAAGCGGCAGCGGGGAGAGCGATGTACCCCAGCTGCAGTCCCAGGCACCGGCACAGGCCGCAACCGACACAGATGACACTGAGCGTAAACTGATTCAGGTCACCACCGACGTTTTTGACCTGCTTATCAATCCCCGCGGTGGCGATATCGTTAAAGTGGCCCTGCGCCAGTTCGAACAGAAGCAGGATACCCCGGATCAACCGCTGATCCTGCTCAACCAGACCCGTTACCATACCTATATCGCGCAGAGTGGCCTTATCGGTCAGAACGGTACCGACAGCGCAACGGGCCGGCCATTGTTCAAAATCGGAAAAACCCAATACGCCCTGGCCGAGGGGCAAGAGGCCCTGATTGTCGACCTGACCCTGCATCAGGAGGGGGCCAATATCACCAAGCGCTTTACTTTCAAGCGCGGCGACTACCTGATCCAGGTCGCCTACCTGGTGGACAACACCAGCAACACCCCCTGGTCCGCGGCCATGTTCGGCCAGATCAAACGCGACAGCAGTGAGCCCCCTACAGATATGGGCTTCGGTATGTCTCCCTTCCTTGGTGCGGCTTTACGCACCACTGAGAAGAATTATTTCAAGCAGGATTTCGAGGAAATCGCTGAGAAACCCACCCGTGAAACCATCGAAGGTGGCTGGGTGGCCATGGTACAGCACTATTTCATCAGTGCCTGGATTCCACCCCAGGATGCACGTAACACCTTTGAATTGAAAGAACTGTCCGACGGGCTGTTCCGTATGGGCTTTACTGCGCCACAGGTGCAGATACCGGCCGCCACCCAGGGGGAACTGAGCGCTTCCTTCTACGCCGGCCCCAAAGATGTCTACCGCCTGGAAGAGATTTCTCCCAGTCTAGAGCTAACCGTGGACTACGGCTGGCTCTGGTGGATTGCCAAACCGCTGTTCCAGGTACTGCACTTTATCCAGGCGCATATTGTCAGCAACTGGGGCTGGGCGATCATCCTGCTCACCATCTTTATTAAAACCCTGTTGCTACCCCTGTCTGCGGCGGGTACCAAGTCCATGGCGCGCATGCGCAAATTCGCCCCACAGATGAAAAAGCTGCAGGAGCAATACAAGGAAAATCGGCAGAAGCTGGCGGAGGAGACTATGAAACTCTACCGCCGCGAGAAGATCAACCCCATGGGCGGCTGCCTGCCGATCCTGCTGCAGATGCCGGTGTTTATCGCCCTCTATTGGATGCTGACTGAAACCGTAGAACTGCGTCATGCCCCCTGGATTTTCTGGATCCACGACCTGTCGGCAAAGGACCCTTACTTTATCCTGCCGGTATTGATGGGAGCCTCCATGTGGTTTATGCAGAAACTGAACCCGGCCCCCGCCGATCCCACCCAGGCGCGCATTATGCAGCTGATGCCGGTGATGATGACCATCTTCTTCCTGTGGTTTCCGGCAGGGCTGGTACTCTACTGGATCGCCAATAACCTGATCACCATCACGCAGACCTGGTATATCAACAAGCAGGTGGATACCGGCAAGATTTGAGTTTGGTGTGAGTGCACACTTACCCGATGAGAGCCGCGGATTCGGCCCAGTGCCCTTGCCATCAGTTAAACTCAGCCGATGATGCAGCAAAGCCTTAACCGAGACACCATCGCCGCCGTTGCCACCGCGCCCGGGCGCGGTGGTATCGGCGTGATCCGCCTGTCGGGCAGACTTGCCCGACAAATTGCCGGGCAAATCTGCGGCGATCGCCCGCTCGAACCGCGCCACGCCCATTACCGAAGCTTTTTCCACGGGGAGCAACTGATCGACCAGGGCATCGCCCTGTATTTCCCCGGCCCCAACTCCTTTACCGGAGAGGATGTGGTGGAACTGCAGGGCCACGGCGGCCCGGTCATCCTCGACCAGCTCCTGAAGGCCGCCATTGCACTCGGAGCGCGCCAAGCGCGCCCCGGCGAATTCTCCGAGCGCGCCTTCATCAATGACAAAATCGACCTGACCCAGGCAGAGGCCATCGCCGACCTGATCGAAGCGGGCAGTGCCCAGGCGGCGCGCAATGCCCTGCAATCCCTACAGGGTGCCTTCTCCTCAAAGGTGGCAGATCTGGTGGAAAGCCTCACCCAACTGCGCATCTATGTGGAGGCGGCCATCGATTTCCCCGAAGAGGAAATCGACTTTCTCACCGACGGCAAGGTGGCAGCAGATATTGAGACACTGCTGGCACAATTAACAGCCGTGGCGGCCCAGGCGCGCCAGGGCGCCATTATGCGCGAGGGCATGCATGTTGCCATTGCCGGGCCCCCCAATGCCGGCAAATCCAGCCTGCTCAACGCCCTGGCCGGACGCGATACCGCCATCGTCACCGATATCGCCGGCACCACCCGGGATATTCTGCGCGAACATATCCACATCGATGGCATGCCGGTGCAATTTGCCGATACCGCCGGAATGCGCGAAGCCCCGGACAGGGTGGAACAGATCGGAATAGAGCGCGCCTGGAAAGAGGTTCACCAGGCCGACCGTGTTTTATTGGTCATGGATGCCGCGCAGCTGCACTCCCTGAATCCACTCGATGCCTGGCCGGCCTTTACCAGGCAACTTGCGGAACCCGACAGGCTCACCCTGGTATTGAATAAAATTGACCTCACCGATTACACCGCCGGATTACAGTCCCGCACCGAAGGCATACCGGTTTTGGCGGTCAGCGCCAAGACCGGCGCGGGACTGGATGCCCTCAAGGAACACCTGAAGCAGAGTATTGGCTTTAGTGGCGCGGCTGAGGGCTGCTTCAGCGCGCGCAGACGCCACCTGGAAGCCCTGGCACGGGCGCAGGAGTTTATCCAACAGGGCGCTTTGCAGTTGCACAGTAGCGGCGCCGGCGAACTGCTCGCCGAAGACCTGCGCCAAGCTCAGCAGGTACTTGGTGAGATCACCGGCGTTGTCAGCGCCGATGCACTGCTGGGCAAGATTTTTGGCAGCTTCTGTATCGGAAAATAGCAACACACACCGTCTTTTTTACCACCGCACATCGCTACCATTTCCCTACCCCGGCCTATTGCCCCTTCAACACAATTTTTACACCGGTTGTGCACAGACTTCTCCCAGACCTGTCCCCATTTAGGCAACTCTTTTGCGGTTTTCTGCCCTTTTTAATGGTTCGTCCTCCCACTTGACACTCTATTTACAGCGCCTGGAAAACTTCCCCTGCACAAACCTGTTGATTACA
This sequence comes from Microbulbifer jejuensis, assembly GCF_047289955.1. Classification (NCBI taxonomy): domain Bacteria; kingdom Pseudomonadati; phylum Pseudomonadota; class Gammaproteobacteria; order Cellvibrionales; family Microbulbiferaceae; genus Microbulbifer; species Microbulbifer jejuensis. The sequence continues at coordinate 143,147 of NZ_JBLBUB010000007.1, forward strand.
ACAGGCATTTCCTGGGGATAAAACAGACACTGTGTTCTCCACGGAAAATACACAAGAATTTTGCTGCTCTATACACAGAGTTATCCCCTCCCGAAAAATGCCCACGGGTTATCGCCATATTATGCGCACAAATACCCACAGCCTTTCGTCAGGAAAACATCACTGTGGACAATAAAGGGGGTAAGTACCTGGAAAACACCGCAATCAATTGAGGATAAAATTGCCTGTGGCTCAGGCAGCGAAAAGTTATCCCGGGTTTCCACAGTGCTCTACCCCGGTTACCCCCCCTTCCACCAAGAGGTTATTGGCTATGTTTTATGCCGCTTACCCTATTGATTTATAATGTTTTTCTGAAGTTATACCGGATTGTGGCGAACTCAATAATAACAACAATATCTAAATACTCTCTTTAAGAGATATATTCACTTTATTAATTAAGATACTGGCTTACCCAGAGAAATGCTTTCGCCCCTCCCGATTGAGACGGTCCCATTTACAAGATTGGTTCTGAATCCGGATAGATGGACACTACAGCTATGTGCGCAACAACCTGGGCCTGTTACACAGAATACAGGGGGGGATTCGGTACTGATCCAGCCCCACCGGGTTTCCGTCCTCGATCAGAGGGAATGACATTGACGGCAATCTGTCGGCCACGAATTGCTGGGGGGACGAACTGTCTATAAAATGTGCGCCCCAGGTTGTAACCGTGAGCAGCAAGAGCCAGTATGGATTTCCCCAAAACCTATGACGTGATCGTGATCGGCGGAGGCCACGCCGGTACCGAGGCTTCCCTCGCGGCTGCGCGCATGGGGGCTTCCACCCTCCTCTTGACCCACAATATCGAGACCCTCGGACAAATGTCCTGCAACCCCGCTATTGGCGGCATCGGCAAGAGTCATCTGGTCAAGGAGGTGGATGCCCTCGGCGGCGCCATGGCCCGGGCCACTGACTTGGGGGGAATTCAGTTCCGGGTCCTCAATGCGCGCAAGGGTCCGGCCGTGCGTGCCACCCGTGCGCAGGCGGACCGGGCCCTGTACCGGGCTGCGATTCGATCAATACTGGAGTGTCAGGAAAACCTGGAGATTTTCCAGCAGGCTGCCGATGACCTGATTGTCGAAGGGGAGCAGGTGGTGGGTATTGTCACCAGCGCCGGTATACGCTTGCGCGCAAAAACCGTGGTCCTGACGGCCGGCACCTTCCTGGGCGGGCGCATCCATATCGGTACGGACAACCACACCGGTGGTCGCGCCGGTGACCCCCCCTCTCTCGCTTTGGCGGCACGCCTGCGCGAGCTGCCCTTTCGTGTCGAGCGCCTAAAAACCGGCACCCCGCCCCGGATTGATGCGCGCACTGTGGATTTCAGTGCGCTGGAGGCGCAGTGGGGAGACAGTCCCACCCCGGTGATGTCCTATCTGGGCAGCCGCGATGAGCACCCGCGCCAGGTCTGCTGCTGGATTACTCACACCAATGCCCGTACCCATGAAATTATCCAGGGTGGTTTGGACCGTTCGCCCATGTACTCCGGCGCAATCGAGGGCGTAGGCCCACGCTATTGCCCGTCCATCGAGGACAAGGTGCATCGCTTCGCCGACAGGGACAGCCACCAGGTGTTTATCGAGCCGGAGGGACTGACCACCAATGAACTGTACCCCAACGGTATTTCCACCAGTCTGCCCTTCGATGTGCAAGTCGATCTGGTGCACTCCATCAAAGGGTTTGAGACAGCGCATATCACTCGCCCGGGCTACGCCATCGAGTACGATTTCTTCGATCCCCGCGATCTGCTGCCGTCCCTGCAGAGCAAACGGCTTCGGGGGCTTTACTTCGCCGGCCAGATCAACGGCACCACTGGCTACGAAGAGGCCGCCGCCCAGGGGCTGTTAGCCGGCGCCAATGCCGCCCTGCAGGCCCTGGAGCGCGAAGCCTGGTCACCGCGCCGGGACGAGGCCTACCTGGGCGTGCTGGTGGATGACCTGATCACCAGCGGCACCAAAGAGCCCTACCGCATGTTTACCAGTCGCGCCGAATATCGCCTGTTGTTGCGCGAGGACAATGCCGATCTGCGCCTGACCGAGAAAGGCCGCGCGTTGGGCCTGGTGGGGGAATCGCGCTGGCGCGCGTTTTGCGACAAGCGCGAGGCCATTGTCCGCGAAACCCAGCGCCTGCAAGACACCTGGGTGCATCCAAAGACCCCGCAAGCCGCGGCGGTGGAAACCAAGCTGCCTCGGCCCCTGGCACGCGAGTACAGTTTGATGGAGCTGATGCGCCGCCCGGAACTGGGCTATATGGATGTGGCCAGCCTGAAAGGTGTACCGGTGGCGGATGAGCGGGTTGCCGAGCAGGTGGAAATTTCGGCCAAGTACGCCGGCTATATCGATCGCCAGCGCGCAGAAATTGAGCGCCTGCAGGCCTATGAAGAGACACCCATTCCGCAGGATTTCGACTACAGCGCTATTTCAGGCCTCTCCATGGAGGTCAGGCAAAAGCTCGGTGAGACCCGCCCGGATACGCTGGCGCGGGCCTCGCGGATACCGGGGGTTACCCCCGCGTCCATCTCACTGCTGCTGATCCAGCTGAAAAAACGCGGGCTGCTCACCCGCAACAGGGCCGTCTGAGCCCTTATCCACAGGGGGCACGGACCCTGTGGCGAGAGAATTCGCAGGAATACTGGGGGAATACCTATTTATCGGCAAATGGAACAATTTCGCCCGCGCCTGCTCAAGGCTGCGGCGCAGATGTCAGTGGAACTGAGCGACCAACAGCAGGACCAACTGCTTCAGTATCTCGCACTCTTTGCCCGCTGGAACAGCACCTACAATCTGTCGGCGATTCGCGATCCGGCGCAGATGCTGGAGCGCCATATTATCGACAGCCTCAGTGTCGTGAACCTCTGTGGCGCGGGGTCCCTGATTGATGTGGGCAGCGGCGGTGGTCTGCCCGGCATTCCACTCGCTATTGTGTATCCCGCGCGCTCGATCACGCTGCTCGACAGCAATGGTAAGAAGACCCGCTTTCTGTTTCAGGTAATAAACAGTCTGCCGCTGCACAATGTGCAGGTGGTCAATGAACGGGTGGAGAAGTTTAGCGTGGAGCAGCCCTTCGCCGGTGTTGTTTCAAGGGCTTTTGCCTCTGTGGCCGATATGGTGGATTGCAGTGCCCATCTACTGGCCCCAGGGGGGCGGTTTTACGCCATGAAGGGCAGGCTGCCCGAGGATGAGTTGAGTGCGCTCCCAAAAGGCATTATGGTCGAGCAGGTACACCGCTTGTCGGTGCCCGGGTGTGATGCAGAGCGCCACCTGATCCTGCTGAGCCGCACAGAGTAAGCGAACACCCGTTGGGGCCCTCTCCGGCCTGAACACGCCCTGCGGGGGAATCCAACAGCCGTTGACGCCACTGGTAACCGGTGTCGGCGGAAACAACAAAGGACGGGAACCTTGAGCAAGATATTTGCGGTAGCCAACCAGAAGGGAGGGGTCGGCAAAACCACCACCTGCGTCAACCTGGCTGCCTCTTTGGTTGCCAACAAACGACGGCTATTGCTGATTGACCTGGACCCCCAGGGCAACGCCACCATGGGCAGCGGTGTGGACAAAAACGAGCTGAAGGTGTCGGGCTACGACGTGCTCGTACAAGGGCTGCCGGCAGAGCGGGCCCTTGTCACTACCGCGAGTGGTTTTGATCTGATCCCCGGCAACGGGGACCTCTCTGCCGCCGAGGTGGAACTGCTCGGTATGGAGGGGCGGGAATCCCGCTTGCGTCAGGCCCTGTGCGGCCTGGTTGATCGCTATGACCATGTGATTATCGATTGTCCACCCTCGCTGAATATGCTCACGGTGAATGCCCTCTGCGCCGCCCAGGGTGTGTTGATTCCCATGCAGTGTGAGTACTACGCACTGGAGGGGTTGTCGGCGCTGATCGATACCATTACCCAGATCCAACAGGCAGCCAATCCGGATCTCAAGATCGAGGGGATACTGCGCACCATGTACGATCCGCGCAGCAGTCTCACCAGTGAGGTCTCCATGCAATTGCAGGAATTTTTTGGCGAGCGCCTGTATCGCACCTGCATCCCGCGCAATGTGCGCCTCGCGGAGGCGCCCAGTTTCGGTAAGCCCGCCCTGGAGCATGACCGCCACTCCAAGGGCGCCATCGCCTATCTGGCCCTGGCTTGCGAAATCACCCGCCGCCAGAGCGATCACTCACCCAACAAAGGCCGCCCGATGGCCGAAGTGGTATAAGGGGTAACGACTATGTCCGCCAAACGCAAGGGCCTGGGCCGGGGTTTATCGCACCTGATCAGTAACCATGCCGGTGATGCGATCGCCGTGGCAACCGGCGATGTCACCAGTGAGGTAGCCGACGGCGAGCTGAAAGAGCTGCCCATTGAGTTCCTGCAGCGCGGACGCTACCAGCCGCGGCGGGATTTCCCGCAGGAATCCCTGCAGGAGCTGGCCGATTCGATCCGTGCCCAGGGCATTATGCAGCCCATCGTTGTGCGCTCAACCGGCGTGCAGCGCTATGAAATTATTGCCGGCGAGCGCCGCTGGCGCGCCGCCCAACTGGTCGGGCTGGAAAAGGTGCCCGCGCTGCTGCGCAATGTCTCGGATGAGGCCGCCATCGCCATGGCGCTGATTGAGAATATTCAGCGCGAGGACCTGAATCCGGTCGAAGAGGCGGTGGCACTGAAGCGCCTGCAAGACGAATTCAAGCTGACCCAGCAGCAGGTGGCCGATGCAGTGGGCAAGTCGCGCACCGCGGTTACCAACCTGTTGCGCCTGTTGAGCCTCAGTGAGGAGGTGCGCACCTTTCTCGAGCGCGGCGATTTGGAGCTGGGCCATGCCAAGGCCCTGCTGGGTCTCTCCGGCGCCACTCAGCGCTCCGCCGCGCGCCAGGTGGTGGAGCGCAGCCTCACCGTGCGCCAGACCGAGGCGCTGGTGCGCCGCCTGCAGCAGCCGCAGGCCCCAGTGCCGGAAAAAAACCCGCCCGATGCGAATATCCGCCGTCTGAGCGAGCGTCTGGCGGAGAAAGTGGGGGTACCGGTCTCGATCAATCACAACGACAAAGGCAGCGGCCGACTGGTGCTCAGATACACGACTCTGGAGGAGCTGGACGGAATCCTCGCCCACCTGGGCTACGCCGAGGATTGAAGCTTGGGAAAATGTGCGCCGCCCTGGCGTACAGGTCATTTGTTTGTAAATACTCACTTCCATGTGTAATTCCAGGCAAAATCGCCAGAAAATCAAATAAGTTGGCGACATTTGCCGGTTGAATCGCGGCTGCGGTTGCTCCTATAATTCGCTCGCCCAAATTTTGGGCGGACAGCGCAGAAACAGTCGGTTTATCCCGTCTATGACGAAACCCCCGGTATTGCGAATCGCCGCGGTGCAGCTTCTGCTGGTATCGCTGGCCGGTGCGGTATTGTACTTGAGTGGCAAACCCGTGACGGCGCGCTCTGTGCTGATTGGCGGTGCCCTGTGTGCATTGCCCGGCGTTTATTTTGGCTGGCATGCCTTTCGCGACAGCGGCGCGCGCTCGGCCCAGCGGGTGGTAGGGAACTTCTACCGCGGGCAGGCCGGCAAGTTTGTATTGACCCTGGCGGGGTTTGCAGCGGTGTTTGCCACCGTTAAACCGTTAAATGCAGCGGCGCTGTTTATCAGCTACGGCCTCTGTGTGATCGTGCAGTGGGTACTAGCGGCGCGCATGGTGCGCTAGCCGGAACAGAAAAAGAATTATTACTTTTACGATTGTTGAGGAACTATGGCAGGCGAAGCTCAAACCGCGACGGCGTATATCCAACACCACCTGCAGAACATGACCTACGGCAAGCTGCCGGCCGGCTATACCCGCGCCGACGGCACTGTGGTCAGTGAGTCTACCTGGACTATGGCGCACTCCTCCCAGGAGGCCGCGGATATGGGCTTTTGGGCCCTGCATGTGGACACCCTGGGCTGGTCCGTGGGCCTCGGTCTGATTTTTTGTTTCCTGTTCGCGCGCGCGGCAAAAAAAGCGCGCGTGGACAAACCCACCGGCTTCCAGAGCTTTGTGGAGCTTGTCACCGAGTTTATCGACAAACTGGTACGGGAAACCTTTCCGCATCGCAACAGCATGGTAGCACCCATGGCACTGACCATCTTTGTGTGGGTGTTTTTGATGAACCTCATGGATCTGGTACCGGTGGACTGGCTGCCACAGCTGGCCGCCAAGGTCTCCGGCAATGAGCACCTCTTCTTTAAGGTGGTGCCCACCACAGACCCCAATGCCACCCTGGGCATGGCCCTGGCGGTATTCGCGCTGATGATCTTCTTTAGTATCCGCGAAAAGGGGGCGCTGGGCTTTATCAAGGAATTGACCCTGCACCCCTTCCACACCGGCAAATGGTTCTTCGATATCCTGCTGATCCCGGTGAACTTCCTGCTTGAAGCGGTTTCCCTGATTGCCAAGCCGATCTCCCTGGGCCTGCGTCTGTTCGGCAACCTGTATGCCGGCGAGATGATCTTTATCCTGATTGCGCTTGTTTTCGGCGTGGGCGTACTCGGTTTTATTGGTGCGGGCCTGATGCATATGGGCTGGGCCATTTTCCATGTACTGGTAATCACCCTGCAGGCGTTTGTATTTATGGTATTGAGCACCGTGTATATGGCGATGGCGCACCACCGCGATGACGAGCACGAGCACGACCAATAAGTTTTATACAGAGAACCTTTTACCCAACCTTTACAACAACTCTTTGACTTTGATTTGGAGAACACAATGGAAGCATTAGGTCTGGTTTATATCGCAAGCGCACTGCTGATTGGTCTGGGCGCACTGGGTACCGCAATCGGTTTCGGCACCCTGGGCGGCAAGCTACTGGAGGGCTCTGCACGCCAGCCGGAACAGGCCCCGGCGCTGCAGGGCAAAATGTTTCTGATGGCCGGTCTGCTCGACGCGGTTCCCATGATCGGGGTTGGTATCGCCATGTACCTGATCTTCGCCGTTGCGCCTGGTCTGGTTTGATTACGCCGTTCCAATTGCCCTTAACCCCTTTTAAAGAGCAAGAGGTGTCGGTGTGAATATCAACCTGACTTTAATCGGCCAGTCGATCGTATTCCTGTTTTTCATCTGGTTCTGCTGGAAGTTTGTCTGGCCGCCGCTTTTGGGCGTGATGAGAGAGCGCGAGCAGAAGATCGCGAATGGACTCGCGGATGCCGAACACGCGCAAAAAGACCTGAAACTGGCCAAGCGCAAGGCGGCCGAGCAGCTGAAGGAAGCCAAGGATCAGGCTGGCGAGATTATCGATGGTGCCAACAAGCGCGCCAACCAGATTGTCGATGAAGCCAAGCAGGCCGCTCTGGCCGAGGGCGAGCGCCTCAAGGTGGCGGCCAAGGCGGAGATCGACCAGGAAGTGAACCGTGCCAAAGAACAACTGCGCAGCCGTGTGGCAGCCCTGTCTGTCCTGGGTGCGGAGAAGATTCTCGCGGTCAATATCGATGCCCGGGCGCAAGACGACCTGATCGACAAACTGGCAGCCGAGCTGTAAGCGAGGAACCCCATGGCGGAACTCAGCACACTGGCCCGGCCCTACGCCAAAGCGGCATTCAGCTATGCGCAGCAGGCCTCCGACCTCAGCGGTTGGAGCGCTGCGCTGGAAACCGCGGCGGCGGTCAGCCAGAGCGAAAAAATGCGTGAGCTGCTGGACAATCCCCAGCTCACCAGCGAAGAGCGGGCAGAGACTTTTCTGTCGATTTGTTCAGATGAACTCGGTGCCCACGCAAGCAACTTCATCCGGTTGCTGGCGGAGAATCACCGGCTGCAACTGCTGCCGGAAATTGTCCATCTGTTCGAAGCGTTGAAGGCGCAGGCGGAAGCCACCCTCGAGGTGGAAGTTGTCTCTGCAAAAACCCTCAGCGATGCGCAGACGCAGGTATTGAGCGAAAAACTCAGCAGGAAGTTTGAACGCGAAATACATCTGCACTGTGCGGTGGACGAGAGCCTGCTGGGCGGCGCGGTCATCCGCGCCGGTGACACAGTCATCGACGGCACCGTACGCGGCCGTCTGGCCAAGCTCGCCGAGGCGATGAACTCCTAAATTACTTTCCCCGCTGGCCGGTGTCACCGGGGAACTTGAGGAACAGAGCATGCAGCAACTGAATCCCTCTGAGATCAGTGAAATCATCAAAAGCCGCATCGAAAATCTCGATGTGCGCACTGAAGCCCAGAACGAGGGCACCATTGTTTCCGTTTCCGACGGGATCATCCGCATCCACGGCCTGGCCGACGTGATGTACGGGGAAATGATCGAGTTTGAGGGCGGTGTTTACGGTATGGCGCTGAACCTGGAGCGCGACTCCGTCGGTGCTGTCATCCTGGGTGATTACAAGGGCCTGGCAGAGGGCCAGAAGTGCCGATGCACTGACCGTATCCTGGAAACCCCGGTCGGCCCCGAGCTGCTCGGCCGTGTCGTAGACGCGCTGGGCAATCCCATCGACGGCAAGGGTCCGCTGAACAACAAGCGCACCGATGCGGTGGAGAAGGTGGCACCCGGCGTTATCGCCCGCCAGTCTGTGGACCAACCGGTGCAAACCGGTCTGAAAGCGGTGGATAGCATGATCCCGATCGGCCGCGGCCAGCGCGAGCTGATTATCGGCGACCGCCAGATCGGTAAGACTGCGGTGGCAATCGACGCCATCATCAACCAGAGAGGCACCGGGGTTAAGTGTATCTACGTTGCCGTGGGCCAGAAGCAGTCCTCCATTGCCAATGTGGTGCGCAAGCTCGAAGAACACGGCGCCATGGATCACACGATCGTGGTTGCCGCGGGTGCCGCCGACCCGGCTGCAATGCAATTCCTGGCGCCTTACGTCGGCTGTACCATGGGAGAATACTTCCGCGATCGTGGTGAGGACGCCCTGATCGTGTACGATGACCTCACCAAGCAGGCCTGGGCCTACCGCCAGATCTCCCTGCTGCTGAAGCGCCCGCCCGGCCGCGAAGCCTATCCCGGTGATGTTTTCTACTTGCACTCCCGCCTGTTGGAGCGCGCTGCACGGGTCAACGCCGAGTACGTGGAGAAGTTCACCAACGGCGAGGTAAAAGGTAAGACCGGCTCTCTGACCGCCCTGCCGATCATTGAAACCCAGGCCGGTGATGTCTCCGCGTTTGTACCCACCAATGTGATTTCCATTACCGATGGGCAGATCTTCCTTGAGACCGATCTGTTCAACGCCGGTATCCGCCCTGCCATCAACCCGGGTATCTCTGTATCCCGTGTGGGTGGTGCCGCGCAGACCAAGGTGATCAAAAAGTTGTCCGGGGGTATCCGTACCGCCCTGGCCCAGTACCGCGAACTGGCGGCCTTCTCCCAGTTTGCCTCCGATCTGGACGAAGCCACCAAGGCCCAGCTGGATCACGGAGAGCGCGTTACCGAGCTGATGAAGCAGAAACAGTATTCTCCACTGTCTATTGCTGAAATGGCGGTTTCCGTTTACGCCGCCGACAAGGGTTACCTGAAAGAAGTGGAAGTGGCAAAGGTGCTCGACTTCGAAGCCGCCCTGCTCGCTTACATGAACAGCGAACACGCGGAACTGATGGAGAAGGTGAACAGCACCGGCAACTACAACGACGAAATTGATACTGCGTTCAGAGCGGCCATCGAGAAGTTTGTCGCCACCAGCAGCTGGTAAACGCCCTGGAAAGCACGGGAAGAGGGGCCACAGCGGCCCTTCCCCAGATTCACATTTCCAGCGAACAAGGTAAATCACTATGGCAGGCGGAAAAGAAGTACGCACAAAAATTGCCAGTATCAAGAGCACGCAGAAAATTACTGCCGCAATGGAAATGGTGGCGGCCAGCAAGATGCGCAGGGCTCAGGATCGCATGGCACTGGGGCGCCCCTATGCCCGACGCATACGCGCGGTGATTGGTCACGTTGCCAACGCCTCGGCGGAGTACCGGCATATTTACCTGCAGGAGCGCGAGGTCAGCCGGGTTGGCTTTGTACTGGTATCCACAGACCGCGGACTCTGTGGTGGCCTGAATGTCAATATGTTCAAGGCGGCCATTCGCGAGATGCAAGCCTGGTCCGAGAAAGGGGTCGATGTCGAAGTCTGCGCTGTGGGCAACAAAGCGGCCGGTTTCTTCAACGCCATCGGCAGCAAGGTTGTTGCCGCGGTGCGCGATCTGGGCGATGCGCCTCAGGCCAGCAAGTTGATCGGCTCGGTCAAGGTGATGCTGGATCGTTTTGCGGAAGGTGATATTGATCGCCTGTTCCTGGTCTCCAATGAGTTTGTGAATACCATGTCGCAAAAGCCGCGGGTTGAGCAATTGCTGCCGCTGCCGAAAGACGAGGACGAACAACTCATGCAAGCGTGGGATTACCTCTACGAGCCGGACCCGGTGGAATTGCTGGACGGCTTGCTGGCCCGCTATATCGAGTCCCAGGTATACCAGGCGGTCGTAGAGAACAAAGCCTGTGAGCAGGCCGCGCGCATGATCGCGATGAAGAGTGCTACGGACAATGCCGGCGAACTGATCGATCAGTTGCAGCTTGTCTACAACAAGGCGCGCCAGGCGGCCATTACCCAGGAGCTGTCGGAAATTGTCGGCGGCGCCGCGGCGGTTTAAGCCCCTGCTGATACCTGCAATGGTCGACCTTGAAAGAATTTAAAGCTGAGGATCCGGAAATGAGTAACGGACAAATTGTGCAAGTGATCGGAGCGGTCATCGACGTGGAGTTCCCACGCGACAGCGTTCCGAATGTCTACGACGCACTCGTGGTTGAGGGCAAGAACCTCACTATGGAAGTGCAGCAGCAGTTGGGCGATGGCGTGGTGCGCGCAATTGCCATGGGTTCATCCGAAGGTATCAGCCGCGGTCTCGCCGTGCACAATACCGGCGCTCCGGTTTCCGTGCCGGTTGGCCACGAAACCCTCGGGCGCATCATGGACGTGCTCGGCAACCCGATTGACGAGTGCGGCCCTATCGGTGAGAAAGAGCGCGCCTCTATTCACCGCGCGGCACCCACTTACGAGGAGCAGTCCAGCTCCACCGAGCTGCTGGAAACCGGCATCAAGGTGATCGACCTGGTTTGTCCGTTCGCCAAGGGGGGCAAGGTTGGCCTCTTCGGCGGTGCCGGTGTTGGTAAAACCGTTAACATGATGGAGCTGATCAACAACATCGCCACCGAGCACTCCGGTCTGTCTGTATTCGCCGGCGTTGGCGAGCGTACCCGCGAAGGGAACGACTTCTATTACGAGATGGCGGAGTCCGGCGTTGTCGACCTGGACAACAAAGGCAACTCCAAGGTGGCGATGGTATACGGCCAGATGAATGAGCCCCCCGGCAACCGTCTGCGTGTAGCCCTGACCGGCCTTACCATGGCGGAAAAATTCCGTGATGAAGGCAAGGACGTACTGCTGTTCGTCGACAACATCTACCGTTACACCCTTGCCGGAACCGAAGTCTCTGCCCTGCTCGGCCGTATGCCCTCTGCGGTGGGATATCAGCCGACCCTGGCAGAAGAGATGGGCGTTTTGCAGGAGCGTATCACCTCCACCAAAACCGGCTCCATTACTTCTATCCAGGCGGTGTATGTACCGGCGGACGATTTGACAGACCCGTCTCCGGCCACCACCTTCGCGCACCTGGATTCCACTGTGGTACTGAGCCGCGATATCGCCGCCAAAGGGATCTACCCGGCGGTAGACCCGCTGGACTCCACCTCCCGTCAACTGGACCCCCAGGTGATTGGCCAGGAGCACTACGAAGTGGCCCGCGGTGTGCAGTCCGTACTGCAGCGCTATAAGGAGTTGAAGGACATTATCGCCATCCTGGGGATGGATGAGTTGTCCGAGGAAGACAAGCAGACCGTAGCGCGCGCGCGCAAGATCGAGCGCTTTTTGTCCCAACCCTTCCACGTGGCGGAAATCTTTACTGGCGCACCGGGTAAATACGTCTCCCTGAAAGAAACCATCCGCGGTTTCCAGGGCATCCTGAGCGGTGAGTATGACCACATGCCTGAACAGGCCTTCTACATGGTGGGAACCATCGACGAAGCTGTGGAAAAGGCCAACAAGGCCGAAAGCTAATCGAGATAGGCATATACTATGGCCATGACAGTACACTGTGACATTGTCAGCGCCGAGCAGTCCCTCTTCTCCGGACTGGTGCAGATGGTGATTGTGAGTGGCATCGAGGGGGAGCTGGGCCTCTCCTATGGTCACGCGCAGTTGCTCACTGCCCTGAAGCCCGGACCGGTACGTATCATCAAACCTGGTGGTGAAGAGGAGGTATTGTTCGTCAGCGGTGGCTACGCCGAGGTGCAACCGAATATGGTGACCATCCTCGCCGACGTGGCCGAACGCGAAATCGATGAAGAGGCTGCGCAGAAGGCCCGCGAGGAAGCGGAGCACGCCTTGCACAAAGCGCCCTCCGAAGTTGACTACGCGCGCATCTCGGCCCAGTTGGCCGAAGCCGAAGCGCGCCTGCGCACCCTGCAGGCGATCCGCAAGGCGGCTGGCAAGTAAACGCTTGGTTTAAAAAGCCCGATTTTCTGGGGACTTAAAAAAGCAGCTTCGGCTGTTTTTTTGTTTACTCCGGGGCCAATAGGCAAAGGGGTAGCAACCATTTCCGCATTAGGCGAGGAAGGCCTTTTTGCCAAAAAATTCATCACTCCTCTTTTCTTGAAGCCAATAATGACGAAAAAAATTAAATTCCTTTGCCTACTAGCATTACTAATACCAATCATTGCGTCCTGTTCCGGAGGTGGGGGCTCAGCTTCGGAAGATTCCCCTCGTGAAAATGAGTCTGACGAGAATTATGATAACGAGCTTCCAGCAGCGCAAATTTTATTTCCGCGCACGGAAGGTCTATGGACTGATCAGGAACAGATTATCGTTAGAGGCACGTCAACAGACAATAAGGGCGTAGCCGGAGTCGTTGTAAACGGTATTGAAGCCAAAAGTTCTGACAGGTTTGCAACCTGGACTGCTGAAGTGCCGCTTCTGGCTGGGCAATTTTCAGAGATTATCGTAGAAGTTACTGATACTAGCGGAAACACGGCTTCCAAAGCAGCGAGAACGACAGTAAATACGTACAATCATTTCAATAGTTATCGTTTTTGTAGCCCAATTGCTTATGATTCCATTGGCGGCGCCGCTTATAGGTTTGATCCGCCTTTAGCTCTCAACCTCGCTAGTGGAGATGAGTTACCCCTACGTGGAGATTTCTCTGAGGTTACGGGAGCGGCTTTTGACCCGGGGAGTGGCCGCTACTTGCTGATCAAGGATGACAACTTGCTTTCTTTCGATAGCGAGTTTGCCAATCCTGTGGTTGTATCGCCCTCAACTTCGCCGTCTTTTGGTACTGAGCCGCAAATATCCATTGATGTCTCAACAGGGATGATTTACGTAATGGAGTGGTGGGCTTCCTATGTAGTTGCCGTCGATCCAACAACGGGCAAGCGAACCTATTTAGGAAGCTGGAAAGATTCCGCGGGAAATAAGGTGAGCTCGTTTACGCCTGGCTTTCAGGTGGTTGGCGGGCGATTTTTTGTATCGACATTAACCGCCCTGTATGAACTAGACCTTACTGACAGCACCGTAACGGAATTATCAGGCCCGGCCGTTGGCAGTGGCCCTGAGCTCAACCATACTGCCGGGCTCTCAGTAGATCTCACTGAAGGCATAGCCTACATCGGTAACTTGTATAATCAATTGCTGGCAATAAATCTCTCCACAGGTGATCGGAAAGTCATTTCCCCTGGGAGCAGCGGTGCCCCGAATAACCAGATTTTCGAGTGGGCTCGCTACGGATTTGCTAATGCTGGGTCCTCTATTCTCGTGAACTCCTGTCTGAGTGGCCACACCATTGCGATTAATAAGCAAACCGGGCAACGTCGACAAGTAAGTCCAACCACTCGGGGGGTTGGCCCTGTTTTCACAGAGCTTCAGGAGATTCACTTTGATGAGTTTACGGGAGAACTGATTGCGATCAATGAGATATATCGCAGCGGTCGTGATTTGCTGCAATACAATAACGCTTATGCTCAGCAGCTAATTTCAGTCAAACCGGAAACAGGTGATAGAAAAGCTTTGAGTACACCATTTGGGGCTTCGGAGCCGCTTATGGGAGAGATAGCACACATCGAATCAAACCCAAATGATGGGACTATATTTGCAAGCCTGAATGAATCTGGCTCACATTCAATTCAGTCGCTCTCGCGTGAAACAGGAAAATGGCAGAAAATTCTTGACGTTTCAGAGGGGGGAGACTCCAATATACGCTCCATATTTGTTTTTTCATTTGACAGAAAACGAAATTCACTACTGGTAATTGCCGACGTGGTTGATGAAGGAATTTGTTTCTTGCGAATTGATCCAATCTCTGGAAATCGAACACTTGGCGCTTGCCTGGAAAACAGTGACCAGTTCCCTTTTAGCTTTCTTGACATGGTTGTCGATAGAAATGTAGATCGGGCTTACCTAACAGATGGAGTCGGGGGCATATTAGCCGTCAATCTGGAGACAGGTAATATAGAGTTACACTCTGGCAGGGGGGTGGGCGCCGGCCCGGAGTTGATAGATTTAGGGCAACTGACCCTGGATGCAGAAAATAGTCGTTTGTTAGTGGATAACTACCTCGGAAAAGATCCAGATACAGGAAAAACGCAAACAGAGCTTATGGCGATTGATCTGAACACCGGCGACCGGTCCAGTTTAATCAAGCTTTCAAAGAAAAAAAATGAGTATCTTAAGATATCGCCTGCTGTAGACCCTGAAACCGGAGAAGCATATCTAGGATTACCAAATCGCGCTGTTGCAGTGCTTGATAGTGAAACGAATCAATATTTGATGATTTCCCAATAGTAACAGGCGACTTATAAATGCCGGCTGTTTTTTTTCAATTTCAAATTCCAGGCGAACTTGCCCTGAACTTGATTAATTGTTGCCAACTTGTAAAATCGCATTTTTTTGTAAGGTAAATATGAAAAAAATTCTTAGTTTGGCCCTAGTGCTTGGGTCTTCTGTTGCGCTTGCCGAGCAGCAAGATGTACAAAGTCGGTGGTCTTTCTCAGCCAATCTATCTCAAGTTAACTTAGACAGTGAGCAAGCTGGCTTAGAAGGTGTTGGCGATAGTGCCTGGTCTATCGATGTGTCGGCCAACTACTTACAAAATAATTGGATAAGCAGTTTTGGTCTGGGCTATTTGGAGTACGACGATGAGCAGGAGTTTTCACAAGCTGTTGAAGGAACTGGCCTGTTTAATGACGGTGATATTTCAGTAAATGATTCTAGTGCCAGTGCGGTTACCGCTTTTGTTGCTACCGGCTATCAGTGGCAGTTTATAGAGCAGGGAATGAACGTCATCGCTCAGGCAGGTTACACCCATCTTTTTGCCTCTGAGCGGGGCATAGATAATTGCAGTAATTGTTACGATGAAAACATTGGGATTGATGGTGGCGTATACGCTAAGGTCTCAGGCCAAAAAGACTTTGAACGTTTTTCTCTGGGGCTGTATTTCCAGCAATATCTCACCGGTGATATAGAGAATGCCACTGGACTGCTAATTTCCAGCAGCTTTTAGTTAAGAAAGGCGTTTACGCCTTTCTTGTCCCAATTTCAAGGCGATCACAGAGGCGAAAAGTAGCAACTCCATAGAGGGAGAGGCTCAAACTTCGGAAAGACAGCAGGTGGGCGATGTTATTTGCGTCGTCTCCGCCGCGATGTTGGCGGCCCTCAAACTTCAGTCCAATGGATGCGAGCGCGGCACCAGGCCCGGTTTCCTTGCTTATTGCCTTTCTGATGCTGCCATAGGGGCTTGACGGCAAGGGCACAACCGAACTTGATGGTCTTTATATTCTGTACAGCTTGAGGACGATCATTCCAGCACCTGAAATGTAGTGACGCTCTGATTGCCGCGAAGCAACTTCATTTCGATGATGTACTCCATTTCTTGGTTTGGACGTGGAACTCTACTAGTGTCGGAAACCAACACCTGCACACTTTTTTTACCGCGTTTTTCTATTAAAGCCTTGCTCAGGCCAGAATTTCCTGCGCCGCTGGGGCAGCATGAATGGAAAAATTACCTTGCTTGGCCACAACTTTTCTCTTTGTCTCGGACGTGATGGGTTCGATTATATGGGTTTTGGCCATGCTCAGGATGGGCGTTGTGTGTAAATCCTGTTATAAGTGAGGCTGTGTTTGCTGGCCATTTTGTGATCGGGTTCAGCTCGGGTTCAGTGTTAGTTTAGCAGGATGGCATGCAATTTATTAGAGAAATGTCTTCAGGGATTCAAAGTGAACAAGGCTTTTTTATTTATTCTTCTATGTGCTATAGCCTGTGGCGCACAGGCCGCCAAGCTGAGCACCAAGTGGCCCTCTAAATACCTGCAAGATTGCAAAGGTATTGCTTACGCCTATAGCACGCCAAATGGCACCTTCTTTGCTGTGGACGATATGCAGTCCTGCTCTCGTGTAAAAATTGAGGGTGAAATACACAGAATGAAGAAAAAGAAAAATGGCCGATTCCGTTTTGAAACTGAAGTGGAAGGTGTAAAACACATCACGCTTTTCTCCAATCGCACTCACAGCGAAGATGAAATTGTACTGGCGCGCAATTTGTATGTGCAAGTGAATGGATATGAAGTTACTGAGCCAGAGGTCCCTGTGCCGAGTCAGCAAGAACTTGCCCTGGCCTATTCAGCGCGTATCAAAATCTGCGGTGAGCATTTTAACTCCAGAAGTAGTCGCGAAAAATGTGTGCAGCTGATAAATAACTACCCCCACTCAGAAAAAGGTGCATTGAAAACCTGTAGCGCTTTCACTTTATCTACCCAGGGTCGCCTCACTTGTCTGGAGCAGTTAAAGCCCTTTACCTATGAACCTTTTGCTATCGTCAAAGCTTGTCAAAATGCTTTTATAAGCACCAGCACACGAACCCAATGTATTGAAAGTGCCAAGGCGTTTGATCATAGCCCGGAACAATTACTCGGTCGCTGCAAAAACCAGTTTATGTCGACGCGCGATCAACTTAATTGTTTTCAGCTTAAGTTTGGTCGCTAAATCAGAGGTGGCAATTCAGACTTGATCCGACATATCGGTTCGTCAGTAGCTATCTGTCAGGTCAAGTTCAGGCTACGCACGGTTCCTTCCCGGTTACTGTGCTTCCCGGGCAAGCGTCGACATCAATGCTTTTCCCACACCTCGACGGCGATATTCAATCCTGTCGATGACATACAGCTCTTTGATCAACAACCAGGGAATTAAAGCATACACCAATGGAAGCGGGTAATAGGTAAGGTATCCAACGGGCAACGCTTTGTCCTCGGCCATTAAACACTGGAAATCTACTCACTTGTATCCCAGCCCGATTGGGTAAATCGGCTTCTGCTATTTTTTATCTATTGCTGAATTTGTCGGGGCAATAGGATATGAAGCCTTTTTCCCATACTAAAATTTGTTGATTCTTTGTCGTCGAAATCCCTCGCATAGATTTTTTATCGATGTATAAACTCCCCTTTATTGTTGAGCCGCAGGAAAATGCAATGCGTGAGGATCTGATTTTCTATACCAACCCTCAGTCCCGTGGGCGCATCGTGCGCTGGATGCTGGAAGAGGTGGGCGTTCCTTATAAGACCGTGGTACTGGCGTATGATGCGGACATGAAAGCTGCCCACTACCTGGCCATTAACCCGATGGGCAAGGTGCCGGCAATAACCCACAATGGCAATGTGGTCACAGAGGCGGCTGCCATTTGTGCTTACCTGGCGGATATGTTCCCTGAGGCAGAGCTTCTGCCTCGGACAGCGGAACAAAAGGCGAATTACTATCGCTGGCTCTTTTTTGCCGCAGGGCCGTTGGAGGCGGCGCTCAGTAATAAGGCGGTATTCAGGCAGAAGCCAGAGGCGGAAAAGGAGAGGATGCTGGGGTATGGTAACTATGAAAACACCCTGAACACCTTGTCACTGGCGGTAACAGCCAACCCCTTTATCGCCGGTGAGCGCTTTACCGCAGCCGATGTCTATGTGGGTTCCCACATTGGCTGGGGCATGCAATTCGGTACGCTGGAAAAACGGGATGCGTTTGTGGACTACTTTGCGCGGTTACAGCAGCGCCCCGCGTTGAAACGGGCCGCAGAACTGGACGATGCGCTGGTTGAGAAGGCCAGCGAAACCTGATGGCAGTGTCTTGGCCCAATAAAAAGGCCGGCAATTTTCATTGCCGGCCTTTTTGGTGCCCTGGGGGTTTATGCAATCAGTGCACCCAGTGATGCCGCTCCCTCTTCGCTTGAATGGCTTCGGCGGTGGGCGCCGGCATGGCGCTGATGGGCAGGCGTTCGTGGAAGAATGCCAGACGCTCGCCTCTGCCCAGCTCATTCATGGTCTCCGCCTCGAACACCCGGCCGTTGATCACCGTGTAGGCGATATTTTCAGACAGGCGCAGGTTTTCCAGGGGGTTGCCCTCCACCACGATCAGATCCGCCAGTTTGCCCGCCTCGATGCTGCCGATATCCCCATCCATACCCAGGTAGCGGGCACCGTCAATGGTACCGGCGCGGAAGGCTTCCCAGGGGGTGAAGCCACCCTGCCCCATCATCCACAACTCCCAGTGGGCGCCCAGACCCTCGCGCTGGCCGTGGGCACCGATATGCACAGTGACACCCTCGTCGCGCAGCTGCTTGGCCTGGCGCGCCACGTTAAAGTGGTTGTAGTGGGCATCCGGCGCCGTGGGGCGGCGGATGGAGCGCGGGTTCACGATAAAGTCCGGGGTAAAGCGGGTCAGGCGCTGGTTTTTCCACACCTCGGTGCGGTCATACCAGTACTCCTCGCCCCAGAGGCCGCCGTAGGCCACCACAAAGGTCGGTGTGTAACCCACCCGGGTCTGGCTCCACAGCTGCTCCACATCGCCGTAGACATTGGCGATGGGCAGGGAGTGCTCGATACCGGTGTGCCCGTCCACAATCATATTCATATTGTGCTGGTACTTACCGCCGCCCTCCGGCACCACCATGATACCGGCCTCGCGGGCTGCCTGCAGGACCTGCTGGCGCTGGTCACGGCGGGGCTGGTTGTAGCTCTTCACCGAGATCGCGCCCATCTCCTTGAGGCGGTTGACGTGGAAGCGGGCATCTTCCAGTGAGTGGATCTTGGCTTTGTAGCCGGGGCCCTTGGCACCGTAGAGAATGGTGCCGGTGGAGAAGATACGCGGTCCGGTAATCAGGCCGGCCTTCTGCATTTCCGCAGCGGAGAAGATCTCGCTGCTGTCGTTGGAGGGGTCGTGAATGGTGGTTACCCCGAAGGCCAGGCTGGAGAACAGATTCCAGTTCTGCTGCGGGATAATCTCTTCGCGACCCTGGGCGCCGTGGGCGTGGGCATCGATCAGGCCCGGCAGTACGGTCTTGCCGGTGACATCGATGCGCTTCGCTTGCGCAGGAATTTCCACCTCAGCAGCGGGGCCCACCGCCACAATGCGGTTACTGCGCAACAGAACAACCCCATTCTCGATAATTTCGCGGGTGTTCTCCGCATCGCGCATGGTGACAACGGTACCGCCGGTCAGAGCGACCAGCCCCGCACGGTTGTCGAAGGGTTGTTTAAAGCCCAGGTTGATACCTTCGGAAACCGGCTCCGGCAGCGCCTCCGGAGCGCCGTCGACAAAGCTGAAGGCGTCCTTCAGTTCGCGCTCGAACAGCCAGGGGCCGTGGGCCCACCCCAGAGTGTTGCTATCGGTGGACCAATGCAGGTTTTCGCCGGCGCGTTTGGATACCCGGGTGACTGTAACCGCCTTGCTATCGGGGCCGATCACCTCGGACTTGCCGGTGTGCATAAAGGGCGCAACAAAAGCTTTGAAGTCCTGGGTAAAGGCAACCCATTGTCCGTCGGGGGACAAGCGGAAGGAAGTGATTTCGGCACCGTGCAGATGCTCGCGCTCGTCCTTGCCTTCCAGGTTGGTGCTCTTCAGCACGCGTTTACCGCCGTCGGCGCCAACATATTCAGAGAAATAAATACGGTCACCGGTGGCACCAAAGTGGGGCTCATAACCGGACTTCACTACTCGGCGCTGCCAGTCGCCACCGGCATCGGCCAGGTAGATACCCGGCTCCAGAGCGTACTCGGGGCTGAGCAGGTAACCGCCGGTAAATCGGCGGTAAGCCACGGTATCACCGCTGGGGGAGAAAGTCGGTTCCACATACAGGCCCGGCTGGCTGGTGATGTTCCTGCCGCGGCCATTGCGCGCGGAAACCACGCGCACATGGCCGAGCTTTTCGTCATCCCAGGTGACATAGGTGATCTCGCGGCCATCCCGGGACCAGCTGGGGTAAAACTCGAAGTGGTCATTCTGACGGGTCAGGCGGCGGCGCTCACCGCTGTCGATATCCTGTAGATAGATTTTGCCCAGGGCCTGGAATGCCACTTGTTTGCCGTTGGGAGATTTCTGTGCCCAGCGGATCATCTTTACATCGAAGGTTTCCGGAGCCACCTCCACCGGGAAGCGCACCGCATCGGCCACCTGCTTCTCGACTTTTACGTGGGTTTCAATTGGCGCAACGCTGTCGCCGTGTACCGAGATACGCAGGAACTTACCACCGGTCCACACGATCAGTGACTCGCCGTCGGGCATCCAGTCGTATTGCACATAGTTGCCATGGGGGCCGAAGATCTCCTGCAGGTCCCGCTCCAGGCCGGAGTAAACGGGGGTTTCCAGGCCGGTGTCCAGGTCTTTCAGGAACAGGGAAGTCTGGTTGTCCTGGCGGCGGATAAACGCCAGTTTGCTGCCATCCGGGGAGGGTACCGGTGCCACTGCGCCGCCTGGACCGGAGATAAAGGTCTCCTCTTCGCCGTCCTGCAGGTCGTAGCGGTTGATGGCAAAAATCTCCTGGGTGGAGTTTTTGTTGTACTTCCAAACGGTGCCGGGGGTGGTGTCGATGGCATAATAGACGTAGCGCCCATCCGGGGAGAAAGCCGGGTCGGAAATATTCTTCTGCGCGATCTCACCGCCGATGCGCTTTTTCAGTTGGCGCCCGTCACCACCACCGTAATGATACATCCAGATTTCCCCGGCGGGGATACTGCGCCCGGACATAAAGCCCTTGCGCGCCACCAGATACTGGCCATCGGGGCTCCAGTTGGGTGAGTGCAGTAGGTTTTCCTTTTCCGTTGTTAGCTGGCGCAGGTTTTCGCCGTTGCGGTCCATCAGCCAGATATTGTCGGCGCCATCGCGGTCGCTGATAAATACGATGGTTTTGCCATCCGGGCTGAAGCGCGGTTGCATATTCCAGGCGATCTCAGTGGTCAGGGCTATGGCCTCACCGCCGCTAACCGGCACCGTGTAGATATCCCCCAGCATATCGAACAGGAGGGTTTGACCATCCGGACTGATATCCAGGTTGCTCCAGGTAGTCTCGCGGGTATCCAGCTGGATTGGCTTAAATTCGTAAGCCGGCTTGTTGATATCCCAGGAGGGTTCCTGCTGGGCTTCTTTAGCCTCTGCAGCCGGCTCTGGTGGCTGTTTAGCGGCTTCAGCGGCCGTGGCCATCGGCAGGGTGAGGGCCAGTGCAGCCAGAGCCAGCAAACGCCGGCGCGGCTTGGTGTGCTTGATTGTGGTCATGATAAATATCCCCCCGCCATAGTCTGGGTACGGCGGTACAGTGTGTTCTTTTTGGGTAAGCAACCTGTTGATTTTACAGAAGGTAAGCTACCGGTATAGGGGGTGGGCGGCAATCGAAATGCGTTGAGCGCCAACCTGCTGCGCCGGGGTGAGGGGCTCTTGAGTTCGTGGGGCAGACTGGCCACAATGCGCCCCGACTGACCTAGCGGGATTTTGATTCAAGATGACTATCGATGTTGTGGTTTTGGCGGCGGGCAAAGGCTCTCGCATGCGTTCGGATTTGCCCAAGGTACTGCACCCGATCGGCGGTATCCCCATGCTGGGGCGTGTGATTGAAACGGCCAGGCAGCTTGAAGAAGTGAACATCACGGTGGTTGTGGGGCACGGTGCCGAGCAGGTGCAAGCGCACTTCGCCGACAGCGGCGTGCGGTTTGTGCAGCAGGCCGAGCAACTGGGTACCGGCCATGCTGTGGCACAGGCGATCCCCCATTTCCGCCAGGGGGCCTCGGTGTTGGTACTCTACGGCGATGTGCCACTGGTCAAGGCGGGCACCCTGCAGTCGTTGTTGTCAGCGGCGGATAAAGGCCCCACGCTGCTGTCGGTAGAGATGGCCAACCCCGCCGGCTACGGGCGCATAGTGCGCGACGATGCGGGCCGCGTACAGGCGATTGTTGAGGAGAAGGATGCCGATGCAGCCACCCTGGGTATCCGCGAAGTGAATACTGGCATACTGGCGGCGCCGGCGGAACTGCTGGCGCGCTGGTTGCCTGAATTGTCCTGCGACAATGCCCAGGGTGAATACTACCTCACGGATGTGATCGCCCGCGCGGTCAGTGAGGAGATCGCCGTCACCGGGGTGCGCGCCAGCGATGCCTTGGAAGTGGCGGGGGTGAACAGCCGCGCACAGCAGGCGCAGATGGAGCGCGCCCTGCAACACACCCGCGCGGTGGCACTGATGGATGCCGGGGTCACCCTGCTCGACCCAGCACGGATTGATATCCGCGGCAGCCTGGAATGCGAAACCGACGTATCCATCGACATCAACTGCGTTTTTGAGGGGAAGGTCTCCCTGGGCAAGGGGGTGCAGATTGGGCCCAACTGCCTGTTGAAAAACTGCCGTCTGGCAGATGGTACCCGTGTGGAGGCCAATTCTGTGATTGAGCAGGCGGACGTTGCGGAGGCCTGCAGCATCGGCCCCTTTGCCCGCCTGCGCCCCGGTACCCAACTGGCCACGGGCGCCAGGGTGGGTAACTTTGTCGAGATCAAGAAAGCAACCATCGGCGTCGGCAGCAAGGTCAATCACCTCTCCTATGTGGGCGATGCCGCCGTAGGGGAAGCGGTGAATGTTGGTGCCGGCACCATCACCTGCAACTACGATGGTGTGAACAAGTTCCTCACTGAAATTGGCGACGGCGCTTTTATCGGCTCCAATACCGCGCTGGTGGCGCCGGTGAAAGTGGGCGTGGGCGCCACTGTGGGGGCGGGTTCCACCATTACCTGCGAAGTGGGCGCGGATGAGCTGGCTGTGGCACGGGGCAGACAGCGCAATATTTCCGGCTGGCAGCGCCCGGCCAAAAAACGCCAGTGACCGCCTGTCTCAAGCCTGCTCCGGTGACGGGGTGAATACCAGCGGGCATGCCCACGGCGTGCGGGTTCAGCCCACTTCTTACCGTTAGATTTGCGCCTCGGGAATCCAAAGGGGCGCGCCCCGATATAAAAGTCCAGAGTGCAGCCACTTGCCCGTTTCGACATCGCTTCGTTATCGGAATAAACGGGGACAGATAGCCCAGACCCTGCAGGACCTCCACTGAGTGAGCACCAACAGACACGCTACGCAAAGTCGATTCACCGTGTTGATTCTCGGCTTGGAGGTAATCGGTGGGGTATCGGCCAGCGTGCGTTCAAACGAAAAGCCAAAGCCTGCGGGTAGCTTGCTGGCGTCGAGCGTGGCTGGGGTCTTCGTTGACCCGGTGTGGCTGCTTATACGTGCCGTTTTGCCGGTCGGGCGGGTGCGATTGTCGATGCAAACTCACACCGGGATATTCTCTGGTGCATGGCAATAAAGCGGACCCATTCAACGGGTGGTATTAATGAAGCCATTGCGTTTTTTCGTGCGTATATCAATAGAAATAGTGGCACCAAAATTATCTTATTGGATGGTATTGCGTTTTCTTTCCTGCAAGAGCGGCGTAAGATCGATAAATATTTATCTGCGTGATGGGTAGTAATTGGGCCAGCCGCTCTGCGCCAATGGCCCAATAGCATCGAAATACCCAGGCATTTTCCCAAACCCCTTCCCTTCCACAGGAGAACGGTACGTGACCTAAGCGTAAGTAAAAGGCGCTGGCCCAAGGTGCCGGAAACACCAAAGGCCAGCTAACCAAATTGATAAGCGAACTATCAAAATGGCTCTATGGATAATACGCTAGAAGCCCGCTCGTCTTCAATAAAGTGGGCCCCCTTCAGGCGCTTGGGGCAGTTGCCCAGGCTCTGGGAGCGTTGCATCCGCCGGTTCTGCTTTACCGCCTACCGTTCCCGTGCGCCACCCTGCCTTGTCTCCCGTCGTTATTTTCCAGCTATTCCCATCACAAAAAATCACTCCAGGATTTGCGATCCGGAAGGAAAGGTTTATGTTGGTTGTAAAACGCCGGCCAGGCGAGAACCTCAGAATTGGAAAAAATGTTTCCGTCACCGTATTGGGTATTTCAGGCAATCAGGTCAGAGTGGGTATCGCGGCCCCCAAATCCCTGCCCGTACACCGTGAGGAAGTGTATAGACGTATCCAAAAGGAAGAGGAGCTAAACAAAGGGGGCCGTTGAGAAACCGGCTCGCCCAGTGGGGGGAGCCTGTCAAGAATCCTGTGTAGCCGCCGCTGCGTATTGCTTGAGAATGCCCAATACGCATACCCCATACCGTCTTTCAGTGATTGGTTTTCAAAAATTCCGTTGTGTGAAATAAACCGGTAATGCCAGCGCTCTCCCTCTGGCGTTTACCGGTATTGACTGGCAGCCTGGCACCAGGCCAGCAGCGAATCCGCTTGGTTCGTTGTGAAGGTTTTTTTCTATTGCTGCGGGCTATGGTTTTCAGCACCAGAACGCAAAAAATGGGACACAGGCTTTGCACTGAACAACGGGTTTGTAGAGGATCTGAGAG
This sequence comes from Microbulbifer jejuensis, assembly GCF_047289955.1. Lineage (NCBI taxonomy): Bacteria > Pseudomonadati > Pseudomonadota > Gammaproteobacteria > Cellvibrionales > Microbulbiferaceae > Microbulbifer > Microbulbifer jejuensis. The sequence goes on from NZ_JBLBUB010000007.1 coordinate 167,887, forward strand.
GGCCATTCACCCACTTAATGTATTATTAGCGCGGGGGTTGGCGATATGTTTATCCGATAAATCGCGCACAGCGAAATTTGTTAAAGTGGATAAGCATACCAGGCTGGAGCCTTGTGTTCTGTCCAATCCGGTCTTTAGTGACACGGAAAGTTTTCAGGTTTGTAAATGATCCATGTAGTGAAAAGAATTCAGAGGAACAGGGCTGGGATTAACATTCATTGAGAGATACCTGTAATTAATAGCTTTGACTTTACCGATGCTGTAACCGAGTGCGAAAGGGCAATTTGGTCAGCCTGACCGTTATTTTTGAGAGGGCGCTAACTTTTCCTAAAAGTTCAATAAATCCAAGGGGTTACATTTATTGATGAATTTTGGGATAATGGTTGCAGTGATTATGATTTTAGGTGGTTCGATAGTGCTAAATTATTTTATCTAATTGATTGCAATTGGGTTTTTGAAATTTTGGCACAAAAAGAATCCAGAAATACTGGTCATGGTGATCAGTATATAAAGGTTAGCCTTATTGGGGAATGAGATAGATGGAAGATATATTTAAAGAGGCCTCTATTAAAAAGGAAAAACTTCATAGAGAATTCGCTGAGCTGCCAGAAACAATAATAACAGGTGTGGTTGGAGCTCGTGATGCAGTAGGTAATAAGCGAGGAGCAGGCAAAGTTCCGGGAGATGAATACTGGTCATTGAAACTATCTCTAATAGCCTGGAAAGAGCTTGGAAAAAAAATAAACAATTCACCTCTCATTTTTTCGAATGATCTTACTTACAGCGAGTTAAAACTTATTCAAGATCACGTTGAGCGAGAATCCTTGGTGCAATTTAAAGTTAAGCTCTCAAAAGAGAGTCCGTTCGGTGATGCTAGAGCACAACTATTATCCATTTTAGATACCCCGGATGACATTGAACTTAAAGCAGCACTAGAAAAATATAAAGAGCCAGTAGAAGTTACCCACCCGGAGTTTGGTGTCTTAGTGCTTGATAGGTCGTTAGATTGTTTTGAAGGCACAATAAATTGGCAGGGAGAGCCAGTAGAACTTTCGGTCTCTGTAGATGAAGAAGATGGTTCTATCAGTAGTAGTCTAAAAACTATAGAGGCTCTGTATAGTCAATCTGGTGACTGGTCTAAGAAAATTGCAGACTATGCAGTTTCTGAACTCCTTGAAGTAATGAATAAGAATTGGCTTGAAGGGGAAAAGGAATTTACTGCGTCAGATTTTATTAATTCAATGGAGTTGCTATTTATTACGGTTTATCCTGATGGAAAATTCGAGTTTCGTCATGATGATGGTGACATGTTCTTGGGGCATTCGATTATAATTTCTGGCTCACTAACTGATGGCCTTAGTGAAGCAGGTATCTCAGGCTAACAAGTGCAAGCAACAGGACTCGCAACAAGTTGCTCGCCTTTGCTGCGGGCGTTAGGACACTTTAAAGAAATCTAAATATGTTCAAGAATATAGAGGTTATACCTCAATTTCCTTCGTTAACTCCAGATGATATTTTAGACGTTAGTAATCGCCTTAAAGAAAGATTTGGATACAAAAAATTTCCAAGTGAATATGGCGATTTTCTACAAGAAACAAACGGTTGTTTATTTTCGCCTAATGACGAAGAATTGGAAATTGGAATACAGCTTAAAATTGATTTGCCATTCATAGAAAAGGCAGATGTGGCAGGCATTTTTGGCGTTTGGTATGACCGTTTCGATGGTAATGAACCTTCAAATACAAACTGGCCAGAACTGTTTGCATCTAATGAAAACTCTAAAGAAAATTTTGATGTTCTTCCTGACAATATGATGTCTTTCGCATACGAGGAAGACTCATCTGGTAGTCTCTTTGCAATATCTACAGACCAAAGAGATTTTGGTCAGGTCTATTACTATTATGACGGCTATATGTATTCGATATTCGGTCGTAAATTTATGCTAGAAAAGTTTGGTTACTGTTACTACGAGCAGAAACTGTTAAATACTCTAGAAAAATATGGCTTTGATCGAAGCCAGATAAAGAAAACAAATGAATTGTCTGAATTTGAACCATATCAAGTCATAAACAGTTTAGAAAGTTTGCCTGAAGATTGCGAATTCGAACTGTTGAGAAATAGATTTGTTCCAGTGGCAAATTCCTTTAATGACTTTATGGCCAAACTAACAGAGGTTGAGTGGTGAAAGCCCTAACAAGGTTGGACATGTTCGCCTTCGCCTTCGCTTTGCTCGGCCCATGCCAACGGCGTTATACGTAGATACGACAATGGATATTTCTCAGTATTACGATGAAGCAGAGACCATCGGGAAGTTAGTAAAGACCCAGGCGCCTTATATTTTGTCTGCATTAGATTACCCTCCTGAAGACGACCATCCATCTTCAGAGACAGCAGGGAAAGCTCTAGATTTATACATTCAAGGCGCCATAATGGAGAATAGCGCAGAGCATAAATTATGGATTAAAATAGGAGTTTCTTGTTTGGTTTTAGGGGTAGCCATCGGATGGCTTATATGGGGCTAACTACGTATAATAAGCGCATGTTGTTCGCCGCTATCGCGGCCGGACGGCTTACGCTATGCTCCAGCTGCCGCAAATGCGAACGTTATACATGAGGAGGTCATGTGGCAGAAAAATTTAAAGCCTTGACTGAAAAGCATATAGATTTCATTGGGAACCAACATATTTTCTTTGTCGGTACTGCCGCAAGTGAAGGCTTCGTTAATGTTTCCCCAAAAGGCATGGATAGCTTTAGAGTAGTAAATAATTCCAAAGTGGCGTGGCTCAACCTTACTGGAAGCGGGAATGAAACGGCAGCCCACATTCTAGAAAACAATCGAATGACCATAATGTTCTGTTCATTTGATAAGCAGCCACTTATATTGAGATTGTATGGTCAGGTAAAAATCATCCACCCTCGAGATAAAGATTGGCCTAGTCAAGTAAAACTATTTCCCGAATACACCGGAGCACGTCAGATATTTGAGTTAAATTTGGAGCTGGTTCAAACCTCATGTGGCTACGCAGTGCCCTTTTATGAATTAGTTGGTGAAAGACCGACACTGAGAAAGTGGGCCGACAACCGAGGGCGAAAAGGTGTAGAGGAATATTGGCAAGAGAAAAATACTAAAAGCCTTGACGGTAAGGACACTGGAATAATTTAAAATGTATAACAAGCAGCGGCAACACCGACCCTGTGGGCCTGGGCTCACTACGCTACGCTTTGTTCGCCGTTACGCTGGGCGTTAGGAGGGTGTTCAAAACTCTGTGTCAGCCAAGTAGCCTCATAGGCTGATATATTTCTCCAGGCGATCCGGGAAGTGGATCGTCAGCTGTGACAGCGTCAAGTTCCAGTTCTGGATCGGGTGCGTCCAGCGCTCGGAGGCTTTCAGTA
>NZ_JBLBUB010000008.1:0-8216 GCF_047289955.1 Microbulbifer jejuensis
ACTGTCTCATGTCGACCTGCAAACTCAACAACGGTATTCTTATCCATAGCAGCGTATTCCTGGTTGGTTGACTGTTTGGCGACAACAAATCAACCAGATACGCTGCTTTCTTTCAAACCCTCAAACACCAGATTCGGTTATAACTCAGTCCATGTAAGTAGCTATTTTTCAAGGCGGATTGTGGGTAAACGGCGCAGAATTGATTCCGACACAGTAATCAGGATAATAGTGGCCATGGTGATCAGTATATAAATATAAATGTTATGTGTTTCCAAAAAATCAGAGAGAGAAATGCTTGATGAGCGTGATATTTAGGGTGATACTCATCGTTGCTTGCTTCTTTGCAGCAATAGCTTGCTACCTGTTCGGTGTTCCCGTAGGGGGCATAGTGTTTGTCATTCTCGGGGTAGTTTTCGAGGGGCTATTCTGGATAGGAATATTCGGGAAAAAGAAAAAATCATCAAACCCGGAATCAAAATAGTTTTTATGGTACACCGATGCAAAGAGTTTTAGAGTCAAGGCTATAAAACTGCAAATAAGTAGTTCCAATGAAACGCCCAAAACATAACCAAGTCCAGCAAAAGGATGTGCTGAAAAGCGCCCGCCTATGTGAGCGGCGTTAGCTGTCTAAGGAGAGTCATGAGTAACACTAAAGAATTTGAAATTGCCCTCTCTTTTGCTGGGGAGGATCGAGAATACGTAGATCAAGTTGCGAATCTTCTTCGTGACTCAGGTGTAAAAGTGTTCTACGACCTATTTGAGGAAGCTAATCTCTGGGGTAAAAATTTATACGATTACCTTACTGAGATTTATAGGAATAAAGCTCTCTATACAATCATGTTTATCTCTGATAACTATTCTGAAAAGTTGTGGGCAAATCATGAACGACAAGCCATGCAAGCTAGGGCTTTTCAAGAGAACCAGGAATATATACTTCCTGTAAGGTTTGATGAAACACCGATTCCAGGGATTCTTCCAACGACAGGCTATATCGATATATCTAGCAAATCTCCAGAAGAATTTGTAAAAATAATACACAGGAAGCTTATAAATAGCGGCTTAACAATTCCTTCAGAAAGAGTTAGGAAGTCACTTTTCTCAACACAATCGATTCCAAAAATAAATACTCGAAAATCATTTGTTAATATTTTATCTTCTTTGGGGGAGCCAATTCAAGGGGCTTCAGTTGTCGCAATTGCTGACAATGGCACAACTAAGTCGGCATCTTCTGATGAAAATGGAGTTGCCGAGCTAACAATCTCTACGAGAAGAAACTATCAACTACTTGTTGCACATCCAAAATTCCCGGGGGCAATAATCCAATCTTGGGATTCTGGTGAGGATATTAACATTTCGATTGCAGCAACTGAGTGTACAGGTTCAGTAATCTGCATGAGCACTGGTTATATTCCCGGTTTACAAGGAAGACTAAACCCAATACTTGATACAGGTAATCGCACATATTTATATGCCGACAATATCGCAATTAATGGCGGTCTAAAGCAACCAACAACATTCGCAACAAACACCCCATTTAAACTTGAAGATTGCGATGGAGTTGTGATGGAAGTTAAAGTTTTACATATACAAGGCAGAACTTCGTTATTGCAATTTGTACATCCAGCATACGACAGCTAATCGGGTAAAGGCGGGTTTCTAGCCAGCTCTCCCTCCACCACCGTGCAACGACCCAAACCGGCCCCTGAGCCGGTTTTTTTACGCCTGGAGAAAGTGACTCCATGAACGGACAGGAAGCCGGAAGTGCCACAGTAACAGTTGCGGGGGTCGGCCTGACACAAAGCCCTGCCACTCCATTGCAGGTGCTGGGGGTGATTATCGCCATGCTGGGCCTGGTGTGGAATGTGTACGCAGTGATTACACGCAACCGGCACAACAAATTTGTGCGGGAGCAGGCCAAAAAGTCTGGCACCAACGCCCGGCGAGATCAATAAGCCAGCCCCCACTCCCAAACCCATTGGGAGTGGCAATCCTACCACCATTGCCAAGTGAGGCCGTTATGAGCTTTTGGGGTGCATTTAAAGGTATTTTCAGCAGCAATGCGAAGCCCGTTGACGATATTCTGGATAAGGACCACGGCCTTCTGGTGCGTGCCGGCGGCTTTATCAATGACCTGTCTTATACCGAGCAGGAGCGGGTGCGGGATAACGCCGAGCTGGCGGCTAGGCAGGCGGCTGCGTATGGGGAACTGATCGACACCGTGACGGAGCATGCACGGAGTACAGCGAGCGAAAACACTCAGCGCAGCCTGACCCGCCGGCAGGTAGCCATCGCCATCATTCGTGTTGAGCTGTTCCTGGTGCTGGCATCGGTAGTGATCTGGCCCTTCCGGCCCGAGTACGCCAAGTTTGTTTGGCTGGTGGCGAGTTCCTCGCTGATGTTCGGTGCCTTTATGGCTGTTGTACTGTTCTTCTTTGGCTCCTACGGGATCAGCAATCACCTATTGAAGCCTTTGAGAGAGGCGAAAAAGAAAGCTTCTGGTTAAAGAAAAGCAAGGAGAGGTGGTATGAGCAATATCATTCCGTTTAACTTTAATAATCGCGGTGTTCGTGTCATAGAAAGTGAAACCGGGGAGCCGTGGTTTATCCTCAAAGATGTTTGTGAAGTCTTGGAGCTCTCCAATCCCCGCGCAGTGGCCCAGCGGCTGGATGATGACGAACTGCGTAAGTTTGACTTACGCGGTCAAGCTGGTGAGGTTCATATTATCAATGAATCCGGGCTTTACACCGTTGTGCTTCGTTCCGACAAGCCCACCGCCAAACCCTTCAAGCGTTGGGTAACGCACGAAGTCTACCAGCGGGAACCGCGCTACAAGTACCGCCTGCGCTATGAGTTTTTACGCAGCGATCCGCCGCTGCAGGAATTACAGCAGCTGGTGCAGTTTTTTGAGGACCACTACGGGCGCTGGGATTCCTTTTACTTCGACGACCCCTATGACGGTGTGCGCCGCCGTGTGCGCTTTTTCCGCGACAACCTGGATGTCGAACGGTTTTTGGTCCAGCTCTGGGAACTCAAATCCCTCGAATTAATTTCAGTGAAATAAGCGGTGAATGTATGCGAAACGCCTCCGCGCAGTTGATTGCCCTGTTAAACGGCAACAACACCTATTTGATTGCTGACCTCTACACTGTCAGCCTGCTGACGGGAGAAATCTATCGTTGGAATACCGGCGATACCGACCTGACCCTCGACGGCGAAATATTTCGCCACACGGGTCCGATTATCGAGCGGGACAGAATCCGCCTGAAAACGGGACTCGAAGTGGACGTGCTCAATGTCACCCTGAAAACCGGCGACAGTCCGCAGGCCGGGATCGACCATCATATCCAGGGGCGCACACTGCCGGCCGCCGCCACCAACGGCGCCCTCGATGGCGCTCGGGTCAAGGTGCAGAAGGTGTATATGCCCACCTGGGGTGATACCAGCCCCGGTGCGCTGCTGATGTTCGAAGGGGCGGTGGCGGCGGTGGACCCGAGCCGCAACCAGGTGCAGCTGACGGTGAAATCCGAGCTGGACAAATTAAACCAGCCCATGCCGCGCACCCTGCTCAAGCCGGGCTGTGCCTATAACGTCTACGATGCCGGCTGCGGCCTGTCCCGCAGTGCCCTCACGGTGACCGGCACCATCAATACCGGTTCCACCCGGCAGATGATCAAGAGCGGTCTCAGCCAGGCGAACCAGTATTTTGATCTGGGTGTGCTCGCCATCACCAGTGGTCCCGCCGCAGGCAGCCGGCGCGCGGTGCGCGCCTATGCTGGGGGCGACTTCACCCTGTCCATGCCACTGGGCGTTGCGCCGCAATCCGGCGACAGTTTTAAAGTTTATCCGGGCTGTTATCGCACCAGGCCCGCGTGTGCGGCGAAAAATAACAGCAACCCTTTCGCGGCTATCCCTATGTGCCGGTGCCGGAGCAGGCGCGGTGATAGCAGCAACGCAGCGCGCCGCTGTCATCGCCGAGGCCAGGACCTGGCTGAACACGCCCTACCGGCACCAGGGGCGGGTGAAGGGTGCCGGGGTGGATTGCGGCATGCTGTTGCTGGAAGTGTTTTCCGCAACGGGTGTGATCGAGGCCGGCGCGGTGGAGGACTACCCGCGGGACTGGCATTTACACCGGGGCGAGGAGCGCTACCTGGGCCAGGTATTGCAGCACGCGCAGGAAATCGCGGGGCCGGGGCAGGCGGGGGATATTGCGGTGTGGCGGTTCGGACGCAGCTTTGCCCACGGCGCCCTGGTGGTGGACTGGCCCACCATTATTCACAGCTATGTGGGCCTCGGTGTGGTCTACGGCGATGCGCTGGCGGATCAGGATTTGGTGCAGCGCCCCTGTCGATTTTTTACCTGCTGGGGTTAGTTCGCGTTTTTCGCCAGATAAACCGTAGTACAAACAGTAACAGTATGAAAAGAATGAGCCAGGGTAAAAGATAAGCGACAGCTACAATGGTATCGGATATCCCCTCTGAGAAGTTTTCACCAAAATCCGTCAAGGAATCTGATATTGGACCCCAGAAAGACAGGTAAGAATGTGTGTCTAATGAAATGTGCACGATATCCATTTGAGTGCGTTGGAGCAATGCTGCCTTTTCCCCTTCCGCGTACTCGATATCCGACTGCACTTTTGAAAGTTCTTGTGCGATTTTTATCAGCGATTCAATATCGCTGTTGGGTTGTTTTTCCAGTTCAACTAAGCGAGCTTGATACTGCAAGAGCATTTCAAGTCTCTTGTTGCCATTGATGATGGCATCCTGCAGGTCAACGACGTCAGTGGATTTTTTTGCAATCCCCCCTTGTTCAGAAGCCAGATTAATAAGAGGAGCTACGCCCTCTGGCAGAATTCTGATTCGGATATTGCCGGATGAATACTCTCCGGTATCCAAGCTTGAGTGAAGTATCGCACAATTGCTTTTGGTGTCTTTAGTGCAATAGGAAGTTATTTTTTCGAATACACCCTTTATCGCATCTTTATGAAGAGCAATGGTAATTCTGTGTTCGTAAGCCAGATAGGGATTTCTTTTTCTCTGTTTGGGCTCTTCTGCAATACCTATAAACGCATCAGAAAATTTCGCGTCATCCACGTCAGCTTTTGAGCAGCCGATAATAGCAAGGAGAAAAGAGCTGATCAGTATGTATTTTACACAATTCATATGTGGGATCTTTCTGGTGTGGCGCCGGGTTAAAGGGTCCGTCAATAGTTTTGGCGATCATAACCTCTAACAAAAGACACGGGCAACCCAGGTAATCCCGAAGTGTTTCCAGGAAGAAGTTCGGGTGTAAGCCTGTGATGCGAAAACAAAAGCCTATAAAGGGGTGAACTGGAAAGGCACCTAAAGCTGATTTTTGAGATTGAATCATTATGGGCGGATCAAGCACAACCACCACCATTGAAGCCGGCGAGCAGCTGGCCGGAGCTGCAGACCAGCACCTATGGCAGCGGCCTTACCCTGCAGTATGGCAAGAACCGGGTTGCGGCCAAGCTGATCTGGCACGACGATTTCAGGGCGATCAAACACGTTGAAAAGCAGCGCTCCAGTGGCGGCAAGGGCGGCGGTGGTGGTGGCAAGAGCACCATAAAAACCGAATCCTGGAATTATGAGGCATCGATTATGTTTGCCCTGGCCGAGGGGCCTATCGGGGGTATTGGCCGCTGCTGGGTGGATAAATCGGCGGGTGCCCTGAACAGTCGCGCCACCGGCAGCGGCTGGACCTTTTTCCGTGGCAACCGCAGCCAGGCGCCCTGGAGTTGGCTCACAAGCAGGCACGCCAGCAAAGCGGTGGGCTATGCCGGCACCGCGGTGCTGGCCAATCCCCGCCTGGATCTGGGCGAGTCCGGTGCTTTAAAAAACTACAGCTTTGAAATCACCGGTTTCCTCAGCGATACCGGTTTCAGCGGTGACGCACATCCCGCACAGGTACTGCCGGATTTTCTCAGCAACGCCTATTACGGCGCGGGCTGGGACAGGGCGCGTATTGGCGATCTGTCCGACTACAACGACTACTGCCGGGCCATGGGGTTTTTTATCTCGCCGGGGTTTTCGGAGCAGCGGCCGGCACTGGAGTGCGTGGCCGATTTACTTACCGCGACCAACAGCGATGCGGTCTGGTCTGACGGGGTATTAAAAATCCGTCCCTATGGCGATGAACCGGTCAGTGGCAACGGCGCCAGTTATTCCCCCGAGGTCACGCCCCTGTACGACCTCGATGACGATGATTTTTTGAGGGACGGCGATGAGGACCCGGTGCAGGTGGAGCGCAAATCCGCCTCCGATGCCCACAACAGCCACCCGGTGGCGTTTTCGGACCGCCGCCAGGCGTACAACGAAAGTCTGGAGGAAGAGCCGGACCCGGTGGATGTGGAACGGTTTGGGGTGCGCCAGGCCCCCAAGCGCTCGCTGCGTATGATCACCCGCGCCGGCCACGCCAAACAGCTCTCGCGCATTCTCGCGCAGCGCAGTATCTACACCAAAAACCGCTACACCTTTTACCTGGGCCTGCGCTATGCGCTGCTGGAGCCCATGGACCTGCTGACACTGACCGACCGCGGGCTGGGCCTGGACCAGCACCCGGTGCGTATCCTGGAGTTTGAGGAGGATAGCGAGGACCGCTTTCGTGTGGTGGCGGAGGAGTGGCCCTTCGGCATCGCCCACGCGGCCCTGTTCGAGGTGCAGGACGGCGACGGCACCGCACCGGATGTGAATGCCGATCCGGGCTATGCCAATCCACCGGCCATCTTTGAACCGCCGGCCATCCTCACCGGCGGTGACCCGGAACTCTGGCTCGCCACCAGCGGCGGCGCCCTGTGGGGGGGCTGCGAGATCTGGATTTCCCGCGATGACGCCAGCTACCAGTTGGTGGGCGCTATCAATACCCGCGCGCGCCACGGTGAACTCACCGCCAGCCTGCCAAGTGGCGGGGTGGGCGATAACAGCAACACCCTGGCGGTGCAACTGGAGGGGGGTGGCGAGCTGTCCAGTGTCAGTGCCGAGGACCGGGATGACCTGGTGACCCTGGCCTGGGTGGACGGCGAGCTGCTGGCCTACCAGAGCGCCACCCTCACCGGAGCCGATGCCTACGACCTGAAGAAATTCAAGCGCGGCTGCTACGGCACACCGATCACCAGCCATGCCGCTGGCAGCGGGTTTGTGCGTATGGACGAGGGGATATTCCGCTACGCGCTGCCGTCGAGCCGTATCGGCCAGCAGTTTTATATCAAGCTGGTGTCGGTCAATGTCTGGGGCGGTGGCAAGCAGGCTATCGCCGAGATTTCCCCGTACGTTTACACCGTCACCGGCCGGGGGCTGTTGCCGGCCGGCCCCAGCAATTGCGCCATGCAAATCAGTAACAACAAGCCTTCTTAAAACTATGATTTACAAACATCGCCGTTATTACGAGGACGACTGGCGTGACGGTATCTACCGGCCACCCGGTGGGCGCCCGACCGTGCAGCGAAAAAAATGGCTGGACATCACCTGGACCTTTGCCGAGTTTTTCCCCGCCGGCCAGCTGAGCGGCTTCGAGGTGGCGATTATCAACGGCACCGACCCGAATGATCCTTCAAAATATATTCGGGCACCGGAAATCCTGGGGGCTGATGAGCGCCGTTTGACTGTCTCGGTGTCTTTGGGCACCAATCTCAATAATGCCCGCGCCGCCGTGCGCGCCCTTTATGGCGGTGCCAAAAGTGCCTGGACCGTGCAGGGGGTGGGGCAGGTATTGCATGCAGACGGCGAGGAGCTGCCGACGCTGAGCGAACTCAACGACGTGCAAGCGCAGGCGGTGGCGGCACAGAACGATGCCGTGATCGCCCTGCAGGGGCTCGGTGATATCGCCGCGGACGGCAAACTGACCGGCGGAGAAAAAAAACGCGCGATCCGCGAGCACAAGGAGCTGATCGATGAGCGCAGCGATCTCAACGCACAGGCGGATCGTTTTGGTATTGGCCCTGCCAAGAGCGGCTACAACAATGCGATCGATGCACTGGCCAACTACCTGGGCGGCCTGTCGCCAGCCTGGAACCACACCGGTACCACCACTGCCATCAGCCGCACGCTGTGGAACGCCAACTGGCAAGCGGTGTTCGAGGCCCGCCAGACCCTGCTGAACACCGTGCGCAACGAGACCAAGTGGTGTCGGTGCCACAAGTCGTCCCAGACCGCCCGGAGCTTGTGGCGAACGGTCAACCGCAAGGTGTCGCACGCCGACTA
>NZ_JBLBUB010000008.1:8226-166610 GCF_047289955.1 Microbulbifer jejuensis
CGGTGCGGGATTGGCAGGAGATTACCGGCGCGCAGTCTGGAATCAATGCCAAGGCGACCTATTTTGGCGTTACCAGCGAAAAAACCGCCTACAACAATGCCGTGTCTGCATTGAGCAGTTATCTGGGCGGCCTGTCGCCGGCCTGGAACCACACCGGCAGCACCACCACCATCAGTCGCACCGTGTGGAATGCCAATTGGGCGGACGTGTTCAACAAACGGCAGGCGTTGCTCAATGAGATTGCCCACAGGGCAGGGCAGCAGTCGGAGTGGGCGCAGGTGCATGGCAGCGGTAAACCGGAGGATGGTGCCACCGTGGGTGCCACGCTTGAGGAGCGTGCGCAGTTCCGTACCACGCGCCATACATTTATGGAGGATTTTTCCAGTGTGGAGTATCGCGAGTACTGGGTGAAAATCTCCGGCTCCGGCGCTATGAGTTACTACTCTGGCGGCTCCAGTAAAGTCGGTGGCGGTGCAGCCCGCCTTAACGACTATGTGGTAATGCATCATCGGGATAAGGTGCCCTTTGATCCCGATAAGCTGTATCGGATTGAAGCTCGTGTTTATTTCTACAACCATGAGGACACCACCCGAACCCTCTACGCGGGTCTGGCTGGCTTCGATGCCAATGGTAATTATTGCAATGTCACCGGAGCGGACACCTACAGCAGCCAGCACTATGTGCTCGCCGCCAACCTGAATCTGGTGGGGCAGTATTGGCAAAGACTGGTGGCCTATGTAAAGGGCAATGCCAGTGGTAATGCCGTGTACAGTACCGCTCGCGAAGGTAACCATATTGGCAACCCTGCCAAACTGCAGGCCAATGTGCGTTTTATCACCCCGCTTTTTTTTGGGAATTATTCCAACAAAACGGGAGACATGTTAATCGACTACGTCAAGATCGACGTGGTGGAAGTGCAGGACCAGCGCAACCTGCCATTAATCCAGTCCGCCATTGCCAGCCTGCCCACCAGTTCCGCACTCTCCGCCGCCGATGTCGGCAGCACCGCCAGAATCACCGTGGCTGCGCACACACTGCAGTTCGGTTTTGGCACCATCAGTTACAACAGCGGCAGTATCAGCGGTTTGTCGTTTAGCAGGAAATATTACGTTTATTGTGACGATCCCGAACTCAATGGCGGCACGGTTACCTATCAGGCCACCACCAGTTTCACCAGACTTGCCGCCAACACCTGGCGCCGCTCGGTCGGCACTATCCGGACACCTGCCAATGGCGGTGGCGGCACCATACCGGACGATCCCTGGTGCGTGGCTGCCGACACCTGGTTGACAGAAAAGCTGCAGGCGGATCACTGCAAAGCGGGAGATCTGATCGACTGTTGGGACCTTGGCGATAGGGATACCCACCCAGGCGCGATTCAGGCAGTAAAGCCCCAGCAGGAGGTGCCTTGTGTACTACTCACCATGGCAAGCGGTGCCCAGGTGATTTGCAGCCGTGAAACCCCGGTGACTGATTCTCAAGGCACAGTGTATGAAGCCCAGCATTGCCAGGGGGTAAAACTGGGTGTGTTGCACGAAGAAGAACCCCTCACCTGGGAAACCGTCGAGCAGGTCGAATGTGCCGGCCTGCGCACCGTGTACAAGATCAGTGTGGGCAATATCAGCTACGCCGCCGGTGTGGATTCCCAGCATCGGGTCATTACCCACAACCAAAGGCACAAGCCCTAATAAAGGAAGCAACATGGTTGAGTACATTCAAGCCACTGGCATCAGCAATGCCAGAGAAGGCGAACACTTTTATGAACTGACCAGTGGCATCTATGCCGGTGATATTGTGCGCATTGCGCAGGTGCGCAATCCCATTGATCTGGACCAGGACGGCAGTCCCGACCAGTTTGCCTACAAGATGGTCGGTGCCTTCGTCACCACGGACAACCAGCTGCGCAACAATGCTGCCGGCACGCCTTGGCAAACCCCAGGCAAGGTGGAAACTCTACAAGCTGCCGCCGTGGCCGAGGGAACCGAGAACGAAGAAGTAAACAAGGGAACTTGGCGTATGGAGTGTATCCAGCGCACGGTGAATCTGCGGGTGGTGATTGGGGAGTGAAAGAATTCCTGTTTGATCTGCTAGCCACTACGGTATAACAGTTGTCCGCACGATGCTATTGCTTTGAAAACAGCAATAAGGATAATAGTAATCACGATGACCGCTATGTTAATGGTTCGAAGTATGAATAACTTTCCAAGAAATAGATACGAGTCAGATGAGCTGCTAACACTATTTGATCAGGCAAAGATACAAGAGGAGATCAAAGGAACTTTCTATAAATTAATAGAGATAGATGGCGTTGGCGTTGAAATCTATTTGCCAACAAGTAAGGATGGGAGTGTTGATCGCAAAGATATTAGTAGAGCTAGAAGTATCTTAGCCCAAATTAATGAATTGGATAATTATTTTCAGGGTATGTGTGAGCTTTCATATGAGAAATATGAAAAGTCTGGTTCTGAAGCAAAAGACTGGATTTATTATTTATCCCATATAGAAATTACAGAGAGTGAGGCTTTATTCCAGTACTACGCAATGCATGGATATCCTTCTGAATGGGTTTCAATTTTTCGAGAAAACGATAGCGGAAATTGGGAGCGGGTTAATCTTTAATGATTTTAGCTGTTGATGTAGACTATAGAATTGATAACGCGATAGTTGCTGGTGTTACCTTTAGTGGTTGGAGTGATGAAGCCCCGGATAGAGTAATTCATTCAAAAATAACTAATGTTAGGAGTTATCAATCTGGACAGTTTTACAGGCGGGAGATGCCCTGTATTCTAAAGCTATTAAATGATTATGATTTAACCCCGGATATTATAGTTATTGATGGTTATGTTGTGTTGGGCCAAGAGCTCAAGCCAGGCTTAGGTATGCGTTTGTACGAAACATTAGATAAAAAAATACCGATTATCGGTGTCGCAAAAACGGCTTTTAAAGATTCAAAATCCGAGTCAGAAGTATTTAGAGGGGAGAGTAAAAAGCCATTGTATGTTACGGCTGTAGGCATTGGGGATCAGATAGCAAAGAATTATATCTCTTCAATGCATGGTAAACATCGAATGCCAACGCTATTGAAGCTTGTAGATCGTGAATGTAGAAAAGGTTAGCAAGGTGCTATTGGTGGGTGGAGGGCATGCTTTCCGATTGGCCCTAAATTCTTCATGGGACTTGAGCTATCCATCTACCCCTTTATGAGAAAAACTAATGAATGAAAACTGTCTTGGGATCAAATCTGAAGATGTAACATTTGGTTAGATAGGAAAAGAGACCAACCTGGGGCGTTTGTAGTGAAGAACCCTCCATCTTAGCTAGCAGCCTGCTAAAAGTGTCGGCCTGAGCCAGCCCCAAGCCATCGCGGGTAAGGTAATTGCAGTAAGCAAAGGGCTAGACACGACATCTTAAATATCGATTTTTTTAGAAATATTTACCATTTAAAGGCCGGGAATTGGTCCCTTACGACTGTCTGCTGGTGATTTGATCTAGCGAGCTTGACCAGTTGGCGAGGCTTGCTCAAAATACTGTATATGTGTACAGTTATTCCGGTTCCCCTAATTCTGATTCCCGTCTCGGCGGGTTTCCCATCTCCAGCAGCGGCTTACGCGGCGAAGCCATTGGTCATCGACGATTGGCTCTGGCCTCAAAGAGTCAACTGTCAACTCGTGCCGTTCGGCGCCGGCGGCCGTACTTACCTGATTCTGGATCAGTCTTTACGACCTGTGGCAGGAGATCAGCTTTGGTTTACTGAAGTGGATGAATTACTGTCTTGGCCTTGTGAGTCTATGCCGGAGGTGAGCGCTGGCATCGTGGTAGCAGCTACTGTGAGGTTATACCGACGCCGTGTTGACCCTGGATTCACACCTGAATCGATACACAGCTGGCTTATCCGTCGGCCTTACGCCACCTACCTGGTGAGGGCCGAAGGGCGATCAATGATTGACAATGGTATCCACCCCGGAAGCCTGTTAGTGGTTGACCGCAGCTGTGACCTGCATGACGGCGATATTGTTATCGCTGGGTGTATTGAGGGGTTCCTGGTCAAGCAGTACCGGACGAGACCAGACCGCCTTGTGTCAGGCAATCCGGAATACCCCGACATTGCTCTTGAGAGCGCTCCGAAATACGACCTGGATGGTGTCGTGATCGCCAGTCTGACGCGCCACAGGAGGCCAGAATGAAGCGCTGGGACTTACAGTCGAACCAAATTGCGCTGGTAGACATCAACAATTTCTACGTGTCCTCGGAAAGGGCCTTTGACCCGTGTATTCGGAACAAGCCCGTTGTGGTCTATTCCAACAACGACGGCTGCGTCATTGCTCGATGTGCTGAAGTTAAGGCGATGAATGTGAAGATGGGAACCCCCGTTTTCGAGGTACGCAAACTATTTGAGGAACATGGGGTCGTGGCTCGCAGCAGCAACTACACGCTATACCACGATATGTCCTGTCGATTTGTTGCCTCGCTGGAGCAGTTCTGTCCCGATGTGGAGCAGTACAGCATTGACGAGAGCTTCCTGCATTTCCGTGGCTTTGGTGAGCAACTGGCAGCCCATTGCCAGCGTTTGGTTGCTGCCGTGTGCCAGTGGACATCAATGCCTTGCTGCGCCGGTATAGCGCCTACACGCACGCTCACGAAAGTGTGTAACCATTTTGCGAAAACGCTCGGTATTCCGGGCGGCGTCTTGCAACTTAGCTCCGAATATCAGCGCCAGCAACTGTTAAAGCAACTACCGGTCAGTGAGGTTTGGGGCATTGGTCGCAGACTGGCGCGGCGTTTTACGCCAATAGGTATTGAAACCGCATGGGACCTGTCTGTATCCCATATACCCACTATGCGCAAGGCGTTCGGGGTCACTATCGAGCGGACCATCCGTGAGCTGCAGGGGATACCCTGTATCGAGCTGACACCGTTAGATGAAGCGAAAAACGAAATCGTATCCGGGCGCATGTTCGGTCAGCACATTACTGACTTTGATGGGCTGATGGCTTCAATCGCGAACCATGTGCTGTTGACTTGCGAAAAGCTTGAAGCGCAGAACGGTGTAGCTGGGAGGCTGGCTGTCTCAATACAGGGCAGGGCGCCGGGGGGCGACTGGCTAGAGCAGTCCGCCTACACAGCCCTCAGTCCAGCGAGCAGTGCACCGCAAGTATTGGCACAGGCGGCGCGCAGCTGCTTGCGGGAAGCGTTTGTCAGAGGTCATGAATACCGGCGCGCTGCTGTGATGTTATCTACCCTTGAGATTGCGTCTGAATCTCAGAGTGACCTGTTTGGCGTGAACTCGACAAAAGCTGATGGTGTAGCCAATTGCCTTTCGGCAGTCAACAAACGGTTTGGCCGGGGGAAAGTAGTTCTGGGTAGCGCGAAACTCTCTGAAAACTGGAAGATGAAACGCGAGTTTTTATCGCCAGCCTATACGACTGATTTCTCACAGATACCAGTTGCGCGAGCACACTAAAAACCGAGTTTTGCGATTGTTCCGCCCTGACGCTGCCTGAACATAACAGGCGCCACAATTAAGGTGCGATTACAGGGATTTAGCCAAATCAGCTTTGTGGCCAAGGGCCCCAAGTGCGAGAAGCTGAACAGAAGCATATAGTGCACGGTGAACCTGCGGGTGGTGATTGGGGAGTGAGGCGACCGATGAGTGTTTGTATCGGGTGCCGAATCTGGTAGTACCGTCAGCTTTGAACTATTATTAATCTCGAATAAACCAAGTAGATTATGCAACACTTCAAAGCCTCACTCAATCCTGAAATGGAGCGTTTTAACAGCCCGTTTAAACTGATTCAGCTGATTTCTCCCCTTATCCATTTGTAGCTATATATCTAAAGGGGATCTCTATAAATTGAGTTTTCCTTAATTTTATCGCCCTGGATCCCTCATTATTCGGTGCTTATGGGCACCAAAAAAGTAATTTTTAAGGTGCCCTAAAATCATGTACTATTTTCGCTTTACCAGGATTCCAGAAACTTCACCTTTTGGATTCGATTTGGTGTGTAAATTAACGAAAATCTTTTCATTAAGTAAACCTTTTCGATAAGGTTCCTCCACTACCCATTTCCCTATAATGAATCCACTGTTGCCCTCTGAGCACATTGCTTCAAGTCCATGTTTGCCCTTATCGGTTTTTGTGGTGGGCCAGTCAGGGACCATGCCAGGCTGTGTCGGCGTGCCACAAATCGTTTGGATTATTGGACCACTGGGGTTGCCTGGTTTGCAAATAGGAGGCTCTTTGCCATCGCCAGAGCAACGCATGTGAAAATGTGACATAAATATTCCTGGTTCAGAAAGGTCACTGTATCCAACCATAAAATTTAGCATGTGAGTCTGGTTGTTATAAGCTCCGACAAAAAATCCCTGAGCATCTTTAGGTGTTTCTCTATTCACATCTTTATTGCTAAGTATTTCTTCATTCGCTATGGTCAGGTCAGCCTTGAGTATGGTGAACCTCTTGTCATCACCTGCTTCAGACCAAGCTTTCTCGCCAGCGACCTGCTTGGACTCAGTGGACTTCTTTTGTTGTTTGTTGTGGCTGTCAGCGAGATTAAAAGGGGAATAGGCGAGCAGTGACAGTATTGGTATATAAAAAGCGACTTTAAGCAATGAATTAAATTTCATAAACCTCTCCTCTTTGTGATCTATATTGCAACTTGTAAGTGCATATCTTAATGGAGCTAGAAAAGGCGGACTATTACACATATATTTAGTGTGTTTTGTTGAGAAAGAGATAGAAAGTGTGACACTAAAAGCAACTGACCTCTGAATAAAAATACCAGATGAAGGTGTTCAAGAAAAGCGATCTTGCAAATGCGCTAGCCGGCGCTGCACTATCTCACCTAGTGCGTCTACCATTACCTCCGAAATATTGTTGAATGACCGCAGTTTTTGATTTCCACCCTCGGCATAATAATCGTTAGGATCTCGATTTATTTCTATTTGATCGATTTCAATAGCCGGGTAGTTTCCGTGAGTCCTGACATTGGTCAGGTCGAAAGGATGCTATAGTATCTTGTCTGCATTGGCCTAAAGCATTAACTGCACCTGCAGAGTCCATTTAGGATAGTCGCCCTTTTCATTTACGCATGAACAATGCTTGCACAATAAGTTGGAGAGATATAAAGGCAGGAGTTGACCGTGCAGAGTGTCGCTAAAATCTACTTGCATCACCATTGCTCGACGTAAAATCATTGAATTGTGAACAAAAAGACCATTTCCCCATATACCTCAAAGAGTTGCGTTTTTGTGTACGGAAGACTGGCAGTGTTGAGGTCAGCGGTTCGATTCTGCTTAGCTCCACCAAATTTCCTGTGTATATCATGGGATTGCGAGGGCAGGTTTGCGGTTTCTTATCAGGTGAATACAAGCCTGAGCGCAAACTCGCAGGAATGAAAAAAGGGCCTTTGCAGCCATTTTTTTCCGCTTAAATTTTTCCTATCCAGAATTCCCTTCCAATTACCTGCTCATCCAAGTAAATACTGATTTCCTCGTAGTCGATGCCATGCCCGGCCTGATAAGCCTGTGTCACGCGCTCATCGGTATGAGCCATTAGCTGCTGCACTGACTTTAGGGCATCTCTATAAATTGAGTTTTCCTTAATTTTATCGTCCTGGAACCCCCATTATTCGGTGCTTATGGGCACCAAAAAAGTAATTTTTAGAGGTGCCCTTTACGTCATATCCCATTCGCTTAAACCTATCAGAAGACAAGCTGTGCACTTCGTAAAGCTGCCCGGTATGTGAAACAGGCCAAAACCTTCTTCGGCCCGGACCTGCACTGGCAGGAAGAGTACCGCTTCCCAAGCAAGGAAAACCCTATGGAACCCATCCGCCAGGGTCTGGAAGCCGCCTCCAGCAGCGACACCGCCTGCTACGGCGAGGATTTCATGCTGTGGGCGAAGAAGACCCAAGAGCTTAGCGAGATGGCATGGCGCCGTGGGATGAATTATGTTGAGTACAGAAAGCAGAAACCAGAAGGCAGGCTGAAATCGACAGCTGGCCACCCAACTACGCGGAGTTTTTCGATATGTGTATACCGGCCCTTGGAGAGCACATATTCCGGACGTTTGAGCCCAGCAGACTTCCAGGCCAGAGCGCTCAGAAGCGATCCAAGGTGGTTGGACGCCAGCCACTGGATAACCTGAAATCGTTGTTTGCAGAGACGGAGGAGTGAATTAAATCAGCATTAGCGAGCGCCTATAGGAGTGGTCCAGAGCCTATCCTGAACGTGCAGGGGGCTCAGTAAACTGGCCTCGTATGGCGGCATTTGGCCGAAGGATGCTACCAGTACGCAGGGAGAGCCCGGTACCGATAGATTGCGAGACTTTTGATCTCTGTGATGCGAATGTGTAAGGTGTTGATTTCGGTCAAGGACGCCATATACTGCAATGCGTTAAAATCAATATGGCAAGAATTGCGTTAGAACTTGGGTACACTTGTACAAGACAATTTTTGAAATTGTAACAAGTTTCTCGCTTGTGATCGAATGCTGTACATCTTGATAGGTCCTGGTGTTAACCCTCATATGGAGAGAAAATGAGATATTTTGTATTACTTACAATCTTAATAAGTTCTGTTGCGGCAAATGCTGCAGGAGATGGGTACCAAGCGGAAATAGACTCCTTTTTTAATCTTTTGAAAAAAGGAAAAATTGAAGAATCTGTATCCTCGATTTATAAAACAAATCCCTACATGTCATCTGTTTCAGACCAAGTGCTTAACATAAAGAATCAGCTAGCTTCATTATCAGGGTTGGTAGGCGAAATGAACACACTTCAAAAAATTGACACGTACAATGTTGAAGATGCTTTCGTTCATGTGACCTATTTGGCGGCTTATGATCGGCAACCGATTCGATTCGAATTTCAGTTTTTTAAAGTAAAGGAAGATTGGCGAATTTATGCGTTTTCTTTTGATGATAATATGGATGATGAAATTGAATTTCTGGCAAGAAAAAAAGCATTACAATCTAGTAATTAACACAGTGCTAATAAGTTGTTTATGTGTGCTTTGCGTCTTTGGTTCTTCCCGGTGTGAGGGGTGATCTACAGATTTCTGCTAAACCTTCTGTATACTGAAATTGAGCTAGCGTCAATGAGGTATGAATTGTAGATTTGTTAAAGGCGCGTAAAAAGTGGTTTAACGTTTAGGAGAGAAAATATGCCGCACAATACTGATTCCGCAAGAGGCATAAAGGAAATTGAAAATCAGCATAGAAATAAAAACTTAATAGCGAAGTATAAAATTAATAATGTGGGAGCGGTAGCGGCTGGTACAGCGGTAACTGTACAGCATCTCCATAATGATCTATTCAATTTCTTAAAAGCAGGCAACAAGCCACTGCTCTGGGTATATATTAAAGACAAGCAAGCGCATAATCAGGGTCCTCTTCCATGCGAAATAGCATTCGGCTTTGATCGTCATTACGGAGAGCAAAAAATTGGACATGGAGCCTTAAGTGAGCGAGCTACACTTGCAGGAGAGATACATTGGAGCACTTCACACTTTGGTGCAAGTCATTGGGTAATAACGAATCAATCGGGTGCATGGGGTGCCATGGGAGGGATTGACGGAAAAACCGCGGAGCTTCAAGCTGTGGCGCAAATCATGAATGAACTCTTATTTCCACACGTAGAGGTAATAAGTAAGAATGCTTACTCTAGGCACGGATGGAAACGTGCTGCACAAGAGCAATATAATAAAGTTTCCAATAGATATGGTTGATCAGCATAGACCTCTAATACAGACTGTATGTATTGCTAGTGCGCATGTGTATTGATTAAGCTAAGCTGTCGCGAAGTATGCGCAGCGGAACCATCCCCCCTTTTGGAAGCCTCGCCAGGTTAATCCGGTGGGGCTTTTTTATGACCACAATTCGTCTTTAGGGCCTAAGCGTTACTCTGTCAGGAAAGCAGGTGATTTTCCAAACCAGGGTTTGAAACAAGCCTTCGAGATATCGGTATGTTAAGCTATGATGGCAGGCATCACTACCCTGTTGTGTTAGAAGGAGGTGATTTCTTGATGAAAGTGATACACGTTGTTTTTGTATATCTCATTCTCGGTGGGTGTACCCTGGGTACTGATCAGAAGATATACCGAGAGTAGTATTCAGGGAAAATTTCAGGATATGAGTACGATGAATATCAGTTACAGCTTTCAGAAAATGACCAACTGACTGCGAACATAGATGTTGATAAATTATATGTGATCCTATATTCGCAAACTTCTGCAGTTCTGGAAAATGATAAGCCTATTACTATAAATAAAAGCGGAAACTATATTTGTAGCATGGGCGAAAAAGCGGCGAATACGGATCGAGTACATCCAGCCAGGCAAACCACAACAAAATGCTTATATCGAGCGAGCCAACAGAACCATTCGGTATAGTTGGCTCAGCAAGCACCTCTTCGACAGCCTTGAAGAGGTTCAGGATTATGCAACTGAATGGTTATGGTTTTACAATCACCGACGGCCACACAAAGCAAATGGCGGTAAACCACCGCTGATGGTGGCTTAACCTCTACTTTTGGCTGCGGGTAAAAATGGGGGGATTACCAATCGATATGGATGGGTGCGCCGTTAGAATATAGACAGTGGCGGTGACGAATTTATGGCAACGATATAAAAATTTACTGATTGAAATATTGAGTGGCCTTCAATAGAAATATTACTTACACACAAATTTAATCAAGTGAGAGGAAAGATATATACTGCGCCAGATTCTTGAAATCACGCACTAAATTGATGAAGGAATAGCACTCGAATATATAAATATTGATTGCTGCCATACTGTGTAAAGAGCTTCTCCGCGGGTATTGCAGGATGTGTGCCGCGCATTCCGTTATGCGGTGCAAACAGGGTGGGTAGCAAATAACCCAGCGTCTGACATAAGTAATGTGCTCAATGGGCGCAAGCTTGTAGTGGTCATTTTGGCCACCGCTTTTTGAGCATTTAGGGGGGGTTGCGCAAAAATTACGTTTAACGTACTATATCGCAAAACGTAATTCATAGTCATTCATATGCCGAAACGCGACGATCTCAACCAGTTCGGCCGATTCACCGAACCCGCTGTTCTGATTCTTATTAGCCTGGCGGAGTGCCCTCGACATGGCTATGCGATTGCCCGGGACATCTACCAATTAACTGGTTACAAGCCGGGGCCTGGGACACTTTACGGTGCCCTTGGTCGTCTTGAAACGCGTGGGTTTATCCGGCCACAGTCTGAAAATACCAAAGAAGGACGCTGCGTGTACAAACTGACCTCGATAGGGCAAAAAGCACTTGGTGAGCGTTTGGAGGCAATGGCGGCAGTAGGGCGTATCGGTCGGAACCGGCTTGATGGGTGCCCGATATGAAATGCTTGTTAAGGCTTTATCCACCTGCCTGGCAACGACGATACCGATGGGAACTTGCCGAATATTTAGAATCTGAACCTGTGAGCATGTGCACTTTATGGGATTTACTTGCAGGTGCCCTGGATGCCTGGCTGAACCCTGGCTCAATACCAGTTGTCGGAGAATCACTCCAAATAAACAAGGGGGAAATCACTATGATTAACCGTGCCAAAGACGATACGATTGCACTCACCAAAGCAGACGCTCTGCGGGCCGCAGGGCTAATGATCGGGATTACCTTTGTCTTGACAGCCGTTGGTGTCTTCCTTGATAAAACATTTGGTTCACATCCCTTGGTTAATGTGCTGATCCACACATCCTCGATCTTTGCGCTGTTGGCTTCTGGGTGCTACTTGCTGTTTAAACGCTATCCTTTACCAGTGCGTCCTCTAGCTATTTTGGGGTTGGTTGCTATTTTCTACTCGCTGTTTTTGACCGCAATTATCGTTGCCGTGAAAACCTAAGGCATGCATTCAGTGATTGGGAATTTTGTCCGTCATTGCCCGTGAATGGTATATGGATGGAAGAGGTTGAAGGAAATACCGATAAAGAATACAAATTGGATGAATTGTGGATCTGAATCCTTTACAGGCAAGACCAGCCAAAATCCCTTTTTCCCATTTTCTCCAAAACAATCTAATCTTTCTTTCCTGGCTGGGTTCGATTTAGATTAACTCACGGTAAATGAAAAGCCCTTTTTTACGAAATTTCTGCGATGTCATATGACATCGGAGCTAACCTTTCTAAGGTCTTAGGCAACGGCGCGTGAATACCGGCACAACCCTGACTGCACCGGTATTCGCCGGTCTCTATTCTGCGTTTGCCGCTTGGTTAGCGGGTATTTTCCCGGTCACAATCGTCAGTATCCGGTTTCGTACCCTTGCGGGGAGTGCGCTGATATCCTGCCCAATCGCATACAGTGACGGTACCAGCAGCAGGGTGACGAAAAACGCCACAAAAACGCCAGAGGCCAGCGCCACAACAATTGGTTGCAGAAAGGCAGCCTGCATACTCTGCTCAAGCATCATTGGCAGCAGGCCGACAATGGTGGTGACCGTGGTCAGCAGTATTGGGCGAAAGCGGGCGACGCCGGCCTCTACAATTGCCTTGAGGGGTTTCATGCCCCCATCGCGCAGCCGGTTGCAGTGGTCCATCAGCACGAGGTTGTCATTGACCACCACCCCGGCTGCGGCTGCGATGCCGAAGTAGCTAAAGATGGCCAAGGTCATACCGGTGACGGCATGGCCAAAGATGGCGCCGACAAAGGCAAAGGGAATGGCGATCAGGATCAGGATCGGCTGGGAATAACTGCGGAAGGCGATCGCCAGCAGACTGTACATGGCAAAGAAGGCTATGATATACAGACCAAGCACCTCTCGAATAAAACGTTTTTCGCCCTCCGCCTGACCCACGGCGCCGCGAATAATGCCCGGATAGCGCTTTTCCCAGTCGGGGAAAAAGTTTTCATTCAGGTCCTTCATGATGTCGCCGCGCACATCGTCTTTCAGGTCCGCCATCACCCGCGCCGCGCGATTGCCATTCCAGCGCTGGATGCGCTTGATGCCCGGCGCATATTCGAGGTCGGCGATGGCCAGCAACGGCACCTCGCGGCCATCTGCGGTGCGCACGCGGAAATCTTTCAGACTCTCGATGGAGCGGCGCGAAGCCAGCGGATAGCGCACCATCACCTTGACGTCCTGGCCGGCGCGGGGCAGACGTTGCACTTCTTCACCGAAGTACGCCTGGCGCACCTGGCGATTGACCTCCGCCAGAGTCAACCCGAGCTTGGCCGCACCGGGCTTGAGGTCAATACGGATTTCCTCGGAAGCGCCCTCGAGATTGTTGCGTACGTCGTAGAGGTTTTCGTAGGTGCGCAGCTGGGATTCCAGGTCGGCGGTGGCGGCGCGCAACACGGCCAGGTCTGAGTGGCGAATGGACAGTTCAAATCCGGGGCCGCTGTCGTTGAGCGCATAGCGTACCGATACCTCTTTCGCATCGGGGATCTCGCCGATCAGCTCCCGCAGGCGCAGAGCGGCGTCCTTGGCGGACATGTCGCGCATTTCCGGCGGGGCCAGTTGCACTATGGCGATCACGCTGTCGCGCCGGGAGCGGGTATACCAGTTCTCAATGAGGGCACCCTGGCCGTTTGTGCGTTGGTTTACCTCTTCTTCAAGGCGCTTTTCTGCATCCTGCAGTTGGGCCAGTATTTCCAGCGCGCGGCTGTAGGGCGCCCCCTCGGGCATCACGACATTGACAGTCACTTCGTCGGATTCGATGTCGGGCATAAAGCCCTTCTTCACCCAGCCGCTGCCAAACATACCTATGCCGATCATCAGGGTGGCGATAAAAATGCTCAGTGTCAGATAGCGCCGCTCCACGGCCCACTGGCCAATGCGACGGTAGTGATTGTGGGCGAAATGGACAATGCCATCGGCGATGCGCTTTTGCACACGCCCAAATCGGCCGAGTTTGGTGCGTGGCTTGAGGTTGCGCAGGTGCGCAGGGAGAATAAACAGACACTCGACCAGGGAAAACGCCAGTGCAAGGATTACCACCCAGGTGATATGGCGGGTGAACTCGCTGGTGGAACCACTGATAAAAATCCACGGCAGAAAGGCGAGGATCGTGGTCGCCACGGCAAAAACGACCGGTTTGGCCACCAGTTGTGTGCCCAGTACCGCGGCGCGCAGGCTGCCACCTGGCTCCTGGTGTTCCGGGCGGTGGGATTCGGTATGGATGCTCTCTCCCACCACAATAGCGTCGTCGACAACGATACCCAGCACCAGCAGGAAAGCGAAGGTGGACAGCATGTTGAGGGATACCCCCACGCTGGGCAGCAGGACAAATGCACCGGCGTACGCTGTGGCAATGCCTATTGCCACCCAAAAGGCGACTTTTGGCCGCAAGCTGAATACCAACACCAGCAACACCAACAGCAGCCCCTGAAAGGCAGAGGTACCTATGGTGTGCATGCGGCCTTTGAAGTCCTCGGCGTTATCGGTCCACAGGGTGAGCTCAGCTCCGGCTGGCAATGTTTCGCTGCGTTCGGCGATCCACTGGCGGATAGCATCGGATGCGGCGACGATATTCATGGTCTCGGTGGTCATCACCTGCAGCAGCACCGCAGGCTCACCGTTCAGGGTGGCGAGGATTTCGTTGTCCACGAAACCATCCACAACGTTGGCGATATCGCCGATGCGAATGGTGCCGCCATCGGCAGTCTGGCGCACGATGATATCGGCAAACTCCTGCTCGGTATCGGCTTGGTTGCGGACCTTGAGCTGGTAGGCGCCTACCTCCGTGCGCACGGTACCGGCGGACTGGTTGAGGGAGTTGGCGCGGATGGCGTCAGCCACTTCCTGAAACGTCATGCCATAGCGGCGCAGCGCTTGCTCGCTGACCTCAATGGAGACCTCTTCCATGCGGGTACCGAACAGCTCCACCACCGAGATAGCGGGCAGGGCGACCGCTTCGCGTCGCAATTGCTCCGCCAAGCGCTTCAGCTCACGCTCACCCAGGTTACCGTGTATAGCAACGCGGATATATTCGTCGCGATTGACCCATTGGCGTACCTGCGGGGGTTCTATGCTGCGCGGGAAGGAGGAGATACTGTCGACACGGATTTTGACTTCATTCATAAATCGGGGAAAGTCGACATCACTTTCCGCCAAGATATAGACGCCGCCATAGCCTTCGGCCGAGGTGGAGCGTACCCAATCGATATTGTCGAGATCACTGACGGCCTCTTCGATTCGGGCCACTACCTGTTCTTCCACTTCCTGTGGCGCTGCCCCCGGCCAGGAGACCTCGATTTCCAGTCCCGGGAAACGCACCTGCGGGTCCATTTCCCGTTCCATGTCGACAAAGCCAAGGATGCCAGTGACGAAAATACCCACCATCATCAGGTTGGCGGCGACGCTGTTGCGCGCCCACCATTCGATCAACTTGTTCATGCGCGCTTTCCGTTTTTATTTTTGGGCCAGTTGGGTGACGGGCTGAACCTGCATCCCATGCACGGCATTGGCAAGGGTGGAAATCACCACCTTCTCGCCATCGGCCAGGCCGGCGGCGACCACGACGCGATTTTCCGAGGTGGACACTACCTCCACGGTGCGGATATCCAGGCGGTTATCCTCATCTATCACGTATACCGTATCGGCATTGCGCAGGGCCTCCCGAGGCAATACCAACGCCTGGTGTGCCTGCGCACTTTCTGCTTGTGCGGTCACAAACAGCCCTGCTGCCAGGGGCACCCCGTCGCTGGCACCTTTGCCATAGGGGTCCCGCACTTCCGCAATGGCGTATATCAAACGCGTCTGCTGGTCGATAGCCGCCTGGGTGCGCACGATGCGCCCCCGCCACTGGCGCTGGGACCGGCCCACCTGGGCGGACAGGGTTACGATCGGCCCGGGATGGGCAGTCGTGGAAACAAAGCCCATGGACAGCCCCAGTTCCAACAGTTGGGAATCGGTGAGCGGCAGGCGTACTTCCACAAGATCAGTGGCAAATACACGACCGAGCGGCGTGCCGGTGCTGACATACTGGCCCACCCCTGTGTCGCGACGGATCACACGGCCTCGGAACGGCAACTTGACACGGGTACGCGCCAAGTTGCGTTCTGCGTCGGCGAGTTCCGCTTTGGCGGAGTGCAGGTTGGCCTCGGCTTCCTGCACCTGGGGCTGATTGACCTGCAAGGGTGTCGGTTCTTTATTTGGGGTGGTAGAGAGCCACTGCTGGTGTTTGATGCTGGCTTGCGCCTGTGCTTGTAGCAAGAGCACCTGGGCCTGCGCTACCCCGGCTTCGGCGCGGGCCTGTGCAAGGCGGTAGTCGGCATCGTCCAACTGGATCAGGGTTTCACCGGCTTCGAACCCGGCGCCCTCGGCGAAATTGGCGGCAATATGGGTGATGCGGCCGGAAACCTCAGGGGTGAGGTCTATCTCGGTATGTGGGCGGACTACCCCCTGAGTGGTGACGGTAAGCTGAACCGATTCTTCCCGGGCCTCGGTATAGAGTAACGATACCAGGCGTTGCTCTTCCTCTTTTTTTTCCGGCGCCGGTTTGGCGGCAGACATCCATTGCACGACCCCAAAACCCACTGCCAGCACCAATATAGGTGCTGCAGCTTTTAAGTACTTGTTTTTCATCTATGTCTTCTTGTCTGATTGCCAAATTCCACAACGGCTAGCGTCGATCAGCGCCGATAACACCATGGAAACCAAAGCCTTGGCCATGGGGTCGGCGCTGGGTTGAGCCCTATCAGCGACAGATGCCGATTGCCAATGCTTTTATTGACGAACCGGGGAGGGAGTTTGGATGCGGCAGCATAAAATTTTGATTTTTCGGTGTTACCAGGAAAGTGGTAACGGGGCTATTGTCATTTTGGCTGCCTGGCTCGGCTGTGCCAACTCTGTACATACATTGGTACAGTTGCTCTGTGCACACCCGCAGTGTCAGGGCTGTTCCCGGGTTGCCTGTGTCTAGAGTTTGTGTAGCTCTGGCAATTGTGTGGCCATAGTTCCTAGATAAGAGTTACCCCCTTTCTCGTGGGTACAGGTTTGGGCTGTGGACTTTGTTGTTCTGTGTGTATGAGCTTCATCAGCTGGAGCAGTATCAGCGAAACGGGGTGACCGGCAGGTTTTGCCAGCTCCGGTGCACAGGGACTGGAGGAAGGGTCATATTGATACCTATACAGTTTGGAACCGCTTGGTTGTAACCAAGGTGATATTTTGAACCATGAGTCTGATTTGTGTCATTGGAGGTTTGTTCGTTCTCAGGATAGGGGGCAGAAAACACTCTGGTGGCGCGCCTTTACACAAGAAGGGGGAACCGGGATAATAATGATCAATACGACCACCTACAGATCTCTTAATTTTTCGGAAGAGTAATATCCTATGACCCCACTGATTAAACACGCCTTAATCGTTTTTATGGCGTTTTTTGCAATTATGAACCCTATAGCAAATACGACAGTATTTGCGGGGTTGAGCGGGGACAAGGACAAGACTGAGCAGGTTAAAATTGCACTCAAGGCTCTAGTCATAACCTTTATTATCATTTTATTGTTTGCTTTGCTCGGCAAATCAATCTTTCACTTGTTTGGTATCACCCTTCCTGCTTTGCGCATAGCAGGCGGTGTTATCGTCTTTTTGGTTGGCTACCATATGCTCCAGGGGGCAAGTTCAAAACTGCATACGTCTCAAAAGAAGGATGGTGCCGATATTGCTGTATCCCCGATGGCCGTACCGCTCCTGGCTGGGCCGGGCACTATTGCCACGGCAATGAGTTATTCGGCTGCAGATGGATGGCCAGAAATCATTGTGACGATAGTTGTATTTGCGATTCTGTGCATTATCACTTTTTTCTGTTTTATTTTTAGTTCGAAAATTTTATCGGTAGCCGGTAAGAGTGGGCTTGATATTATCACGCGCTTAATGGGGCTGATCCTGGCAGTCATTGGGGTGCAAATGATGATAGTAGGTGTTCAGACTGCTATGCAGACTCAGGTACTCAGTTGATACATGGTTTTATAATGGGTTTGCCGACTGCTGAAAAACGCTTTTCAAGCCAATTTTCTGTTTATAGCCTGCCGGTTTGTAACTAAACGACTTATGGAATAAGACATTTTTGCAAGATTTCTGCCAGGGAGGAAGGGCACTCCTGCCTGAGTCGCGGTTTTAAAGTAGCCTGTTAGAGGTCCACTAATTCTTTTCCGATATGGTCGGCTATCTATCTCGCGACTGTATAGACTAACTTGCCTGGCCCATACCGCTATGCTGTCGGGCTTCTGATCGTAAATGGACGCCCTAGCGCCGAAAAACCACTCGGCCATCTGCGTGATGCGCTGGTCGAGTGGGAAACCCGCGATACATATTTGATTTTTGGATGTGCGCTGCGGGTTGTGTGAGAGCCCGCGAGAAGTCTGCCTACATAACGCCAAATGGCGGTGCATAAGCGCGTGTAATGCCTGCACCCATGCGGTATTGCGAGGCTGCACCAGGGAGCACACCGGCGGGATTGGGCAGACAGGGGCCAAAGGGGTCCATGTAGGCAGCGGCCGGCGGGAGCGGCCCGGCAGGCAAGGGCGCTGTCACCCACTCCGCGTTCATCCATATACCCGCGCGGCCTTCCGCATTCATGGTATCAGCGGGTGCTGGATTGTCTTCGACTACAAAATAAATCGGCCCGCCGCCAGCCGCACAGCCCGCCCCGGTGAAATAGACACGATTGTGATGCGTGACCATCATCATGTCCGCCACAAACCGGAAGGTACCCAGTTCACCACCCGTGGCTGGGTCGACTGCGGTACTCAGTCCGCGCACCCAGCCGGCACTGGGTGTATTGTGGCCCTGGCCACCCACTTTGACTTCTGTAACATGGCCCACCAGAACACCTGCCCCATCAAACACCTCGATCCAGGTGTCTGGCACGGCTACGGCAAAACCAGGCATTAACAACGCTACAATGAATATTATTTTTTTCATGTTGGATTCCATTTTTTTGAACAAAATAAGACGCCACACAAGATCGATTGACAGACATATCCTGACCATCCTGCCTATAGAAACCAGGCAGGGAGATCGGGCCGCTCACAATTGTCTCATGAGCCCCCAAAAATCCAGATAGCGTGTAAGAAGTGATGCACTCCAGCCGGTGCAGAATGATTCTTCGCTATTTGGATTACATACCGACAATCGTTTAGCGCCCATTCGATAATGCGGGCTCAATCGATTGTCAATATAAGCGTGGTTTGTACTGATAACCTTTTGAAAAACCACATATTTTTGCAATTCATTATTTCGCATTGGATGGCATTGTTAATCAAGTTGCTTTTATTTTTACCACTCTTGAATTCTTCTTGCCGGTTTCAGACCGTCAAGTTTCTTATTCTGCTGATATTCTATATATTGGTTTGGGATCGGAATGCCCTAGTTGCTTTGCCTGACTGGCAAGACGAACTGTTTGTAGCAAACTAATGCACATCATCCAGTCTTGGCATTCACCAATTCGCTTCCATCTTGCCTAAGCTCACTTCCTGATAGCTTCAAAGAATAGATCAACGATAGTGCAGGCCATCACTCTGTCTCGACTTTTAATGCAATCCGTCGGATATCAAACTTTGTCATCAGTGCCAAGATCAACAAACCAACGGAATATTAGATCCTAATTCATTTGTTTATAAGCGGACATTCAGTTCGAAATCTGAAAAGAATCTGCAACAGTAGCGCTAGAATCAATTGTTCCGATGATATTTAGCATTTGCCATCAGTGAAACACCGTGCATGAAAGGCTGTATTTAAATCATTCAATACCAAATCGACGTTTTCGAGCGTCTCTGATTGAATGCTTAGGTTGAATTCAAGATTACAAAACACTATAGCTGAAAAGTACAGATCGTTTTTAGATGTGCAATAAATAATTTTGAATGAAGAAAATTAATGGACTATTGCCTAATTTTCCTGACTTTTCAGTAGTTTTCTAGAGGCTCAATACTGACCATTATCCCAAAAATGTCATATTGATCCGGCAGTTGAATCTGCCGAATTAACATAAGATAAAGGAATCCTGTCGGATTTCTTATAGTGCTGTTTATTGGTGTGCAAGTAAGTTTATGCGGCTGTGGAGGATTTACAGGGACCGCATTTAAAATAGGACCTAGGTAATCTGTTTGATTGTTCGATTAATAACGTGATTTAGGATATTTATCATTGAGATTTGCTCGGATTTTCAGGTAAGGTTGTAGTGTTGTTAGGGGTGCTCCATTCATAAAAAGGAAATTTACCATGAAATCTATATTCAATTTTTTAATTGCTTCTGTTATTTCCGGTTTTTCAATGATGAGTTTGGCTGATCCTATTCAAGATTTATCCATGAACTTATATAAAGCGGGCTGGTTTCCGAATTTTATTCAGGGGGCAGGCCCCTTAACCTGCCCTCGGACCTGTGAGATATGGGTTGGTGCCCGGGCTGAGCAGGAAAAAAGTAGCGATATGGATCAGGATAGTGAGCGGGCGGCGGTGTGTAAGGTGACCAGAGATGCCTCTATTATTTTTGAAGGTATCAATGACCCTTCATCCCATTGGATCTATGGAAACCAATTTGATGATGAGCCGGTATGCTATGTAGCCCACCGGAGTGGCTGGGTGGAACGCAGCGAGTACTTTATGTGTTTATGTGTACAACCGGGGTAATGACACAATCTGCTGAATTTCCTGGAAATTCGTTTGTGACACTTTGGCTTTGTCACTGAGATGTGGGTGAAAAATAAAAAAGTTGTGCATGGGCAATCCGTCGTTTGACGGGTTGCCCATGCTGCGAAAAAGTGTTGAAAAACCCTTTGGCGCAGTTGCTGCCGGGCCGTAAGGAGAGAATACGCCTTCCCCAAAACGCGCTGTGAATACATCCTAGTACGATCGTACCCGGCATCCATGTCTTATACAATTCTGGGAGAGGGGTATCCCTCTCTCCTGCCTTACCAGTCTGTCGTTGATTTTCCTATAATAACGCAAGCCCTAGGTGTGCTGAGATAGTGAAAATGCGCATTTTCAAGCTGTAAGACACCCTATTTGCAGAGTGCTAAAATCGGACGTTCAACAAATTTCAAAGCCCCCCTCAGGTCAAATTTCGGTTGCTGCAAGTATGTATTTTGTGGGGTGCCCGGCATTGAATTCCCGCCAGAAATTTTCCTGCTCTGGAGTTCATCAGCAAATGTCTATCCCGGCAAGCCAGGTTGCCAGGATAACAAATCGCCATCTCCCTTTAGCAGATGCGCTCTACGCCACGGGATCGGTCGTTGGAAAAAATCCATTGCCACAATTGTATTTTACCCGCACGGAAGGCACCGGCACAGGAAAGAAGATAGTAGCGCCACATACGATAGAAGCGTCTGCCGTAGCGGTCGGCAAAGTGCGGCCAGTGACGCTCAAAATTCCGGTGCCAGGCCATCAGGGTTTTATCGTAGTCCGGGCCAAAATTGTGCAAGTCCTCACAGACCAGTAGGCCCTGTGCAGCCAGGGTAATTTGTCCCGCCGCGGGGATCTCCCCATCGGGGAAGATGTATTTGTCGATCCAGGGATTGTTGGGGGTGGGTTGAATTTTCCCAATAGTATGCAGCAGCATAAGCCCGTCTTTTTTCAGGCAGCGTTTGACGACCTCCATAAAGGTGCGATGATTTTTGCGCCCAACATGTTCAAACATCCCCACACTGGCAATACGATCGAACGATTCGTTGAGGTCACGGTAGTCTTGTAAGTGAACCGTGATTGGGAGATCGGGGTAGCGCTCTTTGACATAAGCGCTCTGTTCGCTGGAGACCGTTATTCCAACACACTCCACTTGATATTTTTGTGCGGCATAACCGATCAGGCTGCCCCAGCCGCAACCGATGTCGAGCAATTTCATTCCCGGTTGTAAATCCAGCTTGCGGCAGATCAGGTCGAGCTTTGCCGTCTGGGCATCATCCAGGCTTTCGACACCGGGCCAGTAGCCACAGCTATATGCCAGGCGGTTGTCCAGCATGGTTGTATAGAATTCGTTGCCAAGATCGTAGTGATGCTGGCCGATATTGAAAGCACGCCGCCGGCTCTGCAGGTTGAGTACATAGCTGCGAAAGACACGCCACGCATTGCGCCAGTTTTTGATGTGTCGGCCCAGGTCAGCAGCCAACAGACGATAAAAGAACTGGTCCAGTGCCTGGACATCCCAGTCTCCCCGCATGTAAGTCTCGCCGAGCCCCATACTGTGGTGGGCTATGATCTCGTCGAGCGCCTCCTTGCGATGGAGTTGCAAATCCCAAGGCCTGTCCCCGTTTATCCGAATGTCCGCCTCGGCCAGTAAATCGTCAGCCAGGTGACGGGTGCGGCCAATTGCGGGAATATCCAGGCTATCCTGTTGTTCGTTTGCCATCAAACCCTCCTCATTGCTTCTGATGTGATGTTGAAAGAGATGCCCTTGAATTAGTTGCCTGCCCACGCCATTTAATACAGGATGTCAAGGTGCTGAAACCCCTTCGCACACCCTGTACCCGGCCAGTTAGGAATTTTTTCTATGCGCCTCTTACTGCTGTTATTTATAGCCCTCCCTGTACTTGAAATGTGGGTGTTAATCACTGTTGGGAGGGAAATCGGCGCCTTACCCACCATCGGTCTGGTACTGTTGACAGCGGTTGTTGGTTTGGCATTGCTGCGCCGCCAGGGGCTTTCAACCCTGATGCGGGCACAAGAGAAGGTCCGTAGCGGGGATATTCCAGTGCGGGAAATGGTGGAGGGCGTCTTCCTTGCTGTTGGTGGCGCTCTGCTGTTAACCCCCGGATTCATAACCGATGCCCTCGGATTCGCGTGTTTGGTGCCGGGGTTGCGCCAATTACTGCTCGGGCGCTTATTACGCCATGTAACCATTGTGCGGCCAGGCGGCTTTCAGGATTCCCATGCTCGCAAACGTGGCAGTGATGTTATTGAAGGGGAGTTTTCCCGGAATGAGCATCACTCAGCTGGAGATAAGCGCCCGAAACAATAATTTGATTAAAAAATATACAAATTTTGTTGTCGCCAGGTATCGCTACAGTTTTTTCACATAAGAGTGTTGAAATCCATTCACGCGCCCATAGATAGGGTTCAACTCTGATTTTAGCCCCGGCTCTGCCGGTCAGAGTGGGGGCGAGGTTACCGGTCAAAACGATTGGTACCGCCAATGTTGGAAAACCCTAAAACGACTCAATGGAGAGCTTATCCATGAAAATTCGTCCTTTACACGACCGCGTCGTAGTGCGCCGTAAGGAAGAGGAAGCGATGTCAGCTGGCGGTATTGTTCTGCCAGGTGCTGCTAAAGAGAAGCCGAATCAGGGCGAAGTCCTGGCCGTAGGTGAAGGCAAGCAGCTGGACAACGGCGATGTTCGCGCGCTGTCTGTCAAGGTGGGTGACACCGTTGTTTTTGGCCGCTACGCCGATAGCAATACCCTCAAGGTGAATGGCGAAGAGCTGATCATCATGAGTGAAGGTGACATCTACGGCGTGCTGGAAGGCTAATTGGGCCTTTAACGCTACTCGCACAAAGAATCTGAGGAATATGAATCATGGCAGCTAAAGACGTAGTTTTCGCTGACGACGCCCGTCAGAAAATGCTCAAAGGCGTAAATATCCTGGCCGACGCCGTTAAGACCACTCTGGGCCCGAAAGGCCGCAATGTGGTATTGGACAAATCCTTCGGCGCGCCCACGGTCACCAAAGACGGGGTATCTGTAGCGAAGGAAATCGAACTGAAAGACAAGTTCGAAAACATGGGTGCGCAAATGGTGAAGGAGGTTGCTTCCAAAGCTTCCGATACCGCCGGTGACGGCACCACCACGGCGACTGTACTGGCCCAGGCGATTGTGACCGAAGGCTTGAAGTCTGTAGCCGCTGGTTTCAATCCCATGGATCTCAAGCGCGGAATCGACAAAGCGGTTGTCGCGGCTGTTGACCATATCGCCAGTCTGTCCACCCCCTGTGCCGACAGCAAGTCTATTGCCCAGGTGGGCACCATTTCTGCTAACAGCGATGAGAGTGTTGGTACCATTATCGCCGAAGCCATGGAAAAAGTTGGCAAAGAAGGCGTCATCACCGTTGAAGAGGGTTCCGGCCTCGAAAACGAGCTGGACGTTGTGGAAGGTATGCAGTTCGACCGCGGTTACCTGTCTCCCTACTTTATCACCAACCAGGAGAACATGACTGCCGAGCTGGAAAATCCGTTTGTTCTGCTGGTAGACAAAAAGATTTCCAACATCCGCGATCTGCTGCCGCTGTTGGAGCAAGTGGCCAAGGCTTCCAAGCCGCTGCTGATTATCGCAGAGGACGTTGAAGGGGAAGCGCTGGCCACTCTGGTGGTAAACAGCATGCGCGGAATTGTTAAAGTCGCTGCTGTCAAAGCGCCCGGCTTCGGCGATCGCCGCAAAGCCATGTTGCAGGACATCGCTATCCTGACCGGCGGCACCGTGATCTCCGAAGAGGTTGGCCTTGACCTGGAGGGAACCACCCTGGAGCACCTGGGCACCGCCAAGCGCATCACCTTGTCCAAGGAAAATACCGTAATTGTGGACGGCGCAGGTGAGGTAAAAGATATCGAAGCCCGCGTTACCCAGATCCGCGCGCAGATTGAAGAATCCACTTCCGACTACGACAAGGAAAAGTTGCAAGAGCGTGTAGCCAAGTTGGCTGGTGGCGTTGCCGTGATCAAAGTGGGCGCCGCCACTGAAGTGGAAATGAAAGAGAAGAAGGCCCGCGTTGAAGATGCACTGCATGCGACCCGTGCCGCGGTAGAGGAAGGTGTGGTACCCGGTGGCGGCACCGCGCTGATTCGCGCTACCCAGGCCATTTCTGTCACTGGTGCTAACGAAGATCAGAACCATGGTATTGCAGCCGCTCTGCGCGCTATGGAAATGCCTATGCGTCTGATCGTTGCCAACGCAGGTGACGAAGCTTCTGTTGTGGTAGACAAAGTGAAGCAGGGCGAAGGTAACTTCGGTTACAACGCCGCTACTGCTGGGTATGGCGATATGCTGGAAATGGGTATCCTGGACCCAGCCAAGGTCACCCGCGCTGCACTGCAGGCCGCTGCTTCTATTGCTGGTTTGATGATTACCACCGAAGCCATGGTTGCAGAAGTGCCGGAAGACAAGCCCGCTGCTGCTCCTGACATGGGCGGTATGGGTGGCATGGGCGGTATGGGCGGCATGATGTAAGCCGGCTTTTACGCCCACCCAAAAAACCGCATTTGCGCTAATGCCAGCCAGTTGAAAAAACTGGCTGGCATTTTTTTGAATATTTTTTGAAGAAGATGTTGCCCCAATTGTTGGCCGCCCTCAAGGGGTCTCCCCCCCCCCCCCCGCCCAAGCGGCAGCATAGAACCGGTGCTATTTCCTGAATGCCTTTCGGTCGGAATGCTTTGTGGCAAGGCAGTGGAGGCAGTGTCAGGTTTTCACATCTACCGCCAATGACTGCGCATTTTTCCCGCAGTTACAGTTCTTTGGCCTTTTCCTGCATCTTGATAACGTCTTTCATGCGCTGCTCAAGAATCGCGTGGGTCTGATAATCGTTCTTGGTCATGCGGACGCCGTGGCGCAGGTGCTGCAGGGCCTTGTCGAAGACGCCGTTGAGGATATAGTACTCGGCGCGGGCCTCGTGCACACCGACGATATCCCCGGCCAGGCCATGGGTCTCTGCCAGCAGGTACCAAACAGAGGGATCTTTTTTGCGCACGCGGCTGTATTTGGCCAGGATGCGCTCGGCAGCGAGATAATTGCCAGCCTTAAAGTGCGCATTGGCGAGGCCCATAATCAGGGCGTGGTCGCCGGGGTTTCGGTCGAGCGCGTGTTCCAGGCGCCTGTTGGCGCTGGTGTAGTCTTCGCGCACCAGGTCGATATCGGCCCGCGCGAGCACAAAAGCCGCTTTTGAGGGTTCTCTGTCCAGCAGCGGCTGCAGGGTATCCAGAGCTGTATCCGGCTTGCCGGCGGCGATTTGTGCCAGTGCCAGACCGTAGCGGGCGGCGTCTTCACTATCGTTGATTCCACCCAGTTCCGCTTGGAAGCGTTTGATGGCCTGCTGAGGCGTGGGCTCGGTGGCCAGGCGGATACGGGCGCGCATCAGGTGGAAGTCGCGGCTGTCGCTGGGGGGGATGTCGTCCATGCGCTGGGAGCGCAGCTTGGCGTCGGCAATCCGCTTTTCGGTCACTGGGTGGGTGAGGAGGAATTCAGGCGGCCGGCGGTAGTAGCGGGTCGCTTTGAGCATTTGCTCGAACATCTCCCCGGCGGCATCCGGGTCGCGCCCGGATTTGGCCAGGGTTTCGATACCAACCCGGTCTGCCTCCTGTTCATTCTTGCGGCTGAAGCGCAGCTGGCTGTCCAGGGCCGCCGCCTGGGTGGCGGTTATGGCGGCGAGGCCAGCATCGCCGCCAGCGGTTGCGGCAATTACCAGGGCGCCGAGCATGCCGGCGAGTGTGGGAATAGTGCTGTTGCGCTGGGCCTCCAGAGAGCGGGCATAGTGCCGCTGGCTCAGGTGGCCCAGTTCATGGGCGATGACCGAGGCAAACTGGTCTTCATTTTTTGCAAACAGGAACAGGCCGGTATGCACCCCCATAATGCCGCCGGGGACCGCGAAGGCGTTCATGGTTTCATTATTCACCACGACCACATCAATGTGTTTGTCTTCCAGTGGGCTGTACTCTGCAAGCCCCTTTACGGTTTTTTCCACGTACTGTTGCAGCAGCGCATCGTTGGAGGTGCGAACCTGGCTGCGGAAGATGCGCAGCCACATCTGTCCCAGTTCCTTTTCGCGTTTGCGGGATACAAGCCCACTGGAGCTATCGCCCAGTTCCGGCAGGCGGATCTCTTCGCTGTCTGCGCTGGCGGTGATGGGGGTGATGGGGGTGGCTACGAGCAGCAGTCCGATGCCCAATGCCGTGAGGCCGGCGCGAAAGCAGTGCAGAAAAGGCAGGTTGTCGCTTGGTTGGGGTAAGGTATTTTGGGGGTCAGTCATCTCGATTACTGCTCAGTCTGTCCGTGAAGGATCTATAGTCCAACTCTATACGCAACCCCATTGGACTGTCGAGGATTTGACCTGGAGGACCCTATAAGGTTCACCTAAGTGCCATCCGGCAGGTAAAAAAGCGTAAAGCGCTAGCGGCATCTGGCGCGGATTCCGCGCTATAATCCGCAGCCATCCAAAGCCTGTGACCAAGTAACCAATGGCACTGAACCCCAGTGAGACAGCGTCCACGCAGCCACCCCCCGAATGGGAAGCGGCTGCGGTTGTGGATGCGCGGGAGCTGCCATGTCCGCAACCCCTTTTGGCCCTGCGCCGGGCCCTGGGTAAGTATGAGGCGGGCACCCTGTTGTGTGTGTTGGCCACGGATGAGGCCTCATGGCGGGATTTTCACAGTTTTGCCGCTCTGAGTGGCAGATCCCTGCTGCGCGCCGAGCAGCGTAACAACACGTTCCTATATTGGCTATATGCTGGCAAATGAACAACCAATCCAGAGAATCTATGTTTTCGATTGTAAAAAGCTGGGTGAACCGCTACTTCAGCCAGGAAGAAGTAGTATTGCTCGTATTGCTGCTTGCCGTGGCTCTGGTGGTGCTGGCCACTCTCGGGGTGGTACTGGCCCCTGTGCTCACCGCTCTGGTCATCGCTTTTTTGATGCAGGGCATGGTGCAGAAACTGACATCCTGGCGGGTGCCCCACTGGCTGGCGGTAACACTGTCCTGCATGGTGTTGGTGGGCACCATTGTGGCACTGCTGTTTGTCGTACTGCCGATTATCTGGCGCCAGCTGGTGCGGCTGGGTGCGGAATTGCCGAATATGGTGCAGCGCGGTCAGGAGCTGTTGTTGTTATTGCCCGAGCGCTACCCGCGCCTGATTTCCGCAGCGCAGATAGACGAGATCTTCGATATCCTCGGCAGTGAACTGGGGGGTATCGGGCAGACGTTGCTGGCCTTCTCCCTGACCAACCTGCCAATCTTTGCCGGATTACTGATTTACGTGGTGGTGGTGCCGATTCTGGTATTTTTCTTTTTGAAGGATTCCAATCAGCTGATCCGTTGGTGTACCTCCCTGCTACCAAAAGAGCGCCCCATGCTACATCAGATCTGGTATGAGATGAATGACCAGGTGGCCAACTATGTGCGTGGCAAGGTGGTCGAAATCGGTATAGTTGCAGTGGTCAGCTACGCCGCCTTCCTGTTTCTGGGGGTGAACTATGCGCTGTTGTTGGCGGTGGCAGTGGGCTTCAGTGTGCTGATCCCCTATATTGGCGCAGCCGTGGTGACCATTCCGGTAGCTGCAATCGGCCTGTTCCAGTGGGGCTGGAGTAATGAGTTCTTCTACCTGATACTCACTTACGGCATCATCCAGTTGCTCGATGGCAATGTGCTGGTGCCCCTGTTATTTTCCGAGGCAGTCAATCTGCATCCGGTGGCGATTATCCTCGCGGTACTCTTTTTCGGCGGCATCTGGGGCTTCTGGGGCGTTTTCTTTGCCATTCCCCTGGCAACCCTGCTCAAAGCCATTATGAGCGCCTGGCCCACCAGTGAGCACCAGGCGGAATGGGAAGCCAGGAAGATACCGGAGCAGCGTTGAGCGGGGGTCTGAAACCGCGGGTTCTGGTAGAGACAGAGGGACCGCTGGCGAACTTGGCCGGATGGTGTGTGAGTGGCCAGGTTTTAACCAGCGTGCTCGGCAGCGAGCATGGCTCTGAATTGCATCAGCGTGTCCGCTGGTAAACCAGCGGCTTCAAATACCGCTGCGGTGAAGGAAACCGGAGCCGTTCCCGGTGCGGAGATCACACCCTGATCAGATACAGCAGCGGCACTTTCACGATAGTGTTTTTCACCGCTATAGCCCCGGACGTGCTGCTTTAAGAACGCCGCACTGTTCGATGTGTGGTCCGCGTCATTGAAAATACCCGCCCTGGCCAAGGCCAGTGTTCCCCCACAAATTCCGGCAACGGTGCCGCCCTGTTTATGGTGAGTGCTCAGTAAGCTGGTCATATCAGGTGCTTGTGTGGTTTCCCATAGGGTACCGCCAACAACGACAATGATTGCGGGTTGAAAATCGTCAATCTCGTTCAATTGGCGGGAGATGACCACTGTCAGCCCGCCCTGGGACACTAGCTGCTCTGCTTGCGGGGCGAAGAACTCGATCTGCATACCGTAAAACGGGCCGCCGGTCCCGGCAATCAGAGCGTATTCCCAATCGGCAAAGCCCTGGGTAAGGATCACCGCAATCTTTGTCATCTCCACTCTTCTCCTAGAGTATTGCGCACTCACTGCACGGCATTCTATCGCGATTGTGCGTCTGCTGGATCACAGCACTTGTGCCACAGTGTTTCCTATCATTTTTATTACGGCGGTATATTCGCTCCCAGCAGCGGTCTTATCGCGGAATTTTCGCGCTTAATGCCTATCTTTTCTTTGTCTGCGGGTAGCGGCATTTGCTAGAATGCCGCGCTTTCCTTTCGTTGGTCCCTTCAAACAGGTGAGCGCCCATGAGTCTGGCTGACAAAGTCCTGGCGGTCAATAATGACTTGCCGATCCGTACTAACAAGCCCATCCACAGCGGTAAAGTCCGCTCCGTTTACTGGTTGACCGGGGCTGACAGCCGCCGTCTGATTGCCGAAAAAGGCTACCCGGTAGCGCCGGACGCCCCTCTGGCGGTGATGGTGATTTCCGACCGTATTTCCGCTTTTGATTGTATTTGGACCGGTGAAGATGGCCTGCGCGGTGTGCCCGGCAAGGGCGCGGCGCTGAACGCCATCTCCAACCACTGGTTCAAACGGTTCAAGGAGCAGGGCCTGGCCGATAGCCATATTCTGGATATTCCGCACCCGCTGGTGTGGATTGTGCAGAAGGCGCGTCCGGTCATGATTGAGGCCATCGCCCGTCAGTACATCACCGGCTCCATGTGGCGCGCCTACCAGAAGGGCGAGCGCGGGTTCTGTGGCATCGAGATTGCCGACGGCCTGCAAAAAGACCAGAAACTGCCCGAACTGCTGATCACCCCCTCCACCAAAGGTATTCTCAAAGATATTCCCGGCGTGCCAGAAGCGGACGATGTGAATATCACCCGCAGGGATATTGAGGACAATGTTGCGGCCTTCAATTTTCACAGTGCCGAGGATATTGACCTATACGAAAAACTGTTGAAAGAGGGCTTTGATGTAATCTCTACAGAGCTGGAAAAGCTCGATCAAATCTTTGTCGACACCAAGTTCGAATTCGGTTATGTCACCGATGCCAATGGTGCGCAAAAGCTCATCTATATGGATGAGGTAGGCACCCCGGACTCCTCCCGTATCTGGGACGGGGAGCAGTACCGCACAGGCAAGGTTGTGGAAAACTCCAAGGAGGGTTTCCGCCAGGCCCTGCTGAATCACTTTGCGGATGCCGATATCCTGCTGAACAAGGACCGTAT
This sequence comes from Microbulbifer jejuensis, assembly GCF_047289955.1. Lineage (NCBI taxonomy): Bacteria > Pseudomonadati > Pseudomonadota > Gammaproteobacteria > Cellvibrionales > Microbulbiferaceae > Microbulbifer > Microbulbifer jejuensis. The sequence continues at coordinate 38,557 of NZ_JBLBUB010000008.1, forward strand.
GCAAGAGCGCCTGGCCCTGGCCCGTGACAACGCGCTGCCGCAATCCATGCTGATGGACCTCTCCGCCACCTATGTGGGTATCGCGGAGAAAATTACAGGCCAGAAGCTCGAAATGTCCGATAACCCAAAAGCAGAACTGACAGAGATTTTGCGCAGGGATTACGACTTGGTCGACTGATCGGGTCTTAGGCGTAAAAAAACCGGCACAAGTGCCGGTTTTTTTTGCCCTCTGCAAAACCCGGCTTTGCTTTTGCAGCTTTGCAATTTGCTGCCCGCCACATTTCGCCATTATTGCTCCTCACTTTCGCCCGAATCACTGCCGGGTTTTGCCCGCTTCCCTGTGTTTAATACCTCCTGCAATCAATTAAAAGGATGGAGGGGAGTTTGTGAACAGGGTGATATTGTTTGGGCAGCGCTTTCACAAAGATGACCTGATGTTGCCAACGGAAGAATACTACCGTCGTCGCCAGCGCAGCGGCGGTTCCGGCCGCTGGCTGCTGTTTATTGTGGTGGTGCTGGCCGTAGTGATAGCCGCCATCGGTGCAGAGGTGCATGCGCAGGAGCTTCCCGGTGATATGGGCAATGATAACGATCCCTCGCTGGAAATGGTTACCCTGGACGAGGTAAAAGCCGGTGATTTGCTCTTTGCCGGTACAGAAACGGGGCGCTATATCCCCGCGGTACACCTGGCCAGCCGGGTCAAAATGATCGTTCGTGGACTGGTTGCAGAGGTGCAGCTGCAACAGGAGTTTCAAAATACCAGCGACAACTGGCGGGAAGCCATTTACGCACTGCCGCTGCCGGAGCAGGCGGCAGTGGCGGGCTTGGAAATCCAACTGGGCGAGCGCCGTATTGTCGGCAAGGTGCACGAGCGCAAACAGGCAGCGAAGATGTACAAGGTTGCCCGTGCAGCGGGCAGGCGCGCGGCCCTGCTGGAGCAGCAGCGCCCCAACCTGTTCACCAATAAGGTGGCCAATATCGCGCCGGGAGAAACGGTGCAGGTCAATATCCGCTATCTGCAACCGGTCACTTACGATGGGGGGAGTTTCTCCCTGCGTATGCCCACCACCCTTACACCCCGTTATATTGCCGGCGCGCCCCTCCCGCTGCCAACGCTTGGTGGTGAAGGGTTGGCGTTGGTTACGGAACAGAATGGCTGGGCCCTGCCCACAAGCCAGGTGCCGGATGCAGCGGCGATTACCCCCTTAATGCAGCCGGCGGAAGAGCTTGAGGCTATTGGCAGCCATAAAATTGCCATTGAGGTGGAGCTGCACAGTGGCCTGCCATTGGCACAGATTAACAGTCCATATCACACCTTTGATGTCGACAATAAAGAGAGCGGGCTTTACACCATTCAGCTGCGTGAGGGCACTGCGCGGATGGACCGGGATTTTTTCCTGAGTTGGCAGCCGCATAATTCCACATCGCCCCGCGCGGCCCTGTTTAGCGAGCGGGTGGAAACACAGGACAGTGACGGGGAGAACACCGATACCTACCTGCAGGTGATGCTATTGCCTCCGGATGATGGCATCCGCAGTCAGCGCCTGCCCCGAGAGGTGGTTTATGTGATTGATACTTCAGGTTCGATGGCTGGGAATGCCATTCGCCAGGCCAAGGAAGGTTTGATTCTGGCACTTTCCCGCTTGCACGCTAGTGACCGCTTTAATGTCATCGAATTTAACAGTATCACCCGGGCTTTGTTTCCGCGCCCGGTAGCGGCGAACGCGGAGAATATCCGCCGTGCGCGCCAGGAAATCGAGCATTTAAACGCGGGTGGTGGAACGGAGATGGCACCGGCACTGCGCCTGGCCCTGGGACAGCAGTTGCCGGACGACACCGGCCTGGTACACCAGGTGGTCTTTATCACCGATGGTGCCGTGGGCAATGAGCAGGCGCTATTTGAAGTGATTCGTCAACATCTAAACAACACACGCCTGTTTACCGTGGGTATCGGCTCGGCGCCCAACAGCCACTTTATGCGCAAGGCCGCGCAGTTTGGGCGCGGCACCTTTGTCACCATTGGCGATATCGCCGAGGTGCGCGGACGTATGCAGGCCCTGTTTGCCAAGCTGGAAAATCCCATGGCCACCGATCTGCAGCTCAGCTGGCCCTCGGGTGTGACAGCCGATGCCTATCCCAAGCGCATCCCCGATCTCTACCGCGGCGAGGCAATGCAACTGGTGGCGAGGATTGACGGGGATAAGCTGCAGGGGGATATCCAATTGCGCGGGCGTATGGCGGGTAAACAGTTTGTGCGCAGGCTGGCGCTCAAGAGCGATGGCGCGGCCGGCTCCGGCGGCCTCGGCAGTCTGTGGGCGCGGAGTAAAATTGAAGCCCTGCGCGACCAGCAACTGCAGGTGGGGGAGGGCAGTGATGCGGGCCTGGCCCTGCGCGCGCAAATCCTGCAGCTCGCCCTGGGCCACCAGCTCGCGAGCCCCTATACCAGCTTTGTCGCGATTGAGGAAACCGTAGTGCGCCCTGCCAAAGGGGCGCTCTCGCGCAGCGCTGTGGCCAATATGACAGCGAAAGGCCAGGTCTTGCAGCGCCAGGCCTATCCCAGTACCGCCACCGGAATCTACGCCCAGTTGCTGGCCGCAGCCGGCCTGCTCGGATTTGCGGCGCTGCTGCGTCGCGGGCGCCGGATGCGCGGTACCGTGATGGGCGGGCTGTGCGGCCTCTTGTACTGGGTGGCGCCGGGCCTGCGCCGATTCCGAGGCGGCATCCAGGCCGGGCCTGGGCATGTGTGCCCGTGATGCGCACCCTGTTTTTCCTGTTGTGCCTGGCGGCGGGGCTATGGCAGCTGGGATCTGCGGGCTGGCTGCTGGCCAAGGCGCAGCTGGCACAAATCCTGATTGCCCATGCCTGGGAGGAGCAGCTGCAGAGCGGGGTTCGGCAAAAGCCCTGGCCCTGGGCGGATACCTGGCCTGTGGCCAGGCTCCAGTTGGCAGGGCAGTCGCCGTTGATGGTCCTCTCTGGCGGCAGTGGTCAATCCCTCGCCTTCGGCCCGGGTATGCTGGCCGGTTCGGGGCATCCGGGTGAGCTTCGTACCACCGTGATTGCAGCGCACAGGGACACCCACTTTGCGGGGCTGGAAAAAGTGCGACGGGATAGCGCTGTTTACCTGCAAGATCACCATGGCCGCTGGCATACTTACCGGGTTGCAGAGAGGCGTATTGTGAACAGTACGCACGAGCGCCTGCCGATTTTTGCCGAGCGTGGACTGCTGCTGGTGACCTGTTACCCCTTCAATGCCCTTGCAGCGGGAGGGTCTTTGCGGTATCTGGTCTACGCTGAATATCAGTCCACGGGGAAGCCGGTTCGACTGTGACTGGTATCTTTGTTTGGGACTCGATTTTGTAGCTTATTTCCTGAAAATTTCCATCAAATATTCCGGTATTTTCGCAAAATGGCAAATAATTGTTTTGCGTTTTGGTTTTATTTGTTACTAACCGTCCTGTCTGGAAAATTATTTGTAGTAATACTACAATCGCCTCCGCCAACAACCGAAAATGGGGTTTTGTCCGCCATACTGCGTGACGCCTGGTATTGATAATTACTCTTAAACCGGGCAATCGCGACAGCGGAATGGTGCAGCTCTCTTTTCGCTGCGATCCAATGAAAGTGCACACATTGCACTTGCGCCAACGGGACAGACGCACTGGCGGAGCCACCAAGAAAGGAAGTGTTTTTTGCCTACACCCCAGTCTGCCCACATACCGATTTTTGAGAAATAGACCGACCCGACGTCGCCTGATTCGCCGAGGAGCACTTGATGCACGAAGAGACCGATAACCTCGAAACACAGGAGTGGCTGGATGCGCTGCAGGCGGTTATCCGTTACAGCGGCAAAGAGCGCGCAGCCTCTCTCCTCAAGCAGCTGTCCGACCGCGCAACCGATGAGGGTGTGCAGTTGCCCGCGGCGATCACCACCCCTTACCGCAACACCATCCCGCCCAACGCGGAAAAGCGTATGCCTGGCGACCTGTTTATGGAACGCCGTATCCGTTCCCTGATCCGCTGGAATGCTTTGGCGATGGTGGTACGGGCCAACCAGAACAACGACGGCCTCGGCGGCCATATCTCCAGCTTCTCCTCCGCGGCCACGCTCTACGACGTGGGCTTCAATTATTTCTTTCGCGGTAATGAAGGCGAGGAGCGCGGCGACCTGGTTTTCTTCCAGGGCCACAGTGCACCGGGCATTTACGCCCGCTCCTATCTGGAGGGGCGTTTCGATGAAGCGCAGTTGGACAACTTCCGTCGCGAAGTGAACGGCAACGGCCTGTCTTCCTATCCGCATCCCTGGCTGATGCCGGACTACTGGCAGTTTCCCACCGTTTCCATGGGGCTTGGCCCCATCCAGGCGATTTACCAGGCGCATATCATGCGCTACCTGTCCGCCCGCGGCCTCTCCCCGCGCGGTGACCGCAAGGTGTGGGCTTTCCTCGGCGATGGTGAGTGCGACGAGCCGGAAACCCTCGGCTCAATCTCCCTGGCCGGCCGCGAACAGCTGGAAAATCTGGTATTTGTGGTCAACTGCAACCTGCAGCGCCTGGACGGCCCGGTGCGCGGCAATGGTAAGATCGTACAGGAGCTGGAAGGGGTTTTCCGCGGCGCCGGCTGGAATGTGATCAAAGTGTTGTGGGGCCGCCTGTGGGACCCGCTGCTGGAGAAGGACGACAAGGGGTTGCTGCAGAAAGTCATGGATGAGGTGGTCGATGGCGAGATGCAGAATTTCAAAGCCAACGGCGGTGCCTATACCCGGGAGCACTTTTTCGGTAAGTACCCGGAGTTGCTGGAGCTGGTCAAGGACATGTCCGACGACGAGATCATGAAGCTCAACCGCGGCGGGCACGACCCCTACAAGGTGTATGCAGCTTATGCTTCGGCTATGGCCCACAAAGGCCAGCCTACCGTGATTCTGGCGCAGACCGTGAAAGGTTACGGCCTGGGCGCCGCCGGTGAAGCGGCGATGGATACCCACTCGGTGAAGAAGCTGGACCTGGATGCACTCAAGCGCTTCCGTGATCGCTTTGCGATTCCGCTGACCGACAAAGCACTGGAAGAGGTGCCTTACTACCGCCCGACTCCGGACAGCCCGGAAATGAAATATATGGCCGGGCGCCGCAAGACCCTGGGTGGCCCGCTGCCGCGCCGCCCCATTGAGTGCCCGAAACTGGCAGTGCCCGGCCTCGACGCCTTCAGTGCCCTGACCAAAGGTTCCGGCGAACGGGAAATCTCCACCACCATGGCGTTTGTGCGCGCCATCGCCGCGTTGGTGAAAGACAAAAACATTGGCAAAAATATCGCACCGATCGTGCCAGACGAAGCGCGTACCTTCGGTATGGAAGGTCTGTTCCGCCAGTTGGGTATCTACTCCTCCCAGGGGCAGCGCTATACCCCGGTGGATCACGGTCAGATTATGTATTACAAGGAAGACAAGAAAGGCCAGGTGCTGGAAGAAGGCATCAACGAAGCCGGTGCTATGTCCGCCTGGATGGCGCTGGCGACCGCCTACAGCAACCACGGTGTGGCCATGGTGCCTTTCTATATCTACTATTCCATGTTCGGCTTCCAGCGCGTGGGCGACCTGGCCTGGGCTGCCGGCGACATGCAGGCGCGGGGTTTCCTGATCGGTGCCACTGCTGGGCGCACCACCCTCAATGGCGAGGGACTGCAGCATCAGGACGGCCACAGCCACGTGCTGTCCTCCACCATCCCCAACTGCCGCAGCTACGATCCCGCCTACGGCTATGAGCTGGCGGTGATTATGCAGCGCGGCCTCAAGGAGATGTACCAAGAGCAGAAGAACCTCTTCTATTACATCACCATCGAGAACGAGAACTATGTTCAGCCGGAAATGCCCCAGGGCGTGGAAGAAGGCATTATTCACGGTATCTACAAACTGCAGTCCAACGCCAAGAAAGGCGCAAAGGGCAAAAACGCGAAGCAGCATGTACAGCTGATCGGCGGCGGTACCATTTTGCGGGAGGTACTGGCCGCGGCGGATATCCTCGCCGACCAGTTCGGTGTGACATCCGATGTCTGGAGCCTCACCTCCGCCGTGGAAGCGGCGCGCGAGGGCCAGGATGTAGCGCGCTGGAATATGCTGCACCCGGAAGCCGAGCCGCGCAAAGCCTGGATTACCGAACAGTTTGCGGGCAATACTTCCCCGGTGATCACCGCCACCGATTACATCCGCGCTTACGTGGAGCCGCTGCGCGAGTTTATCGATGGTGAACTCACAACCCTGGGCACCGATGGTTTTGGCCGCAGTGACAGCCGTGAGCAGCTGCGTCGCTTCTTCGAGGTGGACCGCAATTATGTGGTAATCGCCGCGCTGAACGGGCTGGCGAAACAGGGCGTGATCAATGCGCAAACGGTTTCCGAGGCCATCGTGAAGCTTAAGATCGACGCCGAAAAAGTTAACCCGCGCATCAGCTAGGAGAGGGCAGAGTCCCTATGGCAAAACAAGTCATTAAAGTGCCTGACCTCGGTGGTGCCGATCAGGTCGATGTTATTGAAATTCCGGTTGCACCCGGCGATACCGTGGCGCAGGAGGATGCACTGATTGTGGTGGAGGGCGACAAAGCCTCCATGGATGTGCCGGCCCCTGTGGCTGGCAAAATCCTCAGCATCAGCCTAAAGGAGGGTGACAAGGTCTCCGCGGGCGATGTGATTGCCGAAATTGAAACCGATGTGGCGGCAGCCCCCATGGAGGAGCCCGCTGGGGCCCCGGCACAGACAGCCCAGCCCGAGCCGGTAGTGGAAGCGCCCGCAGCCGTTGCCAGTGCCGAGCCGAAAGAGGCGCCTATCCTGATTCCGGATCTGGGTGGCGCCGATGCGGTGGACGTGATCGAGATTTGTGTACAGCCCGGTGACACTGTTGCCGAGGGCGACTCGCTGATCGTAGTGGAGGGTGACAAGGCGTCCATGGACGTGCCTTCCCCCAGTGCCGGCACCGTGGTTTCCATCGCCGTAAAAGAGGGCGATAAAGTCTCCACAGGCGATACCTTGGGGGTGCTGAAAACGGTGCCCGCTGCTACTGAAGCGGTGCCCGCCCCGGCAGCCGCAGAGGCGTCGGCCACCCCTACCCAGAGTGCGCCAGAACAGCAGGTGTCCCGGCCGTCTGAACCGTCGGCGGCCGCTCAAAAGGGTTACCAGGTGGGGCGGGATCTCACGGCAGCCGCTCAGGTTTACGCCGGCCCTGCCGTGCGCAAGCTGGCGCGGGAACTGGGCGTTACCCTGAGCAGGGTAAAGCCCTCGGGGCCGCGCAACCGTGTGACCAAGGATGACCTGCATCACTATATCCGCGAGCAGGTGAAAAAAGGCGAGCACGGTGCCGTTGACGGTGGGCTCGGTATCGCCGAGATGCCGGATATCGATTTCAGCCAGTTCGGCCCGGTGCATGTGGCGCCCATGAGCAAGATCCACAAGATTACCGCGGCCAATATGTCCCGCAACTGGCTCAATGTGCCCCACGTAACCCAGTTCGACGATGCGGATATCACTGAACTGGAGGATTTCCGCAAGTCCATGCAGGCCGAAGCGGAAAAGCGCGGCGTAAAGCTCACCCCGGTACCCTTTCTGCTGAAAGCGGTGGCCGCGGCCCTGCGTGCAGAGCCCAGCTTTAATGTGTCCCTGCACAAGGATGGCGAGCAGATTGTGCGCAAGGACTATGTGCATGTGGGGATGGCGGTGGATACACCCAAGGGCCTGATGGTGCCGGTGATTCGGGACGTGGATAAAAAAGGGCTGTACGAACTGGTGGCGGAAGCCAGCGAGTTAGCCATGAAGGCCCGCGACGGCAAACTGAAGACGAAGGAAATGCAGGGCGCCTGTTTTACCATCTCCAGCCTGGGTGCGATTGGCGGTACCGGCTTCACACCGATTGTCAATGCCCCGGAAGTGGGCATCCTCGGGATTTCCAAACTGGCTGTGAAACCGGTGTGGAATGGCGAGACGTTTGCACCGCGGAAGCTGTTGCCACTGGCGTTATCCTACGATCACCGCGCGGTCAATGGCAGCGATGCGGGACGCTTTTTGACCTATCTGGTCAGTGTGCTGGCGGATGTGCGCCGGCTGCTGTTGTAATTGCCCCGGCGGAGAAAAGATGGCCGGTGGCCGTTTTGCTGATGGGCAAGGGCAAAGCCGCCAGGGTTTTGCCCCCGAAACCGTTTGTGTCAATCAATGCCAAGGGCAAAAATCCAACCGACGCTAACGGTGTAGAACCCGGCGAAAAATACACTGCGCCGATCAATGCGCGGTACCGCCAGACGCTCAGAAGAGCGACTATTATCGCACCACCAAGCAGTGGCGCCGGCCCGAGCGCGTATCTGCAATCTCATCAAACCGGGCGTACCGGAACGCCGGGCCATATCGCTCGGATTGAATTGCAAGGGGCCGTACCGGCTGGCGAAGACGTTTGCAGTGCAGCAAGGCATCAGCAATGCATTCCCTGGGAATCCAGGGCTTGTTCGGTAAGGAATATCTGGTTGAAATTTTACACCCCGAGCGGGGTTTTTATGAATCGCCGTATGCGGAGCCGCAGGTACGGTGATGTGGAAGGCGGGTTAGAAACCCGCCTTTACCCGATTAGGCTCATTTCTTTTCAACCCACTCTGCTCCGAGTATTGCAGCGAGTGTATCCTTTAAAGGTATATCAAATGCACCAGCTTTGCCTTGATCATAGGTTTGTTTCCAAGTGTCATATCCTTCCTCAAATTGGGGGCTGGATTATTTTTACTAACGCGAAGTAACTTCTTGTGTCTACCATTTAATAGGGTACCTGCCGCAATAACACCGACAGAAGGAGGACAAAAACCAGAGTAAAGCGCAGGTTTTGTGTCACACTGATTGGCTTTGTTGTTCCTAAATTTTATGCGGCTCTTTGTTGGTAGCTATAACATCTCTGACCGTTGCACCACCAGCATCTTTACATGTTTTCTCTGAGTCAATATTTAATTTTACGGCTTCACCTCTTACGATGGGCCGAACAAAGCGCCATGGCCAAAACCCAAATCGTTGTGAGCCTATATAATTAACAACAGCATTAGCACCTAGCGATTTAGCTTTATTAGCAAATTTTGGCAAAATATCAGTAACACTACCATACGAACTTTTCCCTATTTTTATTTTTTGTATCTTTTCAAATTTCACATCCGACGGGGGTAGACCGGTAATTAAACATATATCTAATGGATCCAACTGAGAGTCGCGCGATAGGTCCTGAGCATATGAGACTATTGAAGTAAGCAGTAAAATAGAGAAAGCAAATATATTTTTCATTTTAATCACCTGTATCTAATGAAGCTTGAGAAAGCATAACATTTATATAGTGGTCACTGTGACCACTATTGTCCTGATTACTATCCCGGAAGCAATTCTGCATCAACTCTTTAATAATTTCTAATAAAATCATGGCTCTTTATGGATTTCGGGAAAGTGAGAATTTGAGACGTTATCGATGGAATTGACTGCTGAACGCTTTTAAAGCAGTCTCATGGTGAAACCTCACGATCTCCTCGATAATACAAAGTGTTACGAACAGATACGCCAACATTGCTGGCCCGATGGAGTGAGCTGTCCTCACTGTATGAGTCAGGGCGTTACCCGGCAGGGAAAGGATGATACACAGCCAGACAGGCAGTGTTACTAGCAAGGCATGAGGGAAGAATAGCCCTCTCCCAGGATCGTATGAGGCATGGATGCCGATTACGAGCGTATAAGGATGTATTCACAGCGTGTCCTGGGAGAGGGGTATTCTTTCCTTCCGACCCGGTAGTATCTGTGTAAGAGTTGCCAATGTCGTTTTGGTGACCTGACTTTAGGGCACCTCTATGACTTCACATAAAACTGCCAAAATTCAGTGCACTCGGTGCCCCTTTTTTGTCGACCATAATTTCATTAAAGGTCACAAAAAACGATATTTGATGAGTTTCAGAGGTATTTCGGTCTGTTTTGAGAAAGTTTCCTCCTTATTCCTTATGCAACGGGCGCACATCGGCTCTGCAAGCTTACAAATCGACGCATGTTGTACACAAAATTCATCATGCCAACCTTAACCCCAGCGTGCCAAATCCCAATAGACCGCACGAGCATACCGCCCTGCTTATTTTCCATTGACCCAAATACGTGCTCGACTCTAACTCGAACTCTGGACCTGCGACGGTTCTCTTCCGTGTCTCGCTTTCTTCACTGTAGTAAGCACTGTCTGCCCAAACTTCCTTGGAAGTGTTGTCGCTCAGCAGTTCATGGAACACCTGGGAGTCGTGCACTTCGGCAGAGGTGATCTCGTAATCTCGGATCAGTTTGTGCTTGTTGTCCACGCAGGCGTGGTTTTTATACCCGTAGTGGGTCTCATTATTTTTCTTGGTCCAGCGAGCATGCAGATCCTTCTGGGGCTTGACGTTTGGTTTTTTCTCGATGCTTTCCGGTACTTTGGCGGTCTTAATTTTCTCATTCTCATCTCGACTGTTGCGTTGCTTCGGTGCATCAATAAAACTGGCATCAACTATTTGCCCTTTGTGAACTTTGTAGCCCTGTGCATCAAGCTGAAAATCGAACTCGAGAAAGAGGGGGTTCATAGACTCAGCGTTCACCAGTTGTACGCGAAACAGCCAGATTGTCTTGGCGTCCGGTGTTCTGTCTTCCGGATTCAGGGTGAGAAACCGGAAAAATGTAAAGCGGTCGCATATCTGATACTCCAGTTCATCGTCTGATAAGTTGTACAAATGCTGCAATATCAGCGCTTTGAACATTAGAATGACATCGAAGGGCTTTCGTCTGCACTACTTTTTCGCAGTTTGGTGCGAATTTTATTCAAAGTGTTCCGAAAGCCTTCCCAACCAATCAGTTCCTGCAGAGTAATCAGCGGGTCACGCTCGCTCAGTTTTCGATTTCGGTCTTCGAGATCTAAGAAACTCAGCTGAAGAGGATTTTTCAGCAGCCTGATAATCGAATTTAGAGCCCTTATTCAGACAATGAAAGCCTTCTCCAGGTCGACTTATCGGTAGCTACTGCTTTTTCGGGATAAAAAAATTCTGAATTCCAGTTACCTTCGTGATTAATGGCGCTTACGCCAAACATCATATTCCAAGTGTTACCCGGAAATTTATTGCGTGACACTTGGACTTGCCTGTGTGTTCCTTTAGCCCATTTTGGGCCCTTTCTATTTTCAGGATCTTCAAGTCCAGAATAGGGTACCCAGAATCCAGCATAATCCTTGAGAATCCACTTGCCGGATACACCTTCCCATCCTTTGTCTGTGAGTACACTTTCCCCCATTTGAGCGGAGAGATGAAATTTGTGGAGATTGCCAGTTTCTGTATGTTCTATGTAAAGGTCTAAGACTGTGATGTCTTCTGCTTTGCCTTTGGCGCAGATGTAGAAGTAGTCTTTATCATGCAATAGATAAATGGAAGCCTGCGCCGGTAGTTCGATCTTTGTTGCTGCTTGCCATTCATCATTGCCGCAACGGCCGTCCAATAGCGGTACTATGCTGATTGGGTTGATAGCGATGGTTTCAGCAGCATTGGTCTCAGTGGCTACGAATGATAAGCAGACGCTCAAAAACAGCTGTTTTGACATGTTTTGCATAGGAGTTTTCCATTTGTTTCGGGCTTGGGGTCTTATAACAGTTCACATTAATTAGGCTTTTCTCTTTTGAGGCTAAATGAAGAAATTGAGTTTAAGTCAACTGAAATTAAAATACCTGAAGTGCTAATGATTTTTAGCTGACTTCCTGCTGACGCTGTCCGGCTTCCACAAATGCTGACTTGCTCTCCCTTGAGAAGATCCAAGAACCGAATCCGTACAGTGCACTTACAAGCCTCGTAAACAGGAGCTTCGCGCTCATCAACTTGCTGGTCATACCCTATTCGAAAATCACCGTAGATGCGCTGGGTAATGGGCAAATACAAGGAATTGAGGGGCGGAAGAAGCAAGCTTGTCGTTGCTTGGGAAGAATCGCTAAAAGATACCCGTGGTTAATGGCACACTGGCGTATCGGTTGTGTCAGGACTTTATCCTTCACTCTGAGGGCTGGTCCAGATTTTGCATCAACTATCTGGCCCAGTAGGGAAATTATTCTGGTAGATTGTGATTTTTCTGAGCACTGTGGAAACTGTTGGAGCAATACGCCGACTGAGCACTTTTTACTACTGGGGCAGAAGGAAAAGATAACCCTCTCCCAGGGCGCGCTGTGAATATCCCCCTGTACGGTAGTTATCGGTATCCTTGTTTCATTCGGTTTTGGGTGAAGTTTATTATTCTCGCAAGAAAAGCTCAGTCACTTCTTTTTTTGCTGAAACAACATAAGTAATAAGCAGACTTTCTTGATTGATATCTGTTAGGTAGTCAATGTCTTTGTGCATTTCTCTAATCGGATTGAAGTTGTCTGTCTTAAGGTCGTATGACCATAATTGATTGTCTCGGTTAATTGAATAAATTACATTCTCTTTCAAAACAAATCTTTTTTCACTTCCCTGAAGAGCCAACTTTTCGATGAGTTGATCTTCTGCAGGGCCGGGCTGCCAGAATCGGTTCATATGATCCAGATATATCAACCGACCATCCTCACTTCTTTGTGCCCAGTTAACCTGTTTTTCATTGATAACCTTAACTTCCGGGCCTTCGAGGTATACTTCTGCAAATTTAGTAATGCCTTTAATTGTCAAAGATAACAACACGGTATTATTTACACTATCCCACTGAAATTGTCGGTTAACAGGATGTGCTAGTGAAAAATTCTTGATACTGCCATCCAGATAAATTTGAGTGAGTGATTTATTGGCGTTTACCAGAATACTTTGGCCGTCGGCTGACCAGTTCATTCCGTAGATATTGGTATCCATTGGAAACTGGGAGAGCTGCTGTAAATCACGGCCGTCAGTTATCCACACCTGGTCGTCACCAGAGCGCCTAGAAGTAAATGCGATCAAATTACCATTGGGTTGGAAAATGCCATCATCATCTTCCAAGATTGACCGTGTTGTGCTTGGATAGATTTTACTGACATCTGCTTCGGACGGCATGCTGATTGCTTCAGGCTGGCTAAGAGGGATTGATGCGATATCACTATCGTACCGGCCCTTAATTAAGAGTGCTCTTTGCCCATCTGGATGAAAATAGGGTGAGCTGGCGGGTTGGTCCAGAGGCAAATTAAGCTTATTGACTTTGCCATCATAAGATAGGGAAAAGAACCGTCTGCCAGTGCTAAAGATTAACCGCTCATTTAGTGGAGAAAAATTAGGAGAAATGCGCATGTGTTCCGGTATTTCATCTGGATAATCTACCGGGTGGCTGGATAAAACTTGTCCGCTCGAATCGAGCATATCTATATAAAGCTGGCCATCCTGATGATTACTGATTACAGCTATTATGTCTTCGCTTTTCGAGTAATCGAAGTAGACTAGATTTCCATCCTCCAGGTCGTAAAGGACGCGGCTCGTATTATTATTAACTGAATAGTTGATTAACCGCCAACGACGGGACACCTTTTGCAGAATAGCGAGATTATTGTCGTTTATCCATACTGGATTACTAATTGCCGAATTTTTACATCGCATTAAAACATTTGCCGATGGTTGACCCACTAGAGCCTTTTGGAAGTCCAAGCTTACCAGGTCGTAACACACATTCTGGGTTAGTGGTTTGGTGCAATCTTCTGCTGCAATAAATACGAGTGTTTTACCATCGGGCGATAATGTATGTCGGCCGTAAGTGCCCCAGTCTGGGGTTAATTGAGTTTCTTTTTGACTGTGAATATTTCTGGCCCAGATTTTATTGACACAGAGTTTATCCAAGTAACGGTGAAACAGAATGTACTGGCCATCGGGCGAGTATGTGGGGGCAAACTCTTTACGATCGGTTGCGGTTACCGCTTGTAAGCGGTCAAATATGAGCTGAGAAGTATGCTTGGGCGTATAAAATTTGAACCCAATGAAGCCTAATAATACAAGCCCTACAATCGAACTGACTAGATATCTACTTGGTTTAAAGACCTGGGATTGATGATCTGGCTGTTTAGGCTTCCTATTTACTTGAGACTCAGGAGAGATAGCCTTCTCCTGCGGCTCCGTTCCCCCTTTTTTGGCGGAATAATCATCTTCCCAAACAATATCACACTCCAGACTGTAGCCCTGTTTGGCGTGAGTTCTAATATAGGACTGTAGCTTTCGATCTTCGCCCAGTGCTTTTCTGAGTTGCGCAATACTTCTTTGCAGTGTATTTGGCGTAACTACTGTATTGGGCCAGACCTCGGTGAGCAAGTCATCATGGCTCACGACTTTTCGCTGGTGTTTTGCCAGGTAAGTTAAGACTGCGAGGGCTTTTGGGGGAATCGTTCGAGATTGCCCATTTCTGGTGATCTGATTCCTGGATAAGTCAACGAAGAAGTCGCCCACCCAATATTGTAAAGCCATTGATGTACTTACCTGATCAAAGTTTGGAACTGATACTAGCATAAACCCTGATTACAGCTAAAGCTGACCTTGTAACTCATTGATAAATAGACATTAAGTGGCATCAGCACAAAGTCATCTAAAAGTCAGGTGTGCGTCACGTATTTCAAGGTCAGCCCGTTTACATTGATCGCTTCTTCGATCAAATATAACAGTATGAGCACCGATATGAAAAAGCGCTTACTAGTAGCCTTTCTGTTATTACTCCCTGTAGCAACCCTGAAAGCAGGCGAGCCTAAGCCCCTGGAATTACGCCGAATCCAGGTGGTGCCCATTCAGGACTCTAGCAACGACAGAGAATATGAGCTGTTGATAAAATTGCCTGAAAGCTATGATAAAAGTGGTAGCAAAAAACATCCGGTTATTTATTATACCGACGCTATGTGGGCCGTTGAAATGCTATCTGCAACCGCAGAGTACGCCATCGAAGATGCGATTTTAGTGGGTATTAGTTGGCAAAAAAACCTAGCAAAGGCTAAAAACGCATGGTCGAGTAGATTTCGGGACTTTAAACCGGCACTTGCCGAGGATAACAAAGCTGGTAAGGGTGAGGCTCACAAGCATCTCGCGTTTATACGAAATGACGTTATAAAGCATATCGAAAGCAATTACCGCGCGAACCCACACAACCGTACCTACTTCGGCTACTCACTTGGCGGTCTCTTTGGTGTTTATACCTTGTTTAGCCAACCGGATACTTTTCAAAACTATATTTTAGGTAGTCCATCCCGATCACTAGGTTCTTTTATAAGCGCTCAGTTTGAATCAGATTCCCATAAGGCATTAATAGATCTACCAAAACAAGCAAATGTTTTTATTTCTTATGGTGCTTTAGAGAAGGAACTGGGCTCGAATGTAGAGAGATTGGTCAGTCAATTAAAACGTCGTAAGCTATCTAATTTATCACTGGAATCGGTGGTTATTGAGTCAGCCGACCATACTACGGCTTTTCCGAAGACATCGGTCCGCAGCATCTACTGGCTTGCCGACCGATTGAAACCCTAATCGATATTAAATCAATTGATATTAAAAAATTTCTCTAACTACAATTTCAGGATATATGATGATTACAAATAGAAGCCTTAAAAGGCTAATTACAATCAGCATATTTTGCAGCATAAGCTCTTTTGCGGAAGCAGGAGGCAGGTTGGCACCTGAAGTAAATATGCCTGATCACAGTAGTGACTTCCCAAGCCTGGAAAAGTCAACGCCGAAACTTAATAAAGCTTTTATTGATACAGCCCCAGCTGATAGAAAAGATGGTATTTCTGTCGGTGAGATTGATGCAATCAAAGCTAGCTTGAATAAACTGGCCGAGGAAATTGCTGATAATCAACATACCCCTTACGATAGTCTGCTAATAGCCCAAAGTAACAAGCTTGTATTTGAATCCTATTTTTCCCTTGGTCGCGTCAATTTGCCCCACCCACAAGCGTCGGCGACAAAGGCCTATACAGCCTTGGCGATTGGGCGAGCGATAGAATTGGGTTATTTGACCATGGCAGATTTAGACAAGCCAGTCATTTCCTTTCTTAAAGAATTGGATAGAAAGCAACTCATTGAAGGTGCAGATCGTATTACACTGGACCATGTACTGAGCATGCGCTCAGGTATCCGTATTGAAGAAGACAAGCTTCGTGCCATATTAAAAAATCCCAAGCAGTTAAAAGGGCAAAAGCTGGTGCAAACCTATTTGAGTCATAGTAAACCGATCACTTCTGAATCACAAACCTACTTATATCAATCTTCAGACCCAAGAATCGCAATGCTGGTTCTGGATGCCGTTGTTCCCGGCTCTGCTAATGACTTTATTAAAAATGAGTTGCTTGAGAAGATGGGGATCAATATTTATCACTGGAGTGAAAATGTCAGTGGTGTGCCCGAAGGTGCATGGGGGGCCATGATGACATCGCGCAATATGATCAAGTGGGGAAATTTGGTAATCAATAAGGGCAAATGGAATAGCCGCCAGCTGATTCCGGAAGCGTTTATTGCTAAGGCGACAGGCAAGGTTGCAGTTCCAACTGCTGATGATTTCGATTACACCAACTTTTCCTATGGGTATTTTTTCTGGCGAACCAATATGCATGTGGGTAACAAAAAATATGTGGCAAAGTTTGGTTGGGGCGGCGGTGGACAGTATGTGATAGCCATTGAAGACCTGGATTTGATTATTGCTATCACTGGTCGCGGGGATGACGAAAAGACCTTAGATTTAATCGAAAAACGTATACTGCCGGCCTTTGCTTTATCAACATAAAAGCGGTGTGGTTTCAGCAAACTACTTGCTCAAGATAGGTCCCGTAGTTGTTGAAGTGATTTCTGTCCAATATTTAGAGTGACTAATGAGTGGGTAAGTATTCGGACACCTACTAGCAAAGCAGGAGGGAAGAATAGCCCTCTCCCAGGATCGTATGAGGCATGGATGCCGATTACGAGCGTACAAGGATGTATTCAGAGCGTGTCCTGGGAGAGGGGTATTCTTTCCTTCCGATCCGGTAGTAATTTTGGTATTAGTCCTATTCATGCGCTCCTACGTGAAAATAATTGCACCAACGTCCGGATACTTCTCTATTCATTAGTACCTTTGTAAGGTAGTCCTATCTCCTGTGTATATTTTCCGATCAGAATGGGAATTCAGTAGCCTTAATCTGCCGGCCAGTAGAGCGCTACCAAGAGCATTCGTACCCTGGCTTCCAACATTTCCTCTGGCAATAATGCAGCGAGCTTATCTGTGATTAATTTATAACTCTGGGCCATGGCTTCTGCGGCCTCATCTTCTGCGGCCTCATCTTCTGCGGGCGTTACCGTGCGGCCTTCGAATATTCTTTAAAAGGGCTCAATCGTGTCCTGGCTTAGCGAGAAGAGGGTATGGAGGTATGGCCTTGCGCACGGCAGCACGGAACCATTGATGAGGTAAAGAATGATGGGTGGCCTTGTGCCATACCATGTTGAAGCAACTGGTAGGAAACGGGCATGGGGGGGGGATATGCGCAAAGTCGGCAAACAGATCTGCAGCCAGGCGAGAGGGCAGGATGGCAATCAGCCGCGTGCCGCGCATCAGTGATGGAAGCGCCTCAAAACTGGAGACTTCAAGTTTGACATTCCGTGCAATCCCGTGCTCTTCGAAGATGCGCTCTTCTAATGGGGTGCCCGATAAGGAAAAACGAACGGAGGCATGGGGCAGTGCGCTAAAGTCGCAACGGACCTCGTCTGCTGAGATCATTTCAGGATCAAAAAAACACATAGCCACGTCTTCGAACAGGGGAGCACTGTAAATATCCAACTGGTCTGAAGGGGAAATGGGCGTGATGGCCAGATCACACTCGCGCCCGCGCAGGCTACTCACAACGTCCCGGCTGGACGGGATCACACGCAAGCTAGCCAATGGGGTCTCACGCAAAATCCTTGCCAATAAACCGGGAGTGATCAGACGGCGTTCATAGTCAAACGCTGCCAGGCAGAACCGGGTTGAGATCTGGGTCAGGTCCTGAGGTTCCGGCGCGGTAAGGCTCTGCAGGCGGTCGAGGATTTCAGATATTTCAGGTGCTAAAGAAAGGGCGCGTTCAGTCGGCACAATCCCTCGCCCAGCACGGACGAACAGGGGATCGCCAAAAGCAATACGCAGCCGATCCAGCGCGTGGCTAACCAGTGGCTGGCTGACATTCAGGCGTTTTGCCGCCCTTGAGATCGCCCCCTCCTTCGCAACCGCACAAAAAATGGTTAGCAATTTCACATCCAGCTTTAATACCTCAGGATTAGGCATATATAACCTCAATAACATGCGTGTTGTTAATAATATGCCGACTGTTAGTATGCTTTGCAACAGCACACCAGGCGGAATATTGAAACCGAGGAGAATATGTCCACGATGAGCAAACAGCGCGACACCGAGTTCGTAGCACTAGTCGCGATAATGAGCTCATTGGGTGCCCTCTCCATAGACGCGGTGCTACCGGCCCTACCACAAATAACCGAGAGCTTTAACCTGCTGGGGGGGGATGGGGGGCAGCTGATCATTGGCGTCCTTCTCCTTGGGATGACGCTGGGGCAGCTTGTTTACGGCCCCCTCTCCGATCATTTCGGGCGAAGACCGATCCTTTTCATCGGTGTTGCACTATTTATGTCAGGGAGCCTGGTTTCGGTGTTGGCAGGGGATTTTTACCCCATGCTGGCTGGCCGGTTCCTGCAGGGAGTTGGCGCCGCGGCGTTACGCATTGTGCCGCTTGCCATTGTGCGTGATCGCTACGAAGGGCCTGAAATGGCACGGATTATGTCTTTGGCCCTGTCGTTTTTTATCCTGGTACCCTGTATAGCCCCGATCCTGGGTCAGGGTATTGTGTCTTTGGCTGACTGGCGAGCCATCTTCTGGCTTTTGTTCGGCTTAAGCTGTGTGGTGGCAGGTTGGGTCTGGCTGCGCCAACCTGAAACCCTCTCTCCCGACAAGCGCCGCGCCGGTGGGTTTGCGCCGATCTTGGAGGGACTCAAAACGACCTTGTCAAACCGCGTAACCTGCACCCATATGATCGCCTTGGGGCTAATTCAGGGGGTCTTTATCGGATATGTCCTGTCGGCGGAGCAGATCTACCGTGCTATTTTCAGCGCCGGTGAATTATTCGCTTTTTATTTTGCTTTGGCTGCCGTCTCCATCGGTTTGGCCAGCGTCCTGAATGCCAGGTTGGTTAAACGCTTTGGTTTGCAAGACATCTGCCGGCTCGCGCTGTTTGGGGTAGTCGCGGTCAGTGGTTTGATGGTCCTCCTCGGCCAGTTCGGCACTCCCCATCTGGGTGAATTTCTTGCGGCTATCTCAGCGATCTTTTTCTGTTTTGGCCTGTTGATGGGGAATATGAACGCCATTGCCCTGCAACCCCTTGGCCATATTGCAGGGCTGGCAAATTCAATCATCAGTTTTTTATCTGGTTGTATCGCTTTAGCGTTTGGCTCGCTGATCGGTGGAGCCTTCAATATGAGCGTACAACCTTTGATGTTAGGCGCAATAGTCGCTGGACTACTGTCGATGGTGGCCCTGGCATGGGGTACTAAAGCGCTGAAAAACATCAGCGAAAACCCTGTACAACAAGCAATCCCTGCCCGAAGGGGACGCCGAGCTTGATGCACAAAAAGCCGAAAAGCTATGGGGTCCGTTAGCAGTACTAATACAGCCAATTTTAGCGTAACCCTCTGGTGCAATTGCACACACTTTTTAGGTCATCTGAATATGAGAAGTATAACCACTGGTATCTTTGTTGTTTTGCTGGCAGCTTGTGCCAGCGCTTACGTAGACCAGAGACACCATTCCCCAAATTTTGAAGGCGATGTCTTTAAAAATACCAATCCGGTCAAGTTCCTGTCCTTTTGGGAAATGTTCCGGGCCTCATTTGAATCTGAGGTAGAGCCTGCGGTCTGGCCGGAATGGGTTGAAACAAAGGATGATCGTTCACCATTCAAGCGAGTGAACGGCTCCAATACCCGTATCACCTTTATTAATCATGCCACCTTTTTAATTCAATCCGGGGGCTTTAATATTCTTACTGATCCGGTGTTCTCTGAACGCACAAGCCCCTTTTCATTCGTAGGCCCCAAACGTGTTCATAAACCGGGTATCACCCTGGAAAACTTACCGCCGATTGATGTCATTATTATCAGCCATGATCATTATGATCATCTGGATCTCAAATCCATAGAAGCGTTGGTCAAACGGGATAATCCTAATATATACATGGGCCTGGGCGTAGGAGAACGCCTGTCGGGTGCTGGACAATTTATCGAACTGGACTGGTGGGAATCTTCCAAAGTTGCAGACAATTTCCAACTCTGGTTCCTTGATGTACAACATTTCTCAGGCCGCTGGTTAACCGATCGTAATTCAACCCTATGGGGCGGTTTTCTGCTGGCAATTAATGGCCAGAAAATATATTTTGGCGGCGACAGCGGCTATGCCGATCACTATAAGCGCACATTTGACCGCTTTGGCCCGGTAGATATTGCCTTCTTACCAATCGGTGCTTACGCCCCCAGGGAATTTTTTAAAGCCGTGCATATGGACCCTATGGAGGCAGTACAAGCGCACACCGAGCTTCAAGCCTCCCTGTCTATTGGCATGCACTACGGAGCCTTCCAGCTCACGGCCGAAGCCATTAGCGAACCGATCGAGCTACTTGAGGAAGCCAAAAAGAAAGCTAACCTCAAACCCTCTGAATTTATCACTCTGGAGATTGGACAAGCTTATGATGTCACTTCCCTCCCGAGCAATGATGGTGACAATACCGGAATCAAAGAGTGAAAACTAAGAGCAGAACTCAACAACGTTTACTTTAATCAGCAGAGCAGAGATTGTCATGTCCAAGATGGATAATAGAGATACCGTTTGCCCGCGCTTAGTCGTGATGACCGGCGCCACTGCCGGCATCGGTACCCATGCAGTAAAGCAGATCGCCACTGTAAACCGGCGTGTCATAGTGGGAACCCGGAGCACGCCCTCAGAGTACGGTGAATCATTGCCACTCGATCTCTCATCACTGGCCAGTGTGCGCGCATTCGCCGGCAAGGTTCAGAAAGCACTGGCAGGTGCCCGGATTGATACCCTTGTGCTGAATGCAGGTATCGCCCTCAGTAACACGGCCCAGAAAACCGAGGACGGATTTGAAACCACCTTCGCGGTCAATCATTTGGCCCACTACCTGCTGGCGCGGCTACTGCTGCCCAATATGGCGCCTGAAGGAAAGATAATCATTACAACCAGCGATGTTCACGCGCAAGCCCCCCAGCCCCTGGATATTCACACATGGTCAAGCCCCCGTGCGGACGGCTCGGGAATGAAAGCCTACGCCGCGTCAAAGCTATGCAATCTGCTGACGGCACGCGCGCTGACCCTTCAGGACACTGTGAGGGAAAAAAAATGCAAGATTATTGCCTATAACCCGGGTTTAACGGTTGGCACCTCCTTGGCGCGTCACTCTGCAAGGTGGCAACAGCTCCTGATGAACAGTGCTATTCTGCATTTTTTTCTTCGCCTGGGCAGCACCTTCATTCCGATGATGTACCCGGGATCCCCCGAACGCGCCGGGCAAGCGCTGGCCGAACTGGCACTGGGTGACGCAACCCCGCCAACTGGGCGGGTTTACGCTTCACTGGTGCGCGGTGAACTCACCTATCCCGACCCCTCTGCACAGGCGAGCAATGACAATCTTCGGGACAGCCTCTGGCAGGAGAGTGCCAAAATGGTCGGATTGTCGATAGATTAACCCGTTACCCAACACGACCCCATCGAGCAATCCCTCTTGGGGACATGGCTGATTGTTAGCCACCCACCTCCCGTTCCTTTTGAATGCGCGCATACCCTTCCTTCTGGTACACGGGCGGGGATTTAGGGGCCTTGATGCCCACCCTGACCTGGTTGCCCGTAATACCCAATACTGTGAGAGGCATTGGTACCAATTCTGAGGTTATCGCTTAGCGGGCGTTTTCAAATCAACATGGGCCTTTGTTTCTGGATCGCAATCTCTGGGGTGACTTTTCGTGGTGGGAATACTGGGAAAGTAACCGTTGAAAGCAAGGTGGGGTGGGGCGGGGCACGGGAAAGGTAAGCGGTAAAGCAGAAAAGGCGGACGCAACGCTGCCAGGGCCGGGAGAACCGCGCCAAGCCCTTGACGGGGCCCCACTTTATTGAAGGCGAGCAGGTTTCTAGCGTATTTCCATAGAGCCAGTTTGATACTGAGTGATCAATTGGGTTGGTCGGCCCTGGGTGCCAACGTCTTTTATCTATACTGGGGCCGTATTGATTAGCCTAAGTGTGCACTATCAAGATCATGAAAAGAAGCTTGACGATTTTTCGTTAAGTGGTTTATTTTCAGGATCAAACTCTATACTGCGTTACTGGTGCTGAGCCTGGTTGGTAATTTGGAAATCCTATGAATGAATCTGTGGCCCTTTATCTCACTTTCTCGGAGTTTCAACCGCCACGGAAAATAAGTGGTTGTGAGTGCTGCATTAGTGAAAAACAGTTAAAAGTGCTTGCCACAAAGAAATTGGTAGAGATAACTCCTGGTGAAATAGAAACTTATGCCTGCTCTGCACTTAAAACGGTTGGTTCAATTGATGATTTTATGTATCTGTTTCCCAGGGTTTTCGATCTGCTCATGAAGGATGAATTCGAATGGGTAGATCCGGAGATTATCTATGGAGCTATAGCCATAGCTAAATTCAGCCAATGGGATAAGAGAAAAAAAGATCTCATTAAAGGCCTATCAAGAAAGAAGTATTTACAATTACTTAAGAGCGAAGATGATAATTTGAAGGTGGATTCCTGGTTATGTGCGATCTCCCATATAGAAAGTGACATCAGTTTCTATTTACAGAGAATGGAGCAACCCGAACACGCTCAGGCTTTGTACAGTTTTACTGAGCGGAATATACAGTCAATCTCCAGTGGCAAACTACATAATCCTTTCTGGCGTGATTGCCCTGACCAAGAAAAGGTAATATTATCCTGGATGCACCAGGGAAAGGTTGCAGAGTATTTACTCAAAACCTATGGCATGGATTTGAAGAAACAGGCAACAAGTGGATGAGTTACCTACTGTTATTAAGCGCGGTAGTTCACGCGCTTATTACGTTTCCTGTTATGCAAAAAATCCAGAGGGATTAAGTAGTCACACATGCCAAAGCGCAAACATGATTCCTGCGAGGCTTGTAAAAAAGACAACCTAAAGCCTGGGTGCTCAGGCCAGGATTGTGGGGAGGCTATCAATGCGGATAAAACCCGCAACGGCTGCGGCAGGTTGATTGTATGCTTGCTTTTGCTTTCTTGGTTACTATTTATTCTCTTCGGGAAGATTCAGAAATCACAGGACGCACAAAAAATTCGCGATATTGCTGCCACGATCTCGCTGGCTGACTGGAAGTCTGCCAGCGAGGAGGCTCGCTGGATCACCACCGTTGCTCTTTTCAATGTGATGAAAGAGGCAAAAACGCCCCCAAAGGAGACCGGAAAACAGAGGGTATCGATTCTTTAAGGCGCTGCCTTGACAAGGCAGCACACACAGCAGGGGTCGAAAGCCAACAGATTACCGAGCACGCCACGCTTTGTATTACTCAAATTACACAACAAACCCCACTGGCTGCGCCAACGACCAGGGAACCTTAATACCGGCGGCAGTTACCCGATGTAGCTACAAGGAGGGGTTTACGTATCATCAGGTGTCCATTTACTGATAAGGGGGGCAGCTGATTTTCCCCAATCCTCAACTGCGGCCTGGTACTATCGCTCACCGTTGTCTTTAAAGCCGCATTCCAGCAGTCCCTTTTTTTTACTGAGTCAGATTATGAAGTTGCCTTCTTCAGCGTTACAAACCGCTATTGAGAATGCCTACGATACCTTCGCCCGGTATCCCCGTTCCGCAGATATCAGTGGTTGCCCTTGCTGTGTCTTAGAGGAAGACCATAAAGCGCTAAATAGTGCGCCTTTAGGTGAGCTAACCAGCAGTGATCTTGAGAGATTTGTCCATAAAGCGATGACCACCTGGGGTGGAGACGATGACTTCAAGCATTTCCTACCCAGGATTCTCGAACTTATCGCCACTGATATGCCATTAGCTCATTATAGTGAGGTAATCGCCGGCAAGCTTGTATACGCAGAATGGCATAGGTGGCCAGAGCCTGAGCAAAACGCAGTGGCTGTATTTTTAAACGCGTGGTGGCAGTGGGGACGCTGGGAAGATGCTGCGCAAGTAGAAACCTGCTTGGTCACACTGGCCTGTGCGGGATGGAATGTATCCAGGCAGCTGAGCGAATGGTGGAATGATGACTCCCCGGCTTCCCGGCAATGCATCATCGCGTTCCTGGTACGTCAGGTAGATGTACTGACCCAGGGAGAGTCACCATCAGCCTTTTGGGGAGAAGAGGGCACTCAGGTTTTAAAAACCTGGCTGGATGACGTTGTACAGGTACCCGCACTACTTTCGCTCGCCCTGGAGCATCCCATCGACACGGATGTGTACGATTTATATACAATAGCGTCCCTGCGCCTTGGCAGCAGCGCCGCAGATACCTGGTTTGAAGAGTATCATGACCGCCATCTAACCGCAGTTTAGAGTAATGGGGCGCACCCGCTGCTCAACCATTTCCATCGCCTTGCGCCCGTTCCTTTTGGATGCGCAGGTACACTTCTTCCCGGTGTACGGGCAGGGATTTGGGGGCTGCGATGCCCACCCTGACCTGATTGCCCGATATACCCAGTACAGTGACGGAAACATGGGTACCAATTCTGAGGTTTTCGCCGGGCCGGCGTTTTACAACCAACATTAGCTTTTCCTTCCGGGTTGCAAATCCCGGGATGACTTTTCGTGATGGGAATACCTGGAAAGTAACGATGGAAGGCAAGACGGGGCGGGGCGCGGGAACGGTAGACGCAACAGCAGAACAGGCGGACGCAACGCTCCCAGAGCCTGGGGAATCGCTCCAGGCACCTGAATGTGCTCCAGTTAATTGAAGACAAACGGGTTTCTAGCGTATTATGCATATAGCCATTTTGATATCTATCTTATCAATTTGGTTAGCTGGCCCCTGGTGTCTCACCACCTTGGGTCAGCGCCTTTTCCGTATTCTTAGGTCACGCTACCGTTCTCCTGATAAAGGAAGGGATCTGTTGGACATTGCCTGGGCCGTTTGGGGTTTTTTATTGTTGGTTTACAGAAACCTGCCCAATTACGGCCCGTAATGGTGAGCAATGCCTTTGAATCTTACGCCGCTTTACCCCTGAAGAAAACCGATTACAATCCAATAAGATCATTTTGGTGCCTATATTTTTAATCGCCTGCGTTTGGAAAACTGCAATTGCCTATTAAAAGTACAGGATACCCTAGGCCGCTTCACCGCCTCTCACGTTAGACGGTAACTATAAAAAATCGCCAGTTTTTAGCGCGTTGAGAGGGTTTTAAAGCCAAACTATTTCTACGCGACGTATCAAACCCATCCCCGATGATTGCGTTGAGCTTAAATCGCCCTGTGAACGCGGGATAATAAATTGACAGGAGCCCTATGAACGGCACCGAGCCATGACCTGAATGCAACGGCTAAAGCGGGTATTCAATATGGATGCTTCCGTCAGAGCGCGCACCCCCTCAGACCGGTCTGTCTGCCCCTTCGCAGGCTCGTCTATTCCATTGACGAGGTAAAGCCAGCCACTGCCACTTTTCACAGCTTACAGCGGGCCTGACAACGGACCGGTGGAGCGATTTGGGCCCGGCGAACCATTCGTCAGGGCTTTTCGGTCAAGCAGAAAAAAATAATAAATTTTGAATGCCCTCACACCAACACTTGGGGTTTGAACGGTAAACAACCTCAGGAAGTTCGAGTAGAATACTTCGGATCAAGGATAAACACGTGGTTTATACTTTCTATACCCATGTGATCCAAAGAATAGGCCAGAAAAAACTTTGGAATTCCACCCTCCTAAAAAATTTAATGCAGGGCTGCTCCGCAGCTAAGGCCGCATCAATAGTATGCACTCCGGGATTGAATCCGCGATCTTTTAAACTGAAGTGTTGCCCTGCCGATAACCCTGAACAGTGATGACCCACGCTCCCATGTTGATTTTGCGGCCACCTATCAATATACTGTTGGAGAATTTTTGATTTGTGCTCTAGCCCTGCGGGCACCCTTCGGATTCCCATCACCTTGCGGAGACTTTCGCACCAAGGTATTAAAAATACTTCCTCAACCTAATCGAAGAACAATATGAATTCCAAAAATTTCTTAGTTCCGTCTAATTATTTTAAATTGTTCCCCATTGTTATTTTAGTAATAGCAATAGTTAACTCCTGTTATATAGTCACCGAGGGGCATGTCGGGGTCGTCAAGCGTTTTGGTGAGGCAAAAGGCCAACAAAATCCTGGGTTGCATTTCAAAATTCCATTTATTGAAACTGTGGAAATGATTGAAGTAAGAACCAGAAAAAATGCTGAAAAAATGGCCTCTAGCACAAAAGAGCAAATGCCTGTAACTGTGGAGGTATCTGTAAACTGGACTGTGAATAAGGAGGCAGCATTGGATCTATTCAAAAAATATGGCGGCTTGGATCAATTCGAACAACGCATCCTAGATCCCAGGTTTCGATCCGCCACCAAGGATACCATTCCCCAGTTTGAAGCCGAACAGCTAATTCAAGATCGTGCATCAGCTATTCAAGGGATAGAGCACAGGTTATCCGAAGAAATGGAAGGATTCCCCGTGGTTGTTGATAATATACAAATAGAAAATATTCTTCTTCCCAAAAAATATATCAACTCCATCGAAATAAAACAAACTGAAAAGAACTTGGCCGCGGCGGAAGAGCACAAACTGGAAAGGCAACGGCTAGAGGCGCTACGCGCGGTAAACACTGCGGATGCCAAGGCGAAAGGCATATTAAAAGTGGCCGAAGCCGAGGCTCAGTCAATACTCCTCAAAGGCAAAGCCGAAGCTAAAGCCATTGAAGCAAAAGGCAAGGCGCTTAAAGACAACCCTTTGATTGTAAAACTTACCGAGGCTCAAACATGGGATGGTAAATTGCCTTCTACAATGCTGGGGCAAAGTGCTATGCCAATTATAGATATGCGGAATTTAAAAAAATAGTTAACAAGCGGATTAATTGTGGCGCCTTGGCCGGCGCCCGCATTAGGGTATTATAAATGCTCAATGCGCTTCACAGTATTTCGTCAATGGATTTTTTTGGCCTTGTTTGGTGTCCTATTTCGGTAAATGGTACTAATTTTGGGATAAGATCAACTCCAGGCAAGTCTGTGCTAGTGTCCCCTGTAATCATGAGCAGGGTTTCGGGACGATTGGCAATCTGCCAGCTGTTGGGGCTAT
This sequence comes from Microbulbifer jejuensis, assembly GCF_047289955.1. NCBI lineage: Bacteria > Pseudomonadati > Pseudomonadota > Gammaproteobacteria > Cellvibrionales > Microbulbiferaceae > Microbulbifer > Microbulbifer jejuensis. The sequence continues at coordinate 65,865 of NZ_JBLBUB010000008.1, forward strand.
TGAGATAGAGCAGGCTGTGGCTTTGATTCGGGCCGATCTTTGCCTCAAGAGTATAAGGCAATCATAGACTCTCAAAATTGAGAGGGTCGGCCTTAGGGCTGTTTTTCTCCTAAACAGACCTTTAGACAGTTAAGAAAGATATATCCGATTAGCTTCTGACGTTGATTTACTCAGTTGTCTAAAATTCAGGCATGAGGAGGTCACAATTGGTACGGATACCTGTTTAATAGTTGTTTGTAATCGATTCAGATACTGGTGGAAAGGTAGATTTTACAGTCTCGCAAGCCATGTACCCAGCGTTTATGCTACTAAGAGCAGACCTGCCGGACTTTCTCTGCTGCGCCGACCAAACACTTGAAGCGGCTTTCGAAGTTACGCTTGAAGTAGAGCGAGTGTTTGGGGGAGATACCCAAGCGCTGTTGGGTGGGTGGGGTATCGGCGGCAATAGCGCTGGGTTTTTTGGGCTCTAAATGCCGCCCGCTCCAGTCCACCAGCTCCAGGTAGTGATCCAACTGAAAGGGGTGCCCTTTGGGCATATTTAGCCGGCCGGGCCGGCAGAGGGCAAAAGGTTTTGCGGCTGTTCCGATAAGAGCCCTGCGGAACGGCATAGAGCAATGACCTGGATTCAGCGCTTCAAACGGGTATTTAGCATCGACATTGAAGCCCGTAAACGTTGCGGCGGTCACGTCAAGGTGGTTGCCAGTATTGAGGATTTGGCAGTGATTAAGCACATCCTCAAATCTCTTAGGCAGAAAGCCGCTAATGCCGACACGCCTCGCCACGCACTGCCGCCAGAGCGGGCACCACCTCAGACCAGGCTGCCGATCCCGCGCAGACTCGTCTATTCGATTGACGACGTAAAGAGCCACCACTGCCAACTTTCACAGCTTACAGTGGGCCTGACAACGGACCGGTGGAGCGACTTGCGCCCCGCGAACCATTCGTCAGGACTTTTCGGTCAAGCCGAACAAAAAATAATCAATTTTGAATGCCCTCGGCTTAAAACTTGGGGTTTGAACTTTGAATGCTGGGGTTTGAACGGTAAACAACCTCAGGAGTTTCGAGTAGAGTACTTCGGATCGAGGGTAAATCGGTGGTTTATGCTTCCTATACCCGCGATACTCAAGCTGTGGGTGGGCATTCCTTGGTGGGGAAGTTTGGATAGAGAAGTCTGGAGCTGGAGTGGGGGCGGTGGGCGCAGAATAGGAAAAGGCGGGTGCTAGGCTCAAATGGCCATTCGCGTTATCATTACTCATCCATATCAGGCTTTCACTTATTAATATCCATGGTTGGTCGGACCGCAATGAACCGGGGAAATACTGCCTCCAGTGACCGCTAAAGGCGGATCTCAACAAGCAGATTTAAGGAGAAGAAATGCAACCGTCACATAAGGAAACGTTAGAACGGTATGATGTATTTCGAGCGCAAGCAAGAGATATAGCAAAAGAAAGTCTGCCCGGAAACCTGAAGGGCGTTCTAAATGTTGAAGGCATAGATCACAAAACCTTAAATGCTTTCCAGGCTTGGAAGAATACCGCTGAACGAAAGGTTTCATGGGATTGGGAATTTTCCCGGAGCTATAAGATTTTCTACCCGAAGTCATTCGATATGTCAGTTTGGTTAGGAAATACTCTATGTTCAATGTCCCTTGGTCGCCCTACATTCAAGGGCACCGAAATGCGTTTAGATTTTATAGAGAGAGCCCCTAAGAATTGTCCATATGCCGGTGAAATGTTCAGTATTTCTCTATTGGCGTATGAAATTTATGGAGATTTAATTGGCGCAAAGAAAATTCGCATCATGGAGCCTATGAATGATAAGCTCATAAAGTATTATATGTCTCATGGTGGATTTAAATTGGTTGGTTCAAAGAAAGGCAATCCACATTATCTGGTAAGAGACTTATGAACGATAAAGAAAGATACGAACAGGCAAAAAAGAAAGCCGAAGAGAGGGCAAAAGAGTTGTTCAAGCCACTTCCTGAAGATATTAAGGAAGAGCTTGAAAAAGATAGCACTTTGGGCTCACCGGAAAATCTAATAGATCGTAGTGATGAAGAAGAATAGGTTGAAAAATGACCACAGTCTTCTGTGAGCTAGTTATACTGCTTGTTCGATCCAATTTGTGTTGACTTTTACCTTTCTGTGGAGAGGTGACTTTTTGTAGTTTTGAAGAGGGCTGTATAAGTTCACTGCCCTATACCTCGAAGATAACTAGCTATTAATAGCGCCTTTATTGAGGTGTAGCCTCCTTCCTTGGAGAACCTTCCCTCAACGCCTTCCATTGCCTACTTTTTGTTCTCTATTGATGCGCACATAGATCTCTTCCCGATGGACGGGGAGGGATTTGGGTGCACGGATGCCTATCTTTACTTGATTTCCCTTCACTTCCAACACTGTGATCGAGACATTCGTTCCAATTCTTAGATTCTCGCCTGTTCGGCGCTTTAGGACCAACATATTTGTTTCCTGGCGATACTGAAGCCGTGGGTGGGCATTCCTTGGTGGGGAAGCTTGGTAAGTGATACTTGGTGGAAGTGAGGGGAGGGGCGCGGGGGCGGTGGGTGCAGAATAGGAAAAGGCGGGCGCTAGGCTCCCAGAGCTTGAGGAATCGCCCCAAGCTGCTGATTGTGCTCCACTTTATTGAAGATGAGCGGGTTTCTAGCGTAGTATGCATACAGCTATCTTGATACTCGGTTTATCAATTTGGTTAGCTGGCCCCTGGTGTTGCAGCACCTTGGGTCAGCGCCTTTTCTCTATTTTTACTTCACGCTACCTTCTCCTATTGTGGGCAGGTTCTTTTAGAAAATTTTTGTGGCTCTTGCAGAGTGTTGGTCTTGTGAGAGTTTGTCTAGCTATAGACCACAACTTTGACGGCTATCTTTTGATTTTGCGTGGCTTTGGCGAAAGGGAAAACCAAATAAGTTCCAATAAGATAATTTAGGCGCCTATATTATTTTCCGATACGTTAGTAAGAAAATCATTGAATAGCTACTGTTTTGTGTGATGTTCTTCTGTTGAAACTCTTAGCATTTTATACTTCTGTTTAGAAGGTGTATGGAGCCACCATTTATTAATAGTGGAGTTGTAAAAAAGGAATCTTTATGGCTGGTATGGAAATCGATTTAATATCTAAACAAGCGCAAGACTATTATGGAAGTACACCAGTTATTATTTTGGGTAGTGGTGCATCCGCTGCTCATGGTATGTCAGGTATGGGAGCTTTATCTCAGCATCTAATTAGATCAGTAGAGGTTGAGGGTTTAAGTTGCCAAGAGGTTGGATTGTGGAGGGAATTCTGCGACCTTCTTGAGGGTGGGGTTGATCTTGAAACCGCTCTTCATAAGGTTAGCTTAACTCCAGCATTAACAAGTAAAGTCGTATTGTCTACATGGAATCTACTTTCTCCCGAAGATATTGCCGTGTTTGAGAAGGCTCTAGTTGATCAAGAACTATTTCCGCTTGGCAAGCTTTTAAGGCATATGCTGAGGAGCACTGTAAGGCAGGTCAATATTATTACTCCAAACTATGATCGATTGGCAGAGTATGCTTGTGAACAGGAAGGTATTCATCATTTTTGTGGATTTTCACATGGGTATAAGGGCTTTCCAGAAAAAAAAGATTATTTGAAGCCCTCAAGGCAGGTTAATATTTGGAAGGTACATGGTTCTTTGGGGTGGTTTATTAATGAGCAAGGGGTTGTCTGTTCGCTTGGTAATATTGGTAGAACACCTGAAGGTTTAACCCCTCTCATAGTTACTCCAGGTAATGAAAAATACCGAAATACTCATAGAGAGCCATATAAAACAATTATTCACGAGGCTGACGATGTCATTGATGCTGCATCCTCATATCTTTGTATCGGGTTCGGATTTAATGATGATCATATTCAAGAGAAGCTAGTGAATCGCTGTGCAAGAGGTGATGCCTCAATAATTATTGTTACACAAAAGCTTTCTGAATCAGCAAGGGATTTTTTATGTAGAAACCAATTGTCGCGATATTTGGCAATTGAAATGTGTGGAGATGGTCCCGGTTCGTTAGTGTATAGCTCTCAATGCGTGGAACCGATTGAGGTTGAGTGCAACTGTTGGTCTTTAGACGGATTTTTAAATTTAATAATGTAGGGCTTAGCTATGGCAATTTTTAACTTTTCAGATGATGATGCACTTGGGACCGTTTCTTCAGTTGATACTGCAACTGTAATCGTGTCTGTTGAAGACAGTGAAAAGCTAAAAAGATTGCAAGTAAATAGACTTGCTGTTTTACAAAGCAGCAAGCCAGGGCAACATTTGATCGGTCTTATAAGTCAAGTTACCCGAAAGCGGTTGACTCTAGATCAGGACGAAAATCATGGCGAAGAGTTTGATGAACAGAATCTTTGCAAAGTTTCATTGATAGGATCATTGCTCGATGCAGAGGGCCTTAACCGAAATGTCTTCCGAAGAACATTGGACAGCGTACCCGAGATTGAAGCAAATTGTTTTTCGCTAGAGGGAGAAGACCTTACAGCATTTATGCGCGTTATTTCTCATTCGGAGAGTGATGGAAATTCCTTAGTACTTGGTAGATACACGTTAGATGATAAAGCCGAAGCTTTTCTTAATGGAAATAAGTTTTTTCAACGGCATGCTTTTATAGGTGGAAGCACAGGGGCGGGGAAGTCATGGGCGACTGCAAAGATCATTGAGCAAGTCGCACACTTAAAAAATTCGAATGCAATTATTTTTGATCTTCATGGCGAGTATGCTCCGCTGGCTGGTGATGGAGTGAAGTATTTTAAGATCGCCGGGCCTGGAGATGTGGAGTCGGGGAGAACCATTTCTGATGGCACTATATTTTTGCCTTATTGGCTTCTTTCTTATGAGGCAATGGTTTCATTATTCGTAGATAGAAGTGATCAAAATGCACCAAATCAGGCGATGATCATTTCTAGAGAGGTTAACGCGGCAAAAACTAGATATTTATCTGGCGATGAATATAAAGATATATTAGAAAATTTTACTATAGATAGCCCTGTTCCTTTTAAACTTTCATCTGTAATGGAAGGTTTGAATAGAATTAATGAAGAGAGAGTTGCTGGTGCAAAGGCTGGGAGTACCAAAGCTGGAGAGTTCAATGGGAAGCTAAGTCGATTGATATCCAGGCTCGAAAATAAAATATCAGACCGGAGGTTGGGTTTCCTTTTTAAGGGGGGCGGTGATGTTCTTCAATTTGATTACCTTAATCGCTTGGCTAATTTACTGTTAGGTTGTGCTGATGAAAATGGTACTGGTGGAGTTAAGATTATAGATTTTTCAGAAGTGCCATCTGATGTATTGCCGTTAATGGTTTCATTGGTAGCGCGATTATCATTCTCTATTCAGCAATGGACTCCGCTAGAGAAAAGGCACCCGATTGCCTTGATGTGTGATGAAGCTCATCTTTATATACCAAATAGAAATCTCACCGGATCAGCAGATGATATATCAATAAAAATCTTTGAAAGGATTGCAAAAGAAGGTAGAAAATATGGGCTTAGTTTGGTGGTAATTAGCCAGAGGCCATCTGAGGTTAATAAAACAATTCTTAGTCAATGTAGTAATTTTGTTTCAATGAGGCTTACTAATTCTGATGACCAAGGTGTAATCAAAAAATTACTTCCAGATAGCCTGGGTAGCTTTAGTGACATACTACCTACGCTCGATACTGGTGAAGCATTGGTAGTGGGTGATGCCAGTCTATTGCCTAGTAGAATACGAATAGATGAGCCAGTAAGAAAGCCGAATAGTGGAACTATAGAATTTTGGAGGGAATGGCAAGGCGAGGTTGATCAAACACGGCTTGGCTCTGCCATAGACAACTGGAGGAAGCAGAAAGTAGAGTGATGCTTACATAAATCGTTTTTATCAGAAAAATGTGAGCGTTCTAACTATGATACTGAGTGCGGCTTTAAGCCGCACGATAATCTATACATCCCCCTAACCCAACTCCACCAACCTCCGCATCAACGGAAAATACAGCGCACACCGTATATTCCGCTCCCCCCGCGCATAAAAGAGCTTGCGGTAATTATCCAACTGATTCCGATACTGCTCCAGCTGAGCCGCAATAAACTCTTCCTGGCTCTCTTCACCACTGGGCTCTGCGGTTTTGTAATCGACAATCCAGCGAGTGCCTTCGTTATCGATAAAAGTGCGGTCAACAATTGAGCGCCGTAACTGCCGGCCGCCGCTGTGCAGTTCCAGTTCGCAGGCGGATTCCCTTAGTGAGCCATCCAACAGCCAACGGCCGGTGGGGCAGTCGAGACTGTTGCATACGGCGATTTCCACTTTCTCGGCGGCGCGTTCCAGGCTGGTGGTGGATAGCCCCAATTGTTTCAGACGCAATTGCCATAGGGGGCGTTGGGCTTCCAGTTTGCTGGGTGTCCAGTCGTTAATATTGGTCTCGGCAATGGTAGCGAGGGTTTCGTGAGCTACGGTGCCGGCGTGTTTGAGCCAGCGCAGGGCTACCTGGCCCAGCTCGGGAATATTGTCTTCTTCCTCAGTTTTGGGTTGGTAGTCTGGCATGCGGTATTGGGCCAGCCATTCCTGCCGGGGCATGGCTTGGGGTTGCCATTGGTTGGGCAGGCGCAGCAGGTAGTCGTGATCTCTGCTGGCTTCGTTCTGGTTTAGCAAGGGTTCTTCCGCTTCCAGCCAGTGGCACCAGTCGCTTTCCTGGTGGTGCAAAACACTGGGCCAGATGCCGGCGAGTAGGGCGGCGTTGCCGGAGGCTTTTAGGTGGCCCTTTTTTTCATCCCGGTTGATGCAGGCTAAAAGATGCAGCGAGCGGATGGCGCGGGTGCAACCTACATACAACAGGCGGGTGCCTTCCAGGCGTTCGCGCTCGCTGTTGTCGTGCTTCAGGTATTCAAAAACCGGGTCGCGCCCGCCGCGCGCATTTTTGGGAGCGAGCAGGAAGCGGCTTTCGCCTTCGCGGCTGAGCCATTCGCTCCAGCGCAGCAGTTGGTCGCTACCGGGTTTGCCGCCTTGGTCCAGGCCCGGGATCAGTACATGTTCGAACTCCAGCCCTTTGGATTTGTGAATGGTCATCACCTGCACCTTGGCATCCTGGGCGGGGCGGGCGTAGAGCTGTTCCAGGGCCAAGGTGAACTGTTGCCAGTCGGTAATGGCGCCGCCGGTATCGAAGGCTTCTAATAATTGCAGAAAATCCTGCACATTATTCAGGTCAGATTTTTGCGCAACGGTAGCGGGGCCACCCAGTTCCAGCCAGAGGCCTTCAATCCAGGTGCGCAGGGGTTTGCGGCCGCGCTGTTGCCAGGCGTGCAGCAGTTTGGGGGACACTTGGGCCAGACGTGTGCGCCCTTCGTCGCTGAGCAGGGCGATATCGTCCACTTCCTGCAAGGCCATAAATAGTGGGCGCGCGCTGGTATCGGTTACAGTGATATCCCCATTGCCCCAGTTGGCCAGGGTGTAGAGGTCCGGCAGTTGCAGTCCACACCAGGGGGCGCGCAGTACGGCCAGCCAGCTGATTCGGTCGCTGGGGTCGAGCAGGGCGCGGGTGAGACTGAGTAAATCCAACACCACCATTTTACTGGCGAGCGGCGCCAGTTCTGGGGCTTGGAAGGCGATATTGGCAGTACTTAAGGCTGGCAGAACCTTTTGCAGGTGTTTTTTCTTGCGCACCAGAATGGCGATACGGCTTTCCGGATCTTGCGCTTGTAATTGCTGCACCAGTTCAACCGCTTGGGTGGCTTCGCGGTTGCGGTCTTCGTCATCAATGCAGCCGTAAAAATTCACCGAGGGCTCGGCCCATTTGCTGCCTTTAAAAGCTTCGGATTGCAGATAGCGCACGGCGCCGCGACCGATATTGTCCGCTTGCGGAAAGGCCCTTTGGAAAGTCTCGTTGACCCAGTTCACCACTGCGCTTTCGGAGCGGAAATTTACCTGGAGGTCGAGGGCCTCCAGGGGGACTTCACCGATACCGCGTTTGCGCGCATCCAGGAAAATACCCACGTTGGCATTGCGGAAGCCGTAACAGGACTGCATGCCGTCGCCGACAATAAATAGGGTGCGGCCGTCTCCCTGCTGCCAGCCGGCAGTGAGTTTTTCCAGCAGTTGTAGCTGGGTGTGGGAGGTGTCCTGGAACTCGTCCACCAGAATATGCTGGGTTTGCAGGTCCAGTTTTAGGGCCAGGTCTGTGGGGTTATCGCTATCGCCCAGGGCGATCAGTGCGGCTTGGGCCACTTCGGTATAATCGGTGGCACCCAGCTGTTGGAAGACCAACTTTAATTCGGCGACTAACTTGGGCAGTACCTGGGCGAGCCCTTGCAGTAGTTGCCATTGGCTCTGTTGCAGTCCGCTGGGGAGCTTGCCCACTTCTCGCAGTGCGGAGAGCAGTGGTTCGTTGCCGGCCAGTTCCGCCAGCAGGTCTTTCATGCGCTGTTTGTATTCTTCGGCGATGGGTCGCTCGGGATCTTTTTTATCCGGCAGGCCAAAACCGAGTTTTTTATTGATGCCGCCGCCTTTGCGCAGATCACCAGTGGTGGTGAGAAGCAGGCTGCCGAGGGCGAGCCAGGCGGGCAAGCCGCTGCTGTCTGTGCTGGGGAAATCGTCCAATTCGGCGAAGAGGCACAGGCTGTGGCTGGGGTTTTCCTTTTGTAGATTGCCGCCGGCGAAACTTGCCAGCTCCAGCAGTTCCCCGGCGACACTGCCGAGGGCTGTGGTGAGGTCTTGCAGCTTTTCTGCTACCAGTTCGTCGATGACAAAATGGAAATAATCCTGGGCGCCGTCGAAGTTAACGCTTAAAAGTGGGCCGAGCCATTGTTCGCGCTTGTCCAGCAAAATACGTAGCAGCTTATTGAGCTGCCCCAGGTCGTTGTCCAGGTGGAGCAGCAGCTGTTGTAGGTCTGCGTCTGGGATTTCGCCATCGAGGTGTTTGAGCAGGTTCACCACGGCCAGCTCGAAGGCGATTTGGGTGCGCTCCAGGGGTTCACCCGGTGCGCCCAGGCCGCTCTCGATGGGCAGTTGGCTGGCGAGGCTGCGGCAGAGGCCGTCGATGGTTTGAATACGCAGGCGTTGGGGTGTTTGCAGCAGTTCCCATTCCAGTTCGCGATCCCGCTCCAGCAGGGCGCGGGCTAAATCCCAGGTGATGGCATCGTGGGGGTTGTCTGGCCGGGTTTGGTCGCGGGCGCTGTGCAGGGCGTCGATCAGGCGCTCGCGCATTTCACCGGCAGCTTTGCGGGTGAAGGTAATGGCGAGCACTTCTTCCGGTTGCTGGCAGGCGGCGAGCAACTTTAATACCCGCTGGGTGAGCAAGCCGGTTTTGCCGGAGCCCGCCGGGGCAGACACGGCAAAGCTGCGGCTGATATCCAGGGCTTGGCTGCGAGCGTCGGCATCGATAGGGCGGCGCAGGGTGGGAGTCATCACAACGTCGTTCATTCGGATATTTGCACCCTTTCTGGCCAGCGGTTCAGGGGCCAGAGTTCACTGTTGTTATCGGTGGGGCGATCAAAGGCGAGGGTGGCGACACCGCTGCGATATTCGGTGGCGAGGGATTCCAGGCTGTAGCGCCAGTGCTCTACCAGATTGCTCCAGGTGCCATAGGGGGATTCTTTTTTGGTATCGCCCACGGCTTTAATACCTTTGATGGGATGCTCCAGATCTCCGCAGCCATTCCATTTGCAGTCGCCATTGCGCACCTGGCCGAAGGCGATGGCGTGGGCGTCCGGTTGGAATAGGGCGTAGAGCGGCAGCTGGGGTTCGCGGATGCGCAGGCTTAGCCAGTCGCGAATACTGGGGACGCCGGTTTTGTAATCGATCACCAGTTGTTCGCCGCTGGCGAGTTGGTCCAGCCGGTCCAGGCGCAGGTTAAAGTGCAGTCCGCCGATTTCCACGGCCTGTTCCCATTCGACTTTTTCTACGGAGAAATTGGGCCTGCCCAGTTCCACGGACAGCCATTGTTGCAGCAGGCGCTCCAGGCGCTGCTTTTCCATGGCCCAAAACCCGATCGGCAGGTGATTGTATTTTTTGCGCACACCGCCGAGGGAGCGCTCCACCGCGCGTTCGATTTGCGCTTGGCATTGCTCTTCGTCCATGGCTTGCAGTTGTGCGAGGGTGTCGCACTGTTGCCAGAATTCCGCCAATACCTGGTGCACTACATTACCGCGCTCGGCGGGGCCGAGGCCGATATCCGGTTGGGTAAAACCGCTGGCGCCGAGGCGGAAGCGCAATTGCGCATTTAACGGGGACAGGGCCTGGGCCTTGAGCACCGAGGCACCGCCGCGCACCCGTTCGCACTCGGCGGGGGTGAGTGGTGGTAGCTTTTTGTCTTCGACTTTTTCCAGTTGGCAGGCTTGGGCCAGTTGGCTGTAGTGATTGTGCAGGGCGCCTTCGGCAAAGTGTTGGGCTTTTTGTGGGCTTTCAAACAAGCTGCTCAAGCCTTGCTGCACGCCGTCTTCTTCACTGGTGTAACTCACGACGATATCGCCGCTGGCATTGAGCAAGTCGGCGGTGAGTTCGCGGGCCAGCTCCAATTCCCGTTCGGCGCTGGCGCGGGGCATCTTCCAGTGTTTTTGCCATTGAATTGGCAGCAGCGGATTGGGTGCCGGTGCCGGGGGCCATTGCTGTTGGCCGAAACCGACCAGGCGCAGGTGATCGAAGGCGAGGCCGCCGGCTTCCAGGACTCCGAGAATTTGCAGAGGGCCATCGCGGGTTTCCGCCTGGAAGGGGGTGCGGCTGGCAATCTGACGCAGTAATTGCAGGGCTTGATTGAGGCTGAGGTTGCCGCCGCAGGCGCTGAGTGCGGCGAACGCTTCCAGGATGGATTCCCACTGCATCAGCTGTTGGTATTCCTGGCTGTCGGGATTGCGTGTGCCCGGCCAGCCCATGGCTTTCAGCGTTTCGGAAAAGCGCGCGGCCCAAATTTCTGCCGGGGCTCGATGCCAGCGGCGGGCGCGTTCGGCCAGCTGTTCCAGTTGGCGGGGCAACTGTGGCGATTCCAATTGGAGGATTTCTGCGCTGCGCTCGGCCCAGTAGCGCAGGGTGGCGCCGTCGATGCGGCGCAATTCCAGCTTCTGTAAGCGGCGGAACAGGGCGCTGCGCAGCCAGGTTTCACTGTCGTCGCCCCAGAAAGGGCTGAACAGGATATTTTGCAATTGGGGGTAATCCCATTCGTCTTGCAGTAGCGATAGCCATTGCAAGGCGGCGCTGCCGACCGGTGTTTGCGCCAGGGGCGTACCGGCGGAGAAGTTAAACGGCAGTGTGTAGCGCGGTTGCTGCGGGTCCAGGTATTGGGGTTCGAGCACGCGGGAAAATACCGCTTCCACCTGGGCGCGGCATTGGCCCAGATTGTTCACCACGATGCCAACGCTGTGGCCGGGATTTTCGGCGAGTTTTTGCCCGGCCCAAAGGGCTGCCTGGTACAACTCTTCATCCAGGTTGGCGCAGGCCGCTGCGGACAATTCACTTGGCTGGGTGATTCCTGGCCGTGTGAAAACGGCGGTGGCACCTGCGTGAATCAGGGCATCGGCAAGCGGCGAAATCTGGGCGAAACCGGCGGTATCAATTTGCGGCAGCGGTTCCAGAATGCCTTCCTGGAAGGCGCGCAGGATCAGTTGATCGCGCTGGTCTGGGGTGATGGCGCTGTGGGCCTGAAGCTCAGTGGCAAAGGCTTTGATCATGGCGCATAGAGGCAGTTCGTCGCTGCGCATAGAGAGCGCGAACTGTTCCAGCAGGGGCGCCAGCGCTTCCTCTATTTGCGAGAGATCGGAAATCAGCTGCCATTGGAGCAGCTGCGCCAGGGCGCTATCGGCATCCCGGCACAGTTGCTGGCTGTTGAGCAGCTGCCGGTCCAGGGATGCGTCGAGGGCGCGCTGCCAGAGTAATTGCCGCTGTTCGCGATTCAGCACCTGCTGCAGGGCGGGCCGCCAGTTGCGTTGTTGCAGATCGAACCAAAGCTTGTCCAACCAGCTGCGCAGGGATTCCACCGGTGGCGGCAACCAGCAGGCGCCGGGCGATTGCTGCGCGGCGTAAAGCTGTTGGCAGCGGTTGCGCAAGCGGTTGTTGGGGGTGAGCAGCAGTCCATTGGTGGGCAGCTGCGCAAATAGTTCGAGAGCGGGAAATGCCGGTTTCAGCATGAATTCGGGTACCGGTTAGGGCTTGATATTGGGGGAACGGTCGCGGTTTGTGACGGAACTGTCAACCCAAGGAGCTTCTGAGCTACTCCGTGATGCCTCTGTAAGCCTCGCAAAGGTATTCAGGGCTCGTTGCGGGCTTCATCGGATTTTGATTTTTGACTTTGAAGGAGAGGCGAAATGCCAAAAGCAGCACGATTGGGAGATATTGGGTCAGGCCATGGCTGTTTTCCTCCGACACCGGCTATTAGCGCTTCCGGCGATACCTTCATCAATGGCAGAAAGGCCGTGAGGCTAGGTGATGCATTTGCGCCGCATGGCTGCCCCCAATGCCCTCCTCATCCACGTTCCCTGTCTGCCGGGTCTGCTACCGTATTCATCAACGGCAAAAAAGCAGGGCGTGTAGGGGATAGTATCGGCTGCGGCGGTTCTGTTTCAACCGGTTCCGGTGATACCTTCATTGGTGATGTGGGAATGGGTGGTCCTCTGAAGAGCTGCATGAAAGGCGCAAAGGATAATGCATCACCATTGCTGGATCCGGGGCCGATAGTGGCACGCCACGAGGCATTGCTTCAACCCAGCCAGGCTGGACGCCTGAACATCAGTGGGTGTACTGTATATAAAAACAGTACACAAAGAAAATACCCATGTCATTGGCAAGGGGTTCCACAGCAAATCAATCGCCGAGCTACGAACGTCACGAACCCGAACAGTCGCTGCTCTACCAGTTAGTCGAGCAGCACTATCCGGCATTCAAAGCCTCGCTAGAAGCTCAGGGGAAAAACCTTCCCTTCTACATTCAACAGGAGTTTGAAGGCTTCCTTCAGTGTGGCCGCCTGGAGCATGGTTTCTTACGCGTACGCTGTGAAGATTGCCAGCATGAACGCCTGGTGGCATTTGGTTGCAAACGACGCGGTTTTTGCCCCAGCTGTGGTGCCCGGCGGATGGCAGAAAGTGCCGCCCTATTGGTGGATGAAGTCTTTCCAAAAGTACCCATTCGCCAATGGGTGCTGAGTTTTCCTTTCCAACTGCGATTTCTGCTGGCTCGCTACCCGGACCTGATGGGTAAGGTGTTGAGTATCGTTTACCGCACCCTATCAACCCACCTTATTAAGAAAGCCGGTTACACCAAAGCCCTGGCACAAACCGGCTCGGTGAGCCTCATCCAACGTTTTGGCTCCGCGTTGAATCTCAACGTCCATTTCCACATGCTGTTTCTCGATGGCGCCTATGTTGAAGATACCTGCGCCAAGCAGCGCTTCCATCGCGTCAAAGCGCCGACGCACAGTACGCTCGTCCACACCCTGAGCCACCGCATCGCTCGCTGCCTGGAAATGCGCGGCCTGCTTGAACGCGATGCCGAGAATACCTGGTTGACGTTGGAAGAGGAGGAAGAGGATGTGCTAACTCAACTCCATGCGCACTCAGTAACCTATCGCATCGCCATGGGTCCTCAGCAGGGGCGCAAGGTATTGACTCTGCAAACCTACCAGGGCGAAAGGAGAAGACCGGCACGAGCAGTCGAGTGGCCAGCTACGCAGGCTTTTCCCTACATGCCGGTGTAATGGCTGAAGCGCATCAGCACGATAAACTCGAACGTCTATGCCGCTACGTTTGTCGCCCTGCGGTTTCAGAAAAGCGCTTATCTCTGACGGCCAATGGACAGGTTCGCTACGGGCTAAAAACACCGTATCGCAATGGCACCACGCATGTGATTTTTGAACCGCTGGATTTTATGGCTAAACTGGCGGCGTTGGTGCCCAAGCCTCGTGTCAACCTTACTCGATTTCACGGTGCCTTTGCGCCCAACAGCAAGCACGGGGCTCTTATCACACCGGTTAAGCGTGGCAAGAAACCAGGCAAGCCGGCATCTCCAGAGGGTGACTGGCTGCATAAGAACCCTGAGGACCGGCATAGAGCAATGATCTGGATGCAGCGACTCAAGCGGGTATTTAGCATCGACATAGAAGTCTGTGAACGTTGCCGCGGTCACGTCAAGGTGGTTGCCAGTATTGAGGATCCGGCAGTGATTGAGCACATTCTCAAACCTCTTAGGCAGAAAGCCGCCAATACCGACACGCCTCGCCACACACTGCCGCCAGAGCGGGCACCACCTCAGGCTAAGCTGTTCGATCCTTCGCAGGCTCGTCTATTCGATTGACGACGTAAAGCCAACCACTGCCAACTTTCACAGCTTACAGCGGGCCAGACAACGGACCGGTGGAGCGACTTACGCGCAGCGAACCATTCGTAAGGGCTTTCTGACAAAACCGAACAAAAAATGATAATTCTTGAGTGCCCTCAACTTAAAGCTTGGGGTTTGAGCGGTAAGCAACCTCAGGAATTTCGAGTAGAATACTTTGGATCAAGGGCAAATAGGTGGTTTATAATTCCTATACCCAGTGACCCTGTCGGCGCCATTGGGATATTTTGGAATTTACTGCCAGTGTGTAGTAACGGCATAGAAGATGATGTGACCGCAATAGAGAAACTATCCGCAACTTTGAGCATGGTTGATACTTACTCGCTTTATCCCATTGATTGCCTTTCCGATCTGGTTGGAGTGAAGACTGGTGGTATAACATATATTGCCTTTAATTTTATAAATTTCCATAACCAATCATATAATTCGAAGAAATCAGATTTCGGCGGTGGAGTGGTAGAAGTTCGGCATTCGGTTGATAGGTTTCATCATGCTCTGAAAATTACAATATCGCGCCAGCAAGGCAGTTGTATTAGCGGTTATATAGAATATGAGTCCCAGTATTTTTGTAAAGAAGAAATGCAGGAATTTTTTGAAGACTTTAAGTTTCAGCTAAAACAATTGGTGGATTGCTGAAGTAGTTGTTACGTCAACGTTACATTTATGGCTTTCGAGTTGAGATATGAAGAGGGCGAAAGGTCGATGGTGTTCTTTCTCAAGAAAGCTGTTTTAGAAAGAAAATTGAGTGAAAACTTATCTATGAGATTTTCTAATGAGTAGAGATTATGCAATAAAAACTCTAATTAAACTGTATTTTGCAGTGATTTTCTTAAATTGTGACTTATCATTCTCTGCACAGAGCAGCAATAGTATGAAAATAAGCGAGATTTTAGAAAATGAGGAAGTTTTTTCAGCGCTTCTAGCCAAGAAAAGACGTGAAACTGGATTGGTTTCCCTTGCTGCCATGGCGGCTAAAAATGGATCTATAGTTTTCTCTTCCGCTGTGGGAGAGAGGAAAAAAGGTAGTGGGGTGGAGGTAACCGATGCTGACAAATGGCATATAGGTTCAATCACAAAATCCATTACAGCGACGATGATTGCGCGTCTAATTGAAGATGGTAAGCTGACGTGGCAAACAAGGGTTAAGGATGTATTCCGGGAATATCCCGATATACATGAAGCATGGCTGGATGTTACGGTTGAGCAATTGTTGACTGCCACTTCGGGTGCAGAAGTAAATTTTTCTTTTTATACGACTTTTTTCAAGACTCCTGCCCATGGTGACTCTGAAAAAAAATTAAGAGAGATAGAGGTTCTTCGTGTATTGAGGAGCCCTCCCAAGATTGTACCTGGAACAAAATATCTCTATTCTAATGTAGGCTATGTAATTGCCTCGGTCATCGCTGAAAAAGCCACAGGTAATTCATGGAAACAGCTTGTGAACAATGAGGTGTTTATTCCCTTGAAATTGGGCTCAGCAGGTTTTGGGCACCCAAACGAAGAGCAGGAAAGACTCGCGCAGCCTGTTGGGCATAGGAGGCTCTTGGGATTTTTCGTGCCTGGTTCGGAGATGTCTTCTGTTGTTGATCCTGCGGGGTCGATACATATGACGCTTCGAGATCTTGTTTTATATGCTAATGACCACTTGCAGGGGGAATTGGGGGCGGGAAAGCTTCTGAAAGCTAAAAACTACAGAAAATTGCATACAGTTAAACTAGAGAATTATGCTTTCGGTTGGGCTAAAAGAGTCGAAAGCGATTGGTTTAATGGGACTATATATTGGCATAATGGATCAGATACTATGTGGTATGCGCTGCTTGTGTTTGAGCCTGCGTCGAATGTCGTTGTTGCAGTGGTATCAAATGACGGTGATTTTGCCACTGCTGAAAAAGCAGCTTGGGAGATCGTAGATTTTTGCTTTAGTCACATTAGGGATAAGTAGTTTTTCGGTGCATAGTGAACCCTATCGTTGCAAAAAAAACTGAGCCGCTAAGGTTATGTCGCGCGCTCAATTCCGTCCAAAAATTGCAACATCCCATCTTTTACTGCGTCATTTTTTGCCATTGATAGCACCAACTTTCCTTTCGGACGTATAATTCTCCCTGCGCGTTGAATGATTTCCTTTCTCAGTGTTCCTGATTTTTTAACTTCCACAATGTAGGGCGCTTTTCTTCCGTTGAACGCTGTGGTGCAATCGTTGTCATCTGTAATTTCTTCGCTAGGTTGTGCGCGATCACTGCCGACAGTAGGTAAACTTGATTGCCTGTCCATGTGCGGGTAGGCACGTAGTCCATTTGATTGCAGGATTTTAATTCCGCAAAATGGATTCCTGACTTCCTCTGCCATTATTGTAAGCAATCAGTTTGGCTGGAGTCAGCTTCTTGTTCGTCAGAACCACCTTGTATTCCCACTGGTAGTCGAATGCTGTAAAGATGTCGAGTTGGACTGGGGCTTTTTGTTGAACCTTGCTCGCTTGACGAACGATCACAAAGCGACGTCGGCGTTTCCAGGATTTTGGCTTCCAGTTCAATTGAAAATAATCACACTCATTGTTCAGGTCAAACCACTTGCGGCGTTTTTCTACCCGCGCTGCAGCGCTGCTGTCGGTCTTCCTCGGTCTTTTACTCGCCTACCCGGACCTGATGGGTAAGGTGTTGAGTATCGTTTACCGCACCCTATCAACCCACCTTATTAAGAAAGCCGGCTACACCAAAGCCATGGCACAAACCGGCTCGGTGAGCCTCATCCAACGTTTTGGCTCCGCGTTGAATCTCAACGTCCATTTCCACATGCCGTTTCTCGATGGTGCCTATGTTGAAGATGCCTGCGCCAAGCAGCGCTTCCATCGCGTCAAAGCGCCGACGCACAGTGCGCTCAGTACGCTCGTCCACACCCTGAGCCACCGCATCGCTCGCTGCCTGGAAAGGCGTGGCCTGCTTGAGAGCGATGCCGAGAATACCTGGTTGAGGTTGGAAGAGGATGTGCTGACTCAAATCCATGCACACTCAGTAACTTTGCGCCCAACAGCAAGCACCGGGCTCTTATCACACCGGTTAAGCGTGGCAAGAAACCAGGCAAGCCGGCATCTCCAGAGGGTGACTGGCTGCATAAGAGCCCTGAGGGCCGACATAGAACAATGACCTGGATGCAGCGACTCAAGCGGGTATTTAGCATCGACATTGAAGTCTGTGAACGTTGCCGCGGTCACGTTAAAGTGGTTGCCAGTATTGAAGATCCGGCAGTAATTGAGCACATTCTCAAACCTCTTAGGCAGAAAGCCGCCAATACCGACACGCCCCGCCACACACTGCCGCCGGAGCGGGCACCACCTCGGGCTAAGCTGTTCGATCCTTCGCAGGCTCGTCTATTCGATTGACGACGTAAAGCCACCACTGCCAACTTTCACAGCTTACAGCGGGCCTGACAACGGACCGGTGGAGCGACTTACGCGCAGCGAACCATTCGTAAGGGCTTTCTGACAAAACCGAACAAAAAATGATAATTTTTGAGTGCCCTCAACTTAAAGCTTGGGGTTTGAGCGGTAAGCAATCTCAGGAATTTCGAGTAGAATACTTTGGATCAAGGGCAAATAGGTGGTTTATAATTCCTATACCCTTTCATCGGCATCCATCAAAACAAGTACACGCGCCGCATCTAAGTACCTTTGCATAAAACCTGAATCATTGTTGAGCCATCGTGTAACAGTGTTATAGCTAGGCATTTTAGGATTTTCACAAATACGTTTTAACGTGATACCGCGCATAATATCCTGACAAATAATGTCTAAAATGTTTGGTTCAAATTCTGGAGGTATGACAGTTGCGCCGCATCTGCTGCATTCTTCTGATAATTTTTTATAGGAAAATTCCGGTCTTCGTATTGTGTTAGCATCAGGTTCGCTATTATCTATACGGCGGCTTTTTTTCACTCTTCCCTTATGCACCATTGTTCGCCTCTCTTCTAAGTTGTTATGACTAGCTATAGCTAGCTAATACATTGAACCTTATGGAATATTTATGACACGCTTCACATCGTTATGCAGAAAATATGATCAAAAAGTGATCAATATAAATTTTTTACCCGATTTTTCATCGAGTTCATTTTGATATACCTGATAAATCCTTTATCATTTTGTACATACATTAAATTTTGAGCGCGTCATTGTTACCTATTGTGTATATACATCTATATGTACCAATTAGGCCGATTTGTGAAAGTTCAATTGCAAAATTTTTGATAAGTGACGATTTGCACACTTTGACAAGCCGCAGTACAAATAAAAAATCTTAGATTGAACACGTAAAAATATTTCAAGTAAATATGAGGAGTTTTATATCGGATAAAAAATTTGTCTTCATTTTTAATTTTAACAGGTTAAATTATGTTTAAACGATTTTTAATTTTTATTTTACTTTGTTCAAGTGTTATTACTTCTATGTCATACGCAAGGCCTAAAGATCCATGCAATATAATAGAACCATTGGCGGCAAAAAACGATGGCGTAAATTTGTCCGCTTCTGTTAATACAGCATCGCCTATTGTTGATACAGACGGTAACTACAACGTTGATTTTTCTGCTTTGGTTGTCAGCGACTGTGATATGGCCTTTATTCAGGAATACGGCCCCGCTGGCAAGTGGTTTACAGTCCGAAAAAAAGTATTAGGCAATAATAAATATAGGCACGAAGCCAGAAATCAGGAATTAGGGCGCTATAAATATCGTTACGGCGTAGCGCGTAAAAATAACTGGCCAACCCCCACCCCGCCGGTTAGAAACTGGTCATACTTAAACGAAGTAATTGTTATAAAAAAACCTAATGCGCCTGGAATCACTGAATTTAAAAATACTGAAAACGGACAGGATCAAAACGGCATTTTTACTTTTAAATGGGGCGCCGCCAGCACTCCACCGCCGATAACTGGTTATCAGGTTGAACAATGTAAAGGTTCTTGCGGTTCTAGCGGTAGTTGGGGAAACATTTACTCTTCTACGGCGATAAATAAAAAATCAATAAGAGTACCCGCATCAGGCTCTTTACCAAATGGTAATTACCGATACCGCGTGAGGTCATATCTAAAAGTAAGCAGCGCTACAAAATACAGCGATTGGGAGTACTCCGCGTATTTAAAGGTAGACCGTAAGCCTAATGCAGTAACTAATTTCACCCAACCCAGCGGCGGTACTCAGAGCGGGAATTTCCAAGTAGCTTGGAGCGCGCCAACTGGGGCTTTTGATGCAATAACGCAATACGAATTGCAATGTTCAAGAAATAACGACGCTTTTGTCTATAGCAATTGCGGCGGTAAATTAATTACCTCAACGTCAAAATCAACAAGTTTTACCGCTGGCACGTCGGGAAGTTACCGGTTTAGGGCTAGGGCCTACAATGCCGCCGGATGGGGTCCATGGACGCCGCCAGCAAACTATAAAACGGTTTCTTTAAATATCCCCATGCCCACGCCTAGCGCGGTTAGCATCAATGCGCCAGAATCTAGCGACTTTGGCGACTATGATATAACTTGGAATGCTTTGGGTGCGGTTACGTCCTACCAGTTACAGCGCTACTGTAAAACCGGCGTTGAAACTTGCGGGGCCGAAGGCTGGCACACCTTACAGCTGAATAATTCCACCGCTAAAACCTATGCAGCGCGCGGTCATATCGCCGATAAATACCGCTACCGGGTAAAGGCCTGTAATGGGAATTCCTGTACCGGTTGGAAAACTAGCTCATGGGTTAAAGTACATAACTTGGACGGCATAGAACCGGCGGTAGTGCTTACCCAAGGTACAACCCCCGGAAAAATGCCTTACTCTAAGGAAATAACCCGTAATGGCGACATTTTTGTCAATTTACCAATGGAAGTAGCGCCTGGCGTTAATAATCTACAACCTTCAGTAAAAATAAATTATTCCGGCGCGCGTTTTAGACAAAGAAATACTGAATCTTTGCCGGAAGATTATTTAGGCTATGGTTGGCGTATTGGGGGGTTTGGTAGCATTCGCCGCTGTACTGTCGGGCGGCCCAACCATGAAAAAATAATGTTAACAGAAGCTGATTCTATTTGCCTTGACGGCAGGCCTTTAGTTACTGTTTCTGGGCATCGCTGGGCCAATAACAGCACCTATAGAGCGAAAAAAGAAAACTTTCATTTAGTTACACTAAAAAAAGATGATAATAAAACATGGTTTGAAGTGCGTACCCCGGACGGTCATATATACGAGTACGGACGGACACCAGACAGTCGTTTAAAAGTTGGCAAGTCTACACATTTTGGCTGGTCGCTTAACAAAGTGACCGATACTTTCGGAAATGCAATAGAGTATCGCTACCACCGCGACACGGTTGAGGGTATTAATTACCCGTTAGAAATTAGTTACGGTAACAATGCAGACGCGCGCATAGTGTTTGAATACGGCACCCGCAGCGATGCCCCGCCGCAGCCGTTAGACGCCAATGACATACAGCAAGAGCAATTAGTTTTATTGCATCATGTAAAAGTGTTGCTTGATAATAAGCTACTCAGAAAATATAAACTGATTTCTGAAGACGAAAGTGAAATAGAAGATTATCGCCGGTTAAAGTATGTTCAAAAATGCGCGTTTGATGAAAACGGTAATAATGAGCAGTGCTTAAACCCTATGGCGTTTGACTGGTTGACACCACAAGATAATAGCGCCATAGATTCTAAAACCGGAATATCTGGTTTTACTGATACTCTAGGCCGTGAAGTACAATTTAAATTTAAGACTATTGCGGATAACTCGAATAATGGACAATTTAGCGAGCGCCCTTTTGGTAATGGTATTGCGCCACCAAATGCTGCCCCTTTAGTTGCTGATAATGGCAAATACCGGTCTTTGGTTTCTG
Organism: Microbulbifer jejuensis; assembly: GCF_047289955.1. NCBI lineage: Bacteria > Pseudomonadati > Pseudomonadota > Gammaproteobacteria > Cellvibrionales > Microbulbiferaceae > Microbulbifer > Microbulbifer jejuensis. The sequence continues at coordinate 87,048 of NZ_JBLBUB010000008.1, forward strand.
AAGTATGGCGCTCTAGCGGTAATGCGAACGGGTGGCATAAAACCAAATATGCTTACCAGGGGACCGGGTTTATTAGTACTCAGCGTAGAGGGTTTTTAGGTTACTACGCGCAAAGAATACATGACACTAGTTCCGATATTGTCACCTATCGTCAATTTCGCTTAGATTATCCATATATTGGAAATGTTGCTAGAGAAGTACAGTATATAGGGCTTTACCCCGGTAGCGGCGAAATATTGTCAAAAAGCCAAAACAGGTTTGGAAGTTTAGATTTATCTACAGGGCAAAACAGCTCAAAGAGTATCTATGTAAAACAATCTCTAGAATGGGTTTTTGAAAGCGGCCAAACCCTGGGCTATAAGTTTTCTATCAACACACCACAAAAGGCTAGTTATGGAGACTACGGAGAATTAATTTCCAGCATGACTAAAACCGGGCGGTTTGGTCTGAATGCAAATGCTCCCACCGATCAAAATTTTTGGGGTGAAGTTAAACCCGTTTCTGTAACAGGTATTAAACGCAGCGTAGAAGCCCTTACCAGTTTTGAGAATAATACTACTGACTGGGTAATAGGTTTTAAAGAAGCTGAACAACTTAGCCAGTATGACGGGCCTTTAAGTGTTGCGCCTGACATAGTTAAAAATGCCGTTTACACCAGATACGGAACTACAAAAAAAGTTGAATCAATAACACTTTTTCCCAATGATTCACAATATGAGAATACAATCACGTTTAGTTATGACAGCAACGGCAATATAGCTACAGAAACCGTTTTAGGCGTTAACGTGCCTGAGCGCGTGTCTACAGTTAACGCGTATTTAGATAAACGCTACCCAACAACATTAACTAACGCACTGGAACAAGTAAGTACAGTAAACTATGACCAGCGATTTGGTTTGCCTAAATCGGTGAAATTCAACAACCAGACAACGCAAATAAAATATGACAATTTCGGTAGAGAAGTCAAAACAACCAATAGCGACGGCGTAGGATTTACCACTACCCGCCAATTCTGCCCTGCTGGTGTTTGCCCAATTTATGGCAACCAATCCGCATCTTATCAAATCACGACAGATTCACCCATAACACCCAGTAGTACAAGTTACTATGATATTTTAGGCCGTATCATCCAACAGGATACACAAGGCTTTGATGGAGTGGCCACAACCAGGAGAGAATTTAATTACGATTCTTTGGGCCGACTGTATTTAGAAACTTTGCCTTTCTATGTCGGGGATGAAAAACAGTTAATTACTTATCAATTTGATACACGTAATCGCGTAAGCAGGATAGACCGCCCTGACGGTTCCCAGGTTCGCACAACCTATACACCCACTGGCAGCGCTGGGCGTTTTACTATTACTAATGAGCAGGACGTTTTAAACGGCAATGGCGATTTCCTAGAAACCCAGGTTAAAACCAGCACTTTAGATTTTCTAGGGGATTTATTATTAACCGTCGATGCGGTAGGCACTTCTGAACGTACCGCGACAAAATACACTTATAACGGCGCCGGGCTTTTGACTTCCGTTTTGGTGGATAATAACACTTCAACGAAAACGATTTTTGATTATGATTCAGCCGGTTTTCAATCTTCGATAGACTCCCCTGACGCCGGGCTAGTGACTAATTTATATAACGCTTTAGGCCAATTAGTCAGTCAAACCGACAATAGCGGGCAAAGCGTAGTCATTAGTTACGATAAGTTAGGGCGCTTGCGCTTTAAGGAAGATGACGAAGGTATAGCAGAATGGGCCTATGACCCGGTAAACGGTATCGGCGCATTGGGCACACGCACATACACAACCGGCGGCGCTCAAGTATTTAAAGAAGTTAACAGTTACAACAGCGCAGCAAAGCGAGTAACCAGTGACACCACGCTAAAAGCCGGCGGCTTGACTCGCAGCTATGCGCGCTCTTTTACCTATGACACACGCGGCCGCGCGGCTTCTGCGACCGATCCGGCGGGCTCTGCGGTGCATTATGAGTACAACGGCCGAGGGTACCTGCAAAAGCTTACTGACGGTACCAACACACTTAAAACCTTTACCAGTGTTGATGCTTTTGGTAAAGCCACACAAGAGAACTATGGTAACGGCGTAGCCACTACCAAGACGTACAACCCCGACACAGGCCGATTAGAGGCGATTGTATCCACTGGTGCCCAGGAGATACAAAACAACGCTTACAACTGGCGCAGTAACGGCACGCTCGAAAGCCGCACAGCCAGCGGAGGCGGATCTGCCACCAAGCGCGAGCTATTTAGCTATGATGGTTTAAATAGGCTAGAAACGGCGCAGACTTGGTTAGATGGTGCAAACCAGCGCACCTTGACCACGCTTTTTGATAGGCTCGGTAACATTCAAGGCAAAACCAGCAGTATTGCCAATGATAACCAGGTTACAGGGTACCAGTACGGCCAAACAGCCAACGCGGGCGCCCATGCTGTCACCTCAGCCACAATCGACGGCACCGCCCATACTTTCCACTACAACCAAAACGGCGCGGTTACACGCTATGACGCAGCGTCAGGGGATGATAAATGGATTACCTGGAATGCCCGGCAATTGCCAACGGAAATTGTTGTAGGCAGCAGTAAGACAACGCCAACGGCGCGCGATAGATTCCGCTACGGGCCAGACGGCCAGCGCTTCTACCGCGAAAGCAGTTATTGGGATGAAAGCCAACAACAACTCATTACCGATAAAACTTTTATTATTGGTGAATTTGAGGACTATTTACCGGGCAATGATCCAGATTACCGCCGTATACAGAAAACCGCCGTCGATTCAAATGTTATAGTATTTGCGATTACCGATCACGCCGGTCTCACAATGAATACGGTTGAATATGTGCATAGAGATCACTTAGGTTCTGTAGAGAAAATAACAGATGCAGACGGTAATTTGCTAATAGGTGCCCTGGCGTTTGACCCCTACGGCGCCCGCAAAAGCGATGATTGGTCCGGTAGCATTAGTGACAGCGAATTGGCGGAGATTTTAGCGGCGCAAGGTCTCAGCACAAATCGCGGGTTTACTAACCATGAACAGCTAGACCGAACTGGCTTAATCCATATGAACGGGCGCATTTATGACCCAGTTTTGGGCCGTTTCCTGAGCCCCGACCCGATTGTACAAGCACCCACATTTAGCCAAAGTTGGAACCGTTACAGCTATATTATGAATAGCCCACTCAGCGGAACAGATCCTAGCGGATTTGTAAGCATGATGGAGGAAGTAGAGGTCTATTGCGATGCATCATGCGGCGGGGGTGGGTTATCTGGTTTTGAAATGAGTATGCTACGCTCCCTTTTAGACAGTACTAACTGGGTAAATTTTGGCGGCGCTGGTGGTGCTTTTGGCGGTCCTGTAAATGCGCCCTTGACCCAGGAAGAGAAAGACGAAAAGGAAGCTGAAGAACAGGCCGAACAACATCAGGAAATAGAAGAGGTTGTAAAAGAGGCAGATTGTGACGATTACGCGCGCGCAGGAATGCCTTGTAGACCTAACCAACGCGGCTCTACCCATACATTAAACTGGGGTCAAGATCCTTATTCAGACCCAATTGTCAGAGAAGCAGCTTCCTCCGCTTACAGAAAAGCCGCTGCTTATTGTAAAGGAAAACAAGCGTGTAAAGTCACACAAGAAATTAAACATATAAATTCTAGTGATGTTGAAAAACAAGAGTTATATATAAATTCTTTAAACGCTCTAATGGTTGCTTTTCCGACAGGTTTGGCAAGTGGTTTTATTTCAGGAGTACTAAAAACTGGATTAGTTAAAAGCACAGCAATAGGTACGGCTTCTGGTTTAGCTATGACTCAAACAAAAATAGGGTTTTCCAGTATGAAAGCTGGTGATATACATATTATCACGTCATCTTTTTATCATGATGGAATGCGCAGCAGTAAATCATTAACAGGCAATATTAACGTAAATATAATTGGCAAGGCTGATTAAGGTGAATAATTTAAAATTTAATAAATGGGGTTTTGTTCCTATTTTGTACTGGGCATTAGTATTTTTAACGGTTTGTTTTTTAGTTTATACAAATACTTTTAAAAACATTTTAATTATTTTTAATGAAAATATAAAAAACGAAACAATTTGGTTGTTTAATTATGCTTTTATTGGCGGTTTCAGCGCTTTAGCAATGCGCGTTCATATTCATTTATGGAAAAAATTTGGCATAATATGGTAAAAAATTAATTTACAAAATAAGCGGGCTCTAACGGGCCCGCTTTCACTAACCCTATAACCCAAAAACTGAGCAATATATATCTAATGCTACAAACCCAGGCCTTAAGAAATCCCCATTAAGTCAATTTTCCTCTGGATTCGCAAAAGGTTTTGCTGAAGGGGCGTCAAATATTTTAACTGGTGTTGATTCTGTTGGAAATGCTGGAAAATTAGGCCAAACTATAGGAAATATAATTGGAACTGTTGGAGGCTGGTTTTAATGTTTATTAAAATAATATTTGCAATTCTCATAATTTTGTCTATTTTATTCATTTATATATACTTGGATTCAATTCCGAAGTGCATCACAGCCTAAGCTGCTAACACAGCCCTATGATTGCTCATTAACTGACTTGGTGTTTTATATCCCAGCCCTTTTCTTGGGCGAGAATTTAGTCTTTTCACCGCTCTTCTCACCTCCACCTGTGTCACTTTCTTCAAGTCTGTATCTTTCGGGAAATATTGCCTCAGCAAGCCGTTAGTATTTTCATTCAGCCCTCGCTCCCAAGAGCTATAAGGGTGGGCAAAGAAGACATCTGCAGAGAGCGCTGAACTAATTTTTTCATGATACGCAAACTCTTTCCCATTGTCAGCCGTAATGGTGTGAACAACCTCTTTAAACGGGCGCAGCAGTGCGATAGTGGCCTGGGTAACGTCTGCAGCACTCTTGCTGTTAACCTGTCCGGATACTGTGAAGTTAGTCACCCGCTCTACGATGGTAACCAGGGCACCGCTGTGACCTTTACCTATCATTGTATCTATCTCCCAATCACCTATGCGTGATTTGTCGTCAACAACCGTAGGGCGGTCATCTATGCTCACTCGATTCCTTATCTGACCCCGTGTCGATTTACCATTACGGCGCTTGTCGTATTTTTTGCCCTTCCGGCGAAGGTGTAGGTAAAGGTCTCCTCCAGCCTGCTTATCCGCCCAAATATGGAGTGTAGTGGCATAGTAAATTTGGCCACCTGACTTTGGGTGATAACATCACTCACAACGAAGATCAGGTGAATAAATGACCAGCACAAAAAGAAAATTTAGCCCAGAGTTCAAACTGGAGGCGGCTCAGCTAGTTGTTGACCAGGGGTACACGGTAAAGGCCGCGTGCGAAGCCATGGGCGTCAGCAAATCTACCATAGAGTCATGGGTGCGGAGACTCCGCTTAGAGCGAGGTGGTAAAACACCCAAAGGAAGCGCCCTGACGCCGGAGCAGCAACGCATACAGGAACTAGAGCGCAAGCTCAGACGTGTCGAAGAGGAGAAAGAAATCTTAAAAAAGGCTACAGCTCTCTTGATGTCGGACTCGCTGAACAATTCTCGATAATTGAGCGATTGCAGGAGAGCTACGCTGTTCAGCGCCTTTGTGAGGCGTTTGATATACACCGCAGCAGCTACCGGGTTTGGTGCGATAGGCCAACAGCTCCGAAGCCAGAAGAGCTTCAGTTACAGACCTTGGTGAAGGCCGCACATACAGTCAGTAACGGCTCAGCGGGAGCCCGGTCCATTGCCAAGATAGTGACGCAAAGTGGAACACCTCTCAGCCGATACCGTGCTGGCCGCAGGATGAAGCTGCTGGGGCTGGAAAGCACCCAGGTTCCTTCGCATGCGTATAAGAAGGCAGAGCAGCCCCATGTCGATATCCCGAACCTGCTGGACCGGAAATTCGACATTCAAGAACCGGATACAGCCTGGACTGGCGACATCACGTACATCTGGACAGGCACTCGCTGGGCTTACCTGGCGGTGGTTCTGGACCTGTTCGCGCGCAAGCCCGTTGGCTGGGCGTTGTCGCTATCACCAGATACGGCGCTAGTAAAGAAGGCGTTGACGATGGCCTATGAATCGAGAAGTGAGCCTGAAGGTGTAATGTTTCACTCAGACCAAGGATGCCAGTACACCAGCTTGGGGTTTCGGCAATTGCTGTGGCGCTACCAGATGAAGCAGAGCCTAAGTCGCCGTGGGAACTGCTGGGATAATGCGCCGACAGAGCGTTTCTTCAGGAGCTTGAAGACGGAGTGGGTACCGGAGACTGGCTACTCGAGCTTCCCGGCAGCAAAACAGGCGATCAACGATTACATCATCGGCTACTATAGCCAGATACGGCCACACCAGAACAACGACGGTTTGCCGCCGAATGTGGCTGAAGAAAAATATTGGAATGCTCAAAAGACGGTGGCCAAAAATACTTGACCACTACAGCCCACGCCTGAATCAAGGTGCCATCAACGCTGAAATGCTCTTCCGACAACAGTTGCTTCTGCCGAGCTATCTGCACCACTTCTTCGAACAGGGTGGGAATAATATCGTGGGCAAGCAGGCGGTCACGGTTCTTGCTGAAAGTGGAATGATTCCACACCTTATCATCGATACTGAGGCCAACGAACCATCGGAATAATAGGTTGTAGCGTGTCTGTTCCATCAGCTGGCGTTCACTACGCACGCTGAATAAAATCTGTAGCAGTAGGGCTCGCAGTAATCGCTCGGGGGGGATGGACTCCTTACCGTTCGGTGCATAAGCGCAGTCGAGCAGCCAGTCGATACGCTGCAATGCCAAATTAAATTCCTGGCAAATCTTTCTCAGTGGGTGGAATTTGGGGACAAATTCTTCCAGGTTAACAGTGGTGAACAAAGCTTCCTGCGTAATATCTGCACCGCGCATACACTATCTCATTGTGGGGTATCGGCCCGAGCATTGTACCAAAGCCAGTAAATACATGAGCCTATTTCAACAGCCTGCTAAGCAGTGGTCGGCAGGCGAATGCTGACAGAATTGATTGCCGGTTACGGCCTCGCCGTACTGGGTTTAGGTGAGGCGGAGCTGCAGGGGCATTAATCCGGCACTGCGCGTGAAATTTGATCGGCCGTAATTTCAGTCGACTCATTAAGGCTCATTTCGCGAAATTGTAGATTGGCCAGACGGGCGTAGAGTTCGCAGTTGCGCAGCAGTTCCTGATGTGTGCCAGTGGCGATGACCTGGCCCTGATCCAGCACGGCAATTTTATCTGCATGCAAAATAGTGGACAGGCGGTGCGCAATGATGACAGTTGTGCGGCCGTGCATTAGTTCCTGTAGTGCCAGTTGAACCTGGTGTTCACTCTCGGTATCCAGCGCACTGGTAGCTTCGTCCAGTAATAATATGGGGGGATTGTTGAGGATGGCTCGGGCCAGTGCAATGCGTTGGCGCTGGCCACCTGAAAGGCGAACACCCTGTTCCCCCAGATGGCTTTGGTAGCCCTCAGGCAGCGCGCTAATGAATTCGTGAGCGTGTGCGGCACGGGCGGCGGCAATGATCTCTTCATCGCTGGCATCGAGTTTACCGTAACGAATGTTGTAGCGGACATCGCCGGTGAACAGCGCCGGCTGCTGGGGTACCAGCGCCAGGTTTTCTCGCAGCTGCTCCAGGCTGAGGGTGCGAATATCGTGACCGTCCAGTTCAATGCGGCCCTGCTGTGGGTTGTAAAAGCGCTGAAGCATTTCGAATACAGTGGATTTTCCCGCACCGGAAGGGCCTACCAGTGCAAGGCTTTTGCCTGCTTCTATGGTGAGGGAGAAATTGTCCAGCGCGCGTTGATTGAGTCGGGTCGGGTAGCTGAAACTGATGTTGGTCATGCGCAGTTCGGGCTGCTTGCTGCGGGCAATAACAGCGGGTTCTTCTGGCGATGAAATGAGGCTGGGTGTATCAATAAGCTCTACTAGCCGTTCGGCGGCGCCCGCGGCTCGCAGTAAATCACCCCAGACCTCGGATATTGTCGCGAAGCCTGATCCAACCATGATTGCGTAGAAGACAAAGGCCCCGAGCTCGCCGCCACTCATGCGTCCGCTCAGCACATCCTGCCCTCCTTCCCAAAGCATGCCCGACATGCCAGTAAATAGCAGTAAGATTGCTCCACAGATGAGCAGTGAACGCTGCCAGATGCGTCGTCGTGCAATGGCAAAGGCGATTTCAACTTCGCGCGAAAACGCGCTGCTTTCGAAGTTCTCCCGGGTGTAACTTTGCACCACACGAATATGCTGAATCACTTCCCCTGCATAGCTACCGACACTTGCGATACTGTCCTGGCTTTCGTTAGAGAGTTTTTTAACCCGGCGGCCAAACACGAGGATCGGTAGCAAAATCAGCGGTACCCCGACGGTGATAATGAGGCTGAGCTTGAGATTCGTGATAAACATCATCACCAGCGCCCCTGTTGTGGTGAGGCTGCTGCGCAAGGCCATGCTAAAAGAGGAGCCAATAATGGTTTGCAGTAAGGTGGTGTCGGTGGTCAGCCGAGACATAATTTCGCCCGAGCGATTCGTCTCGAAGTAGCCCGGGTGTAACCGGACGATGTTATCGAAGACGGCTTTGCGAATATCGGCACTCACTCGCTCTCCCAGCCAGGACACAAGGTAAAACCGGATAAAAGTGCCCACAGCCATCGCTGTTGCAAGCATAATCAGCAAGGTAATGGCGCTCTTCAAGTCGGCGCTGGAGTCACCGTTAAAGCCGTTGTCGATGAGTACTTGCACGCCCCTACCCATAGAGAGCGTCGCGCCCGCAGTGAAGAGAAGGGCAGCGATGGCAGCCACAACGCGCAGTTTGTAGTGGGCGAGAAAACCGAATACCGGACGCAGCGAGCCAACGCCTTGAGTCTTGCCTTCGCTCACAATGTGTATCTCCGTGTCTGTGGCAGATCAATAGTTTGGACTGATTGGGGCTTTATCACTGCTGTGGTCACTGCCGGTTGGGGGGCGTGCTAGTGTAATGACTTCGCTCGGCTATTGATACTCGTTTAATATTCGCTTGGTATGCGCTGAACTGATATTCCAGGCCCGGTCCAGAGGGAGCACACCGCATGACAGGGCAGTTTGAAGACATGGTCGTCATAGTTTCAGGCGACTATAGAGGGCTGGGTCAGGCAATGTCGCTGGGTTTTGCCGTGGAGGGGGCAAGCGTCTGGCGGCGTTGGAGAAGAATCAACCATAGACGCCCACAAATTGAGAGGGTCGGCCTTAGGGCTGTTTTTTTCTCCTCGACAGGCCTGTAGACCGTTAAGAAGGGTATATCCGATTAGCTTCTGACGTTGATTGACTCAGCTGTCTTAAATTTAAGCATAAGGAGGTCACAATTGGTACGGATACCCGCTTAATAGCGGTTTGTAATCGATTCAGATACTGGCGGGAAGGTGGATTTTACAGTTTCCCAAGCTATGTACCCAGCGTATCAGCAAGCCGAGCCTGCCCAAGCGGCATAATTCCAATCAAATTGCCTCCGGCAAACCCAGGCTGATTCAGCCGGTATTCTCCAGAGGCAATAGGATACGCTTTCCAGCAAGCTCCTGCGTTAGGGCAAAGAAAGGCATCTGGTGACTGCCTTTCCGATATCCCTCAAGCTTGGCTAAAAGCTTAGCCTTTTTATTTGGCTTGCTATCGACTGTTGGTTTAGCCTAATTGGCCTAGAATTTTTCCGGGGATTGCTTAGCAACTGCGCTTGCGGTTAAGGCGTCAGTTGTGTGGGTGAAGCCGACAGGTATTTCCGCGCTTGCCGCAGCTTGTACCGCTGCCAACGCGTTAATAATGCCGTACCCGTAGAACCGGTTTGGGGATGCCGTATTATCGGCAGTATTGCGTAGAATATCCCGAACTTGAGACGCGCTAAGATTGGGGTTGGACTGGAGTAATAACGCAGCGACCCCCGCAGTTAATGGGCAAGAAAAAGACGTACCGTTGGCATACGAATAGCGGGTATTTGAGCTTGAACTGGCGACGCGCACGCTTGAACCCATCGCCATAACGTCCGGTTTGATTCGACCGTCAGCCGATAACCCGACCGAGCTAAATGATGAACGCGAACCTGACGAAGTCACCGCGCCAACCGCCAGGACAAAATGACCGTCGGAAGGCGCACCTAAGGTATTTTGGCTTGAGTTTCCACCATTACCTGCAGAGTTAATTACCACGATACCTTTTTCTGCTGCGAGGTCGGCACAAATTGTAACGATGGCGGTGTCACCGTCCATATCCGACGGAGAGTAGTCGCCGCCGGAGTCAAAGTCATTGTAACCTAGAGAGCTGGTAATAATTTGCGCACCGTTTGTATCTGCCCACTCAGCCGCTGCGCACCAGTTATCTTCTTCGACGTGTAATTCTGATTCGGTATTTTCGGTTTTGGCCAAATAATACGTCGCGCCGTACGCCGGGCCGATTAAATCGCCTGGGCTATAACCACCGACGGTGCTGAGAGTGTTGGTACCATGACTACCGTTGCCCATGCCGCCGTCACCCACATCTGGGTCACCGTTGACAAAATCCCAGGTGCCGGCGATATACATTTGATTAAAAGCTTCATGGGTTAATCGATTGAAGCCTGAATCAAAAATAGCCACGATGACTCCGCTACCGTTATAGCCCATATCGTGAACAGGGGGTACGTTGATTTGATTGTTCTGGGTAAAAGAATTGCCATAATCTAACGAAGTAGCCACCTCAGGTTGCTTCGGCAGTGGCTGCTGCGTGTCTTTAAGTTGTTGCGGCGGGCTAACTGGATCGGGTTTACGCTTGATTGATTTCACCAAGGTGATTTTCTTAATGAATTTTAGTTTGGATAATTGCGCTAGCACTATCGGTGTGGTTTCTACGGAGACGGCATTAAGCGCTTTTAAGGGATGTCTTATTTTACTCACTTTAGCCTTGACCGAATTAAGGTACTCAGGATTGATCGGTATATCGGTCAAGTCGACCAGATTATCGATGCCACGATTGACAATCCGACGCTGTAAAGCGCGCGATGAAAGAGACTGCTTTGCTGCTAACAGTTTTGCATCGAGATTGTCTCCTTTATCTTTAAAATAAATAAAGGCCGAAACTTGCTGTTGCGCTTTTTCTGTCGACAAAAAAGTTTGTATTTTGTGTGAGAGTATCTTTGAGTTGGTTTGTGCTGTCAGGCTCGATGGTAGAAAAACTAATAGTGCAGCTAGGCCGAGAAAAAATTTATTCTTACTTATATTGAGCTGGAACATTAGTTTAGTTCTCCTTATAATAGTCAATTAAATTGGCTTTATATATCTGAATTTTCACATGCCTTTTTTGAATAAGATCCAGGCTAGATAATTTTCACCCTCAATTAAGTGTTTATAATTCAGGTGCAGGTAACTAAATAACATTTATACCTTAAACTATTATTGGAATGAGATATGGCCGTAATCGATCAAAAGAGGCGTAAGGTAAGATCTAGGCAATCGATGAATGCCTAACACCTAGAATCGTGCCTTTGATATTAAACGGATATATTCTATTTAGATAAAAATTGACATCTTCCCCATCCTAAAGGACGGCGATGCCCAGCCGCAAAACTTCCAGGCTGCTGCCGGGTATCGTCGGACAATTATAGACGCCCACACATCGAGAGGGTTGGCCTTAGGGCTGTTTTTTTTTCAACAGCCCTTTAGACAGTTAAGAAAGGTATAACCGATTAGCTTCTGACGTTGATTTACACAACTGTCTAAAATTTAAGCATGAGGAGGTCGCAAAGGAGAGCCCTTTGGGTATATTTAGCCGCGCCGGGCCGGCAAAGGGCAGAAGGTTTTACGGCTGTTGCGCTAATACGTTGCCGAATTGAGGTGTAATTGGGCTTAGCGCTTGGTGCGGTTAGCTTTTTATCTTTATGTGACCGGCGATCCTGCCAGAAACTGGCGGTTTGTTTAACGGGTTATGGGCGATCCAATACGTTTTCCAAGCTATTTGATCGCCGCTACACTAGGGCCGCTGTTTTCTAGGAATACCCTTCATTTCTAGCCGTGAGGAATTTCTGATACTGGAACGCCGCTCCCAGCATACACAACCCCACCAGCATGCAGACCACAATTTTCTGTATCAGAGAAAAGTCCTGCATATCCCACAACACAATTTTCAATGCGCCAGCACCGTACAATAGCAATGACAACTTCAGAAGCTTGTGGGTGTCCGGTTTCAGGGTCTGGAATAGCAACAGCGTCGCGTGTACCACCAGGGCGAAAGATATCGCCGGTAGCCACATGGTTTCTAACAGCTGAGCCAGCACGGCGATATAAACCGGGATTGCTGTCAGGTGCAGTGCCCACAGGTTAAACAGCCGGCGACCGGGCCATACGGCTCGATTGGCGAAGAACCGGTGGTAAACCAGCAGTGAGGCAATGCCCAGGGCGGTCAGATTATACAGGCCCAATAGTGGCGCCTTGCTGGAGCCGGCAATCACAGCGACAACTTGCAGCAACGTAATACACTCAAACAAACGCAGGCTCAGCCTGTAAAACGGCGTTAGCTGGTTGCGCAGCGGTGCCAGCCTGGGCTTAAAGGCATACAGGCTGGCGAAGTACAGCTGGCTCAGCAATAGGGCCAGACCAAAGTCCTGGCTCAGGGCGTAACCGATAATAAATAGCGTTGCGGCGAGATAGTAAAAGGCCAATGGAAAGATCGGTTTGAGTGCCTGGTGCAGGGCCAATTGCCAATCCGGGCCAATGGGCTTTCGCTGCAATCCCCGACCAATCCACATAAGGCCAGCCAGTGATGCCAGCCCCAAGAGCAGTCCACTTGTGGCCATACCCTGCCAGTGCCCAAACTCCCGCAGAGCGCAAGCGAAAATAGCCACAAGGCTCGCCCCAGTAATCAGAACACGCAGTTCCTGCTGCAATAATTTCAGTCTTAGGCGGGTGTAGAGGAAGAGGGTAATGGCGCAGGATAGCCACACAGCGATGGGGAAGTAATCGCTGGCTTTATGGGCGACTGTCGGCAGGAAAAATAGCGGTAACAATGCGTAAAACAGCTTGCGCAATTTCAAAGACAGGGAGAAGCCGCTGGATTGCATATTCGGGCGATAATAAAGTGCCGCAATCAGCCAAAGGCTGAGGAAGGCTTCCACGCTGGCAATCTTTCCATAAGGTATCTGGTCGTAGAAGTGGAAGTTACCCACAATGGATGCACTCACCAGCAACGGGATAAACAGCAGCAGGTAGTGACTGAGCCCCAACCACTCGCTAAATGCGGAGCCTGTGCGCTGGCCTCGCCAGATCAGGAAACCCATGGGTAGCAGGGCGAGCAACCACATGCCCTGGGGCCAGAGGATTGCGACTGACAGCAGGAAGCTTGCAGATAAAAACAGGGCAAAGGCGTTATCTGCGAGAGCCGCTAAATAGTGCTCTGCTGGGGTGATCTGGTCGGAGCAATGGCGCAACAACCGGGTGAGTGCGAAGGCAGTGGCGCAGAGTGCCAGCCAGTTACCCCAGCCCGCGTCTGCGTTCAATGACAACAGCAGTGGTGCGGGAACGATTCCACCGGCTACCCAGGCCAGAGCTTGCCACAGCATGGTCAGACCCGCGGCGGCGAGGGCGATGTAGCCCTCGCTGCGCACGCTGGTAAAACCAAAACGCGCCCCGAGAAAAATCAGCAACAGGCCTTCAAGGCACCATACGATCCCCAATAAAGCGGGGCTGCACAGCGCCAGGACTGCCAGGCCAGCCAACAATCCCCCGTGTAGCAAAGCCATATTCTGGACTGCGCGGGCGCAATCACTGCAGGCGTTGTAACCAAACAGCAAGCGTGAATAAAGGGCGAAGGCTACCCAGGGCAGAAGATTGAGCAGCCACACCAAGCCCAGCACATTGCTGCTCGGTGCCAAAGACCAGCTGATATGGATAAACAGCACCAGGTTCGCGGCAATAATAACCAAGCGACTTCGCTCCAGCCCTTTCGTGCTTAGCCCTCGTAGGGCGTAATGGGCGAACCCGTAAAAGAAGCCGTGCAGTAGCAGCAGTGGCCCCCAGGTGGGGGCTGTTTCGTCGAGGTTTGAGATCGAAAACTCAAACATACCGGCACTCAGGGTCATGGTCACCATCGCCAGCTGCGGCCAGCGTATCCGCCTGGACAAATGCAGCATGGCGAGCGCGAGTGCGAATAAATAGCTGAGGTAAATAACTGCCGATGGGTCCAAATGATTCGTCACCAGCGGCATGGTGGCGCCCCCCAGCAGGGTCACCATGGACACTACCCGGGTTTCAAACAACAGGGCGAGTAAATACGACAGCCCTGTTGTCACCACTAGCAAGCCTACCCCAATTGGAATAGGAACCAGCTGGTAGTAGGACCCGGCAAAGTAACCACACAGGTAAAGAAGAATAACCCCGAGCGCAATCAGCCCGGAACCGTAGCCTACCATCTGCGGCATACGCCGGCTGAAGGTCACGCCTCCAAAGGTTGTTGCGCCCGCAATTAAAAAGCCCAGGGTCACTTTGCCGGCTGGGCCCAGGTAGGCGTTGAAAGAGAATTGCAGCAGGTAGGCAAAGCCAAGTACCAGCGCCAGAATGCCGGCTGCGGTCATAAAGAATACTGGCGCCTTGCCCTGGCGCTGGTAGTGACGATAAAAGCCTACAAGGGGCTCCCACACCCGATTGAGCGGTTCCAGAGCCGGTACCAATAGGCCAACCCCCTCCTGGAACCATTCGGAGGATACTGATGGTTTACTTTCTTTTTTGGGGGGAGGCCCGGGTTCGGGGGATTTAAGCGCGGGCGATGCCGCTGCAGCAGCTATGGCTGCCGGCTGAGTTTGCTCTGCGGCCCGGTGGGCCTCGGGATGCGTGCCCATAAGAAGGGCCAGCTCATCTTCCAGCTCAGCAGTCACCTCGGGCAACGCTTCTTTTTGCGCTGCATTAGCCCGCTGCAGCTGCACCTCAAGGGCCGATAGCCTGCGCTCAAAGGTATCGAGGCGGCGCTGGTTGTCCCGTTCCAGTAAAGCCAGATCCGCACGAAGCGACAGCAGTTCACTTTCCATACTTACCCCATTTTGATATGACTATTGGGAAACATAGACTTACCATTCAAAGCAGCGCTTTAGTTGGTTTCCCAGAAGGGGGAGGGTGGGGAGGAAAATCATTATCCCCTTTGATGGTTTTCTCGCGAGTCGAGCATTGTACGGCTTTTCCAGCCACTAGTTAAGTGTCGTCTACTTCTAATTTCTCGGCCATACGGTACCGTGTCAGTTCATTTAAGAGCCAGGTTTGAGACTTTTCCTTTGGCTGGTTTTCGCACTTGATATGGTAAGGCTGACCGCTAAAGGTGCTTTTGCTGGCGCTCAGTTCGATAAACGCTTCGGCGCTGTCAATTTTGCTGGAGAAATATTGATACTTTTTCTTCATGTGCTCCACCGCATCCAAGCTGCTGTGTTCGCTGCCGTTTCGGATGAATGTACAGCCAGAGGTAGAGACAAATTGAATCAGGTGGTTTATCTCCTTAGGTGCGCTATCTGCCTGTATTGAAAGAGGAACTAACATGGAGGAAATAAAAGCAAGGAAAATGGCCAAGTATCTTGTCATTTTTCTATCCTTGGACGGTGAAATTTTGCGAGGGGTGGATAGCGTTATAAATCAGCATCGCATTAAATTCATCCCCTCATGGCCCCGAACAAGGCCAGCTGATCAGGGCTTTAGGTGTGTGACTACAGCCTCTAAACCTATAGTGTCGAGGCTGTATATACAGTAGAGTTTTACTCTGAGAGATTTCAGGTGCTTTTACGTACTACTGCCTTCACAGTACACTGTACGCTTCTACGTTCGTCTTCCCCTACAATTTCCGAGGACTCGGTCAGTATCTTGGATACGGTGAGTTCAAAGACAGAAATAACCTCCATCATTTCCTTTTTGCAATTAGCGATATTGACTGCATTAGAGATAGCGGAGTTATAGCTTATTTTGTGAGAGAAATTACGCTCCTCTTCACCATTTCGGCTTCTTTTGATACTTTTGTAGGCCTCCTTGCCGGCATCTACGGTATCCCCAATAATGCCGTCAGGTTTTACTTCGAGCTTCATGCAGGAAGTGGTGGCAACGGCTAATGCAATAATGGTAAAAATCTTGTTCATTCTTTCTTCTGACTGTGGATGGAAAATAACTTTAAGCCTAAAGCGGTACTTAATCCCGTTGAAGGTTAGCTCTCCGAAAAAGCTCCTCACTATCCTCACTAAATAACTGTCTGATTGTACTTTGGCGTTTTTCAGGGTTAATTTTTTAGCATCTTATGCAGATTCCCTTTAAAGTCAATCGATAGCCAGTCTTGCGTCGCCTGCTTTTTGCTCAATCTGGTCGAATAGCGACCAGTCGGCCCGATTGCGGCCAATCAAAGCGAAAAATCGGTGTCAGTACGAGATAGACCGGCAACCTTGCTAAAGACCAGGAGTGCTTCATTATACCTCGTATATCGATAAGCGGGTTTCAAAACATAACTTGATTCAGATCATTTCGTGGGTAAATCGTAAAGTTGAGGGTGAGTGTAAAGGGCTGGTTGTCATTCCCTCTTTTTAATCAATTTCTACCTAATCAAGTGATGCACTTCGGATTTGAATCAACGTTGAATTAACTCAGGTATTAAAAATTATTGCTGAAAAAAAACTCATTCGAGCTGGAGGGTGATCTGTATATAGCGAAACCGGAAGATACTGTATCGGTATTTAACCCAGATACTGAGGTTTCTAAAACAGGTCAGAAGATATTAAAAACATTGATACTACCAGTGACGAATATTATTTACTCATTGGATGAAAAGACGATTGGTCAATAAATTGTGTAAATAAGCCTGTAGTATATTTCAGGTGTAGACTAATCCATATATAAATCTCCTCACATACTATCGAACTGGGTACCACTGGCAGTTTTTCTACTTGATCAGTTTGTCGTAAGAATGTCAGTGGTGTTAATTTTCCCCAAATTGCCCCAGGATTTGCAAGCGTTTCGCAAACACTCGGTTCACGCAGCTTTCGTGGGTTGTCTGAGATAATGACCTGGTAGTAGGGCGGGACGTGGATTCAGTTCCCTAAATATCAGCCACTGAAGTCCAAGACCGGTTCCTGGGGGGTATTGCGGGCTTAAGCCCAGTCAGTCATCGGGCCGGTGCGGTCTGCGCTTTATTGGGGTGAGGTGAGCGTTCACTTTCGGCGGCTGTGGTGGCTGGTGTCAGGAAGTCCACAGTTTCTGCCAGTGACAAGCCTAAAGGGCATTCCTGTCGCAGGAGGGCTTGCCTCCTGTTTCAGCATGTTGCCATGCTGGCCACCTTTACCAGTGATCTCTATGAAAGTCTAAAAGAAGCAAATCAGCTGGCGGCCAGCATGGAGGCTTTACGGGGACTGGAAAGAGCAAAGATCGTCATTGAACACCGCAACAAGCTGGCCCAGTGCCGTCCATTGAAGCAAGCCAGCCGGTGCCTGAGTGTATTTTGCCAAGGATACTCCGTGTAAGACTAAACAACCAAAGCCAGCTGTCATTCAAGACAAAATCAATGTGGTGGCGACCAAAGTGCCGGAAAGATTTGAAACAGTTTTTTAGAAAAACGTTTGTACCAGTTTGGCGATACGCTTCATCAGGCTGGGGACTGTCTGCACTGAATATGATAAACTTTGCGGATGAAAGTTTCAAAATCGCAGTTCAAAATTAACGAACACCTGTTTCCCGCTCAGGGAGGCATTGTACAAATCCCTACCGACAGACAGCCAGATAGTAAGACTCCTCCAGCAGGCTGAAGAGGGCGTTGCGGTGCATCAAGTGCGCCCGGGCCATGCTCTTGATCGAAGAAGCGCACACGGTGGTACACAAAGAGCTTGAATTTATGGCACTGATTCAGGATAGTCTCCAATGGCGACTGTTGGGCTTGTGCTTTGGAGTGTTTTTTTGACAAAGCGGCTCTTTATCCAAACACACCAACAGATGTACCAATTGGCTTCTCACCTGTATGAGTGGTCAATGAAAACTAAAACGTATTTAGCCATGTCGGTAAAGGCTGTAAACACCCAGTTGGGGGGATGCTGACCGTTGCCACTGGGTGCAAAAGATATTGTGAAGGATAAGTAGATGCACACTCTTACGCTGTACCAATCAATTTCGCGATGGTTCCTGTGGTTGACCATTGCAGTTTCACTGGCCGCCTGTGGTGGTGGAGGCGGTAGCGATAACGGGTTTAGCGCCCCGGATGATACTACACAGGAGCCGGATGCCTCCTATAGTATTGCTGTAGAATTGCGTGATATTGATACTGGTGAGCAGATTGATAATCCCAGTCCACTGGAGCCAGTACATGTCCAGGTGACTGTCAAGGATAACGATGATAATCCTGTTGTTTCCGGTAACGTGAGTGTCAGCACAACCTTGGGTAGCTTGACACCCGAGAGTGGACAAATACTGACTAATGAAACTGGTGTCGCACTGATAGAGCTGGATGTTGAAGGGCAGGAGATTGGGAGTGCCGGGGAGATAGTTGTTACCTACGATACCACTAGTACTGATCAGGCGCCACTCTCGCCATTGACATTTACTGTTGTAGAGCCTGCTTTACAGCTCGGTTATATGAACAATGGGCAGTTTGTGGTGGGCAGTCTGGATATTCAAGCGCCGATTCTGTCTTCTACTGGTAGTACGCCCATAAATGTCATTGTGCAGGGTCCGGATGGTGATCGCTACCCTGAGCCGTTAGAGGTGGTCTTTTCCAGTAATTGCAGCCGGAGCGAACCACCCGCTGCCACCCTTGATTCTCCGGTGCCTACGGCAAATGGTGCGGCAACGTCGACCTATACCGCTGAAGGCTGTCAAGGCCAGGATACTGTCACTGCAGCGCTAGCGGTTTATCCAGGGATATCGGCTAGTGGCCAGCTTGAGGTGTCGCCTGCCGAGGTAGGTTCCATTGAGTTTATCAGCGCAGAGCCTGCGATTATTTCTCTTCAAGGTAGCGGGGGTAAGGAGACGTCAACCCTTGTTTTTCGCGTCTTCAATAAGGATGGTTTGCCAGCCAATGGGATTGATGTCAACTTCGAATTGTCCACAGAGGTCGGAGGGGTAAGCCTTACCAGCAACTCGGGCGTGACCGATGCAGCGGGCGAAGTGAGTGTGTCGGTTTCTTCCGGTACCGTTGCGGGGCCGGTTCTGGTAGTAGCCTCGATTGTGGATAATGGAGTGGTTGTTGCTTCAACCGTGTCTAATAAGCTGGTGATATCTTCAGGCATACCGTACCAGGGTAACTTTTCTGCGTCTGCTACGGTCCTGAATCCGGGTGGTGATAACTTTAACGGCCTAACCACGACAATCACTGCTTTTGTTACCGATTTCTTCAAGATCTCCGTTCCCGATGATACCGCAGTATTTTTTCAGACTGAATACGGCGGTTTTGAAGAAAGCGGATCCTGTACTACTGTAAATGGTACATGTTCCGTGACCTGGAGAAGCCAGAATCCCCGAAAATCACTGTTCTACACCTTCGTTGATGACGATGGTAATGTGGCTTCGCTTCGAACCATTTTCAATACGGATTGTAGTGTCCCTAATGTGCCTAGAGGTGTCCCCTGTCCGGAACTTCTGGGGCAGCCCTATGGCGCGCGCTCTTCAATCCTGGCATATACGCTGGGAGAGGAAAGCTTTGATGATGCAAATGAAAACGGGTTGTATGACGTCGGTGAAAAATTCGATGATTTGCCGGAAGCGTATGTGGACTTTAATGAAGATGGGGCGTTTGGTCACTCAGAGACAGTTGGTAGTTGCCATCCTAATTGCCCCGCCCCGGCTGGTGACGATGAGAAGTTAATATCTTTGATTGAAAATGGTGTCTATGATCATGGGAATGGTATTTATAACGGCTCTCGCTGTTCCGACGCCGCCGAAATAGCGGGTTCCTGCTCTAAGGAACTGGTCCATGCGCGTACTCAGTTGGAGATTCTGGTAGCAGGAGATGAGCCCTACGGAGAGCTATTTACAGGCGCAGATGTTCCCCTTGAATCTTATGATGTCAATATTTCACTTAGCGGTTCCCGTACAGTTTATTTATATCTGTCTGATAAGTACAACGGAAGGTTGCCTCTGGGTACGACGGTTACGACTGAGTCAGACTATTGTGACGTGGAGCCAGAGGTGAATTCGGTTGGGAATACCAGTGACATTGGTCCCAGTCGCTTCGCGATCACAGTTATTGCCCCTGTTAATGCCGTACCGGGTCGTTCAAGTCCCGTGAAAATTTCGGCCAATGTGCCGGCTCCCGGAGGTGACACTGGTGGCATTACTAAAACCTGGCTATTAACTTGTACCACTAACTAGGTGGCACGCTCGCTTCTCTCAGAGAAGTGTTAAGTAGCTCCCTGATCGCATTTTAACCCTCGCCGGGCCGCATTAGCGGCCCGGCTTGGTTTTCATAACAATGACTTCAGGCCTGCAGTGGCCAATTTGTTCGGCTCTTATTTAATGGGGTGTGTTCATTTTTCCGTTCCTGCACCGAACGCAGTGCAAAAATTAAATTGGGGCTGCAGGGCAGGTTCGCCAATCAAATAGTGTGTGCGATTTGATCTATTTCAGCCACTAAAACCCGATGCTTGTTTAGCAAAATTCTTTTTTCATTCCGGCAGTCCTTGGTCAATGCGGGTTGATAGCCGTTCCTTTGATTTTTGGACCCCAGATAGGTTTCAGTAACAGAAAGTGCCGGCAGGATTTGCTGTTGAGGCTTTCATGGGAGACTTATTTCAAGCGATCTTAATTTCCAAATGGGCAACCATGTTTTAATTTTGTACAGCATTGATATACTATTTAAGAGTGTAAATAATTCTGTTTACCAAAGTCGACATCAAGATGAGTCAGAAATGGCAAAGGTGACAAAAGCGGCTTACTACCGGGTCGGAAGCAAAGAATACCCTCCTCTCGGGTCACGCTGTGAATACCGCCCTGTACGCTCGTAATCGGCGCCCATGCCTCATACGGTCCCGAGATAAGGGTATTCTCCCCTTTCGCCTTGTGAGTAACTGGGGGTACTGAAATGCTGGATCAAGTCATTGATCGACAAAACAGGCGAAATCCGGTAGGTTGCAGTGAATAAGGCCCCATAGAAGCAGTGGGGGTCAGGGTCCTGAAACAAGTATCAGAAGAGGGTGGTTAGGCCGTGTCACAGTGGATAAAAATCCTGGCACTTGGGGCAGTATTGTCACTGGCAGGCTGCAGTGGGGCCAAGACACCAGACTTGAGTGAGAAGAGTATCGCGGAATTGCAGGCGATGATGTCCGATGGACAACTCAGTTCGGTGCAGCTTGTGGAGTACTATCAGGCGCGTATTGCCAGGTACGATCAGGGCGAAAAGGGCTTAAACTCAATCATTGTGGTGAATCCCGATGCCCTTGATATCGCCAGGCAATTGGACCAGGAGCGCGCACAAGAAGGTAGTAGGGGCCCTCTGCACGGTATCCCGGTACTGCTAAAAGACAATATCGATACCGCCGATAAGATGCCAAATACCGCAGGGTCGCTGCTGCTGAAGGATAACCTGCCCAAGCGGGACGCCCCTCTGGTGGCAAAACTGCGTGCGGCGGGCGCGGTTATACTGGGCAAGGCGAATCTGAGTGAGTGGGCCAACTTTCGCGCGCATCCATCCAGCAGTGGCTGGAGTGCGGTGGGCGGACAGGTTCGTAACCCCTATCAGGAGGGTGCCAACCCCTGCGGCTCCAGCGGTGGTTCGGCCGTGGCCGTGGCCGCGGATTTGGTAGTCGTATCAGTGGGCACCGAAACCGATGGCTCGCTGACCTGCCCGGCAGCCATTAACGGCATTGTCACTATCAAGCCAACCCTGAACCTGATCAGCCAGGGTGGCATTATCCCTATCGCCCATAGTCAGGACACCGCCGGGCCAATGGCACGCACCGTTGCCGACGCTGCCCTGTTGCTGGAATCCATGACCGACTCTACGGTGAACTACAGCTCAGCGCTTCAGAAAGACGGTTTGAATGGGAAGCGTATTGGCGTGGTACGCAATCTGATGGGCTACGACCAAAACCTGGATAACACCTTTGATGCGGAATTGAAAGCGTTGCAGGCACAGGGCGCGGAGCTGGTCGACAGCTGTGACATCGCCACTGTCGGGCAGTTTTCAGAGCAGGAATTCACCGTCCTGTTATCGGAGTTTAAGGCGGGCATCAATGCGTATCTGGAGCAGGCTGACCTGCCTGAGGTGAATAACCTTAAGGCGCTGGTTGAGGGCAATAAGCAGCTTGCGGACAAGGAGCTTGTCCACTTTGGGCAGGAGTTGTTCGAGTACGCTCTACAAGCCCCCGCATTGACAGATTCCGCCTATATACAGGCGCAGGAAGGTGCCAGGCGCCTGGCCGGTAAAGAGGGGATTGATGCCGCCCTCGATCGTTGCGATGTGGACTTGTTGATTGCTCCGACTGTGGGGCCGGCCTGGCAGACCGACTATGAGCGTGGCGATCAATTCGAAGGCTCGGCCAGCAGCCCGGCTGCAGTAGCCGGCTACCCACACATTACGGTGCCAATGGGTTATGTGGAGGGATTGCCGGTCGGGATCTCCTTTTTTTCCGGTGCCAATACCGAGTCGCTGTTGATCGGGGCTGCCTACAGCTATGAACAGGCAACCCATCACCGTACTGCGCCAACCCTGGAGTGGATCACCAGTGCCGCTGAAACTGAGTGAGCGGATGTGCGAAACACGGTGGAATAATGGTAAGTGCCTCACCAGCCCCAGGCTTTCCAGGCCAGTCGATATGTCGTAGCGTACCCCCTTTTTCAAAGGGGTACTCTATGAACAGACGAAGCTACAGACACAGTACAGGTCCGTGTGCGTTAGTACCCCGTCATGATGAGCACCCCTGCCCCCGGCAGGGCCTCAGACGAATCGACATTAGTTGGCTGAATCAACGCGTTGATCGCGGTCCCACACTGATCCCCGGTCAAGCCGTTGTTCAATAAGACCTGTATAGGTCGCGAACTTCTGTACTTCTCACCTGCTCCCGCATCGGAAAATAACTGCAGTTCTATCAGATAGGCACCGGTCGATGGATTGCCAGTGTGCCCAACTCCACGGAGCGCACAGTCACCATCGGCGGCTTCCACACAGAAATCCAGGTGCGTATGCATGCTGCCGTCCGGCGCAGCCTGGTCGATTGGTGATTCGAGGGGGCCTTCGAGACCGCCGTACGACCATATCGTTCCCTGTTTGTAGAATGCCAATTCAACCGGATCGTTTCGCAAAAAAACTTCGAAAGGAATAGTGCCAAAATACCGTACGCGCTCCCCATTGACGGGGCCTATCCACGCCTCGATAGTTGGATCCCAGTAGCGGAGCGCTCCCAAAGCACGAAACCACAGTTTCTCGCCATCTAAAAGGCCGCCGGTATTTACCACCCAACCAGGGTCATCCGTTTTGTGTGGTCCACCGGGAAGGTCACCAAAATCTGCCGGCACCACGATGTTGCCGGTATCCGCACTGAGCGGAAAAGAGCCCGCAGAGTCGACCAGGATTTTAGCGCCTACTGCAGCCGGTGGGACAATATCAATGAAAAGGTCAAAGTGTCCAAAGTCGTTACAGCTGCGGTGTTGAGCGCTCACCTTCAGGCTTGTTGCGACCAGCAATAGCACGCCCACTAAGTTCCGTAACTGCCTATAGCAGCAAACCACACATCGTATCCCCATCTTACCACTCCCAGCTGAGCCCCAACTCCAGGGAACGACCTGGCTCCGGAGCAAAATTTCGAATAAATGATGTAGCATTGTGAATTTCCTGGTCACTCAAATTCTTGCCTTTGAGGAACACGCTGGCATTGTCCAGCCATCCCGTCAGCCTGTAGTGCAAACTCGCATTCACTTCAAGATAACTGTCGGTTTCTGTCTCGAAGGCGCCGGGGTTGTTTTGCGCAGCCACATAAGTCGCCGTGATATCGAACAACCATTGCGTCGAAGACCATTCAGCCCCTGCGCCAAGACGCCAGGGTGGCATTCGGGGAATGTCTTCATTACCAGTGCCACTGTCACCAGCACCTTCTAAATTTCCCTCCACGTAGTCTACAAACCAGTCGACTTGCAAGGTACCGCGAGCGACAGAAACACCAGGCCACAGCCATTGCACTTCGCCACCCTGTATTACTGCATCGTTCTGTTGGTATTCATAAACGGGCAGGCACTCGGCTAGCCGAACGCAGTTAATACGAAATAGCTGTTCGGCGAGGTCGTAGAAAATCCCCGTATTATTCTGATAGATAAACCCATCCACCTCACTGCGAAATAGCCTGATGTGGGTACTGCCCAGGCCGTGCGACCAATCCCACCCCAATTCCAAGGTGTTAAACAGCTCTGCGTCTGGAATATCACCATTGGAGCGCAGCAGCAAACCGAGGTCGAAACTGCGGGTCGCCAAATGTGGCCCCAATGACAAGAACTCATGGACATCGGGCGTACGCTGATGTCTGCCGAGTGCTGCGAACCATTGATGGTGCTCCAGTCCATAGTCAACACCCAGCTGGAAACTGCCGGTCTTATATTCAATGGGCGCGTGCATGAGCTGATAATTATCGGGGCGAAGGGGGGCTGTGAGTTCGCGCTGGCGAATCTCCGTGACATCGAAACGTCCGCCCGCCTGAAAGGTCCAGGCCCCGCGCTGCCATTTTTCTACCAGGTACACGCCAAAACTGGTCACATCCGAGGGTGGCACAAAGCTCTCTCTACCCGTGGCAGAAAAGTAGCGATCAATGGCTTCCATCCCGATCACACCCTCAAGGCCTGCAGCAAGGTTGTGCTCAAGACTCAGTTTTGCCTCGGTTACATCATTGACAAAATGCGTACCCGCTAATCCTCTCTCCATTTCGAAATGTTCGTAGTCTACTGTCGCTATCTGCAGCTCTAGCTGCTGTAAAACGTTTTGCTGAAATCGATAGCCCGCTCTAAAGTCGTAACGCTGTTGTTCGAGATCAATACGGATCAGCGGATCACCACCTTCGCTACCACCGTGGCTGTGGCCACTGTCTCGAGGTTCTGTATGACTTCCCGGCGGTATGCCGTAGTCGTATTTCATATTTCGGGCCGAAGCGCCGATGTACCAGTGCTCCTCGGTCAATGCGGCACCGATCGAATAGCCATTCGCCTCAGCATCACTGTTGGCAATATAGCCACAGGTATTCGACTGACTTGCATCAAAACCAAACTGGCGATTCACACGCGCGACATCAATGGCGCAAGCGGGGATCTCGACATCATCGTGATTTCTGTTGTACCCATCAATATGAAAACCGAAGCGCTGATTCTCAATATTGAACTTTGCGGCAGTGGTTGTTTGAGCGTGATCGTTAATAAGTTCTGTTCTCCACTCAACAGCACCAGAGTGTGACTGCCCTGCTTTTGTAAAGGGGATACGCTGTGTATCGACGTGTACGACGCCCCCTACCGCAGCATTGCCAAACTCAATACTTGAAGCGCCCTGAAGTACCTCTATGCGTTCTGCTAGTATTGGCTCTATAGCGACAGCATGATCTGGACTGAGCGAGGAGGCGTCCCAGCTTCCGATGCCATCTTCTATGATCCTGACGCGTACACCAGACAAACCACGCAATACTGGCAAACCAACACTGGGCCCAAAGGTGGCGTTGTGAACCCCCGGCTGGCTTGCCAATGTCTCTCCCAGGGTATTGCTGATCTCAAGGCGAAGTTCATCGCCAGCCAGGACTACGCCAGACTGACCGGTTCGAAACTGGTCATGGGCTCCTGGTTCTTTCTGGCCAGAGACAGTGACCTCTTCAATCTCTTCATGTTCTTTGTCCTCGGGATCTTCTGCTAGCCCCGGCTGGGGGATAGCCAGGACGACGAACCAACCTGCTACCTGCCTAAACGCCTTCAGCACTTGATACCTCATGTATGTAGTTGAGTGAATGAGTTAAAGGGCCCGCGGAGCGGGCCAGATGCCTGTCAAGCAGACTGGAAGACAGGGGGGCGGTGATTTAAACCTCTTGTGTGCACCAAGCCCCCACGCGTAACAGTACAGAGGACATCATTATTGTCGCTGCACTACGGCAGAGGCATTGGCAAGGAAAGCGTCGATACTCGCTTCATAGGCCGCTTCATCTAAACCAAAGTTGAATGCGATGTAGTAGCTCTCAGATGTGCCATAAATTTGATTGCTGCCCGTGCTGTCAAAGCCCAACAACTGCATTTCAATCAGGTAAGCACCCATCGCTGCATCCGGGTTGATCTCATAATCGATATGTGAATGGAAACCACCCACAGCATCTGCAACACCGACAAAACCAGAGCTGCCAGCGGCTACGCCTGCGGAACTAAATACGGTCTCTGCACCAAAAACATCGACCACAGTCACTTGGTCAGCTGTCGTCGTCGTCCAGGCACTACCGTCCCAGAACTGCAATGTAGCAACACCCGAGAAACCGATGAAATCGCCGGGGTTCAACACATCAGTCTCTTCATGGGAGGCGTACCCCGGATCGTCTGTGGCAAAGGGGCCCAGACCGAAATCGAAGAAGTCGGCTTCAAACAACAATACCTCTCCACCGCTGGTAAGGACACCCCCTTCGGGGGCCTCGCCTTTACCTGATTCGTGCATATGCCCTTCAAGCTCGATAACAATCTGACCGTTGTCAACGTCAAATGTAACATCGCTGTGTTGCGCGTGGGACTGAACAGCCAGGGCACCCAACACGCCCGCGGCAATCCATTTCAAGATACTCTGCATGGATGATCTCCTTATCTTTTATTTATAAGTTATTCGATAATTTATGAATTATTCGAGCAGCAAAACGTCGTATTTTCACAAACGATAACCCGGACAACACTGCTCAGATACGATCAGAGAAGATACCCTTGCAGAATTGCCCAAGCGCCAAAACACGTATAGTATATCATATCATTTTTTGAGTGCCATCACTTGTTAAGTGACATTTAAGTGTGTCTATAAACACAGGCATCTCATTGATCTGAAAAGAATTCCATCATAGCTCGCAACAAGGTACAGCTTCAGAAAGGCATTAAAATGATGAAATTTCTCACCGCCATCTCAGATGGCCTCGCGTACTTCCAGGCCGTTACCAGGGCAAACTGCACACGCAATCCGATTGTCTGTGGTGGTGGCCGCGCTTGCGTTGGAGGGCCTGAGCTTGATCAGGTGAATACAGTACCCGACAATTCAACGGGTGCCTTGCGCAGCACCTATCACCATGCAATCCGCCCTGAATATGCGCGGCGCTATTTGGTGGAATTCCAGTATAGATTCAAGCGCAGATTCGATCTTTGCGCATTCATTCCCCGGCTCACCTATGTGTCTCTCTGCACGCCACCAATGCCGGAAAGATTGCTGAAACCTGGCTTAGCCTCGATGGTAATTCGCTATTTTTTACAACGATTCATTTGAGTACTTATAAAATGCCCACTACAAAGACTAAAAGGGTTTTGCTCCCTCTTTCCGTCGCAGCATGCACAGCCATATCGATTATCGCCTGCAGCAGATCCGGGTCCGGCGGGGAGGTCTCTGTTGTAACCCCAGACACCCAGGCACCACCGCCCCCAAACACTCAAACCTACGAAGTCGATGGCAGCCAAGCCTTGCAGGATGCGCTACAAAAGGTGCAGGCAGGCGATACCATCATTATCAGAGGCGGTCGCCAATACAGAACTAACTATCGCTTCCCCGGTGAAACCATACGAGGATTTACACTGGCCAACAGCGGAACAGCAGACGCCCCGATCCGCATTGCTGGTGATACAAGTAACGACACCTCTGCACCGGTTATTGACCAGGGCATTACCTCGACCGACGAAGACAGCGTGGTTGGCATTTACCTTTTGTGCGCCAGCCATGTTGTTATTGAAAACCTTGAGATCAAAAATGTACACTCTTCTGGGGTTTCATCATCGCTCGGCGACTGTGAATCCAACGGTATCAAGATCCGCAACACCCATATCCACCATGTATATGGTGACAGAAATGTTGGCGGTATAAGGTTGTCACGTGCCAGCCAGGTGGAGATCAGCAACAATTTAATCCACGACATCTACCAGAGCGATAGGGAAAGTAACACTCCCATCGTGACCGCAGACAGCGGTGACATCACGGAGATAGCCATCAGGCAGAACCACTTCTCCAATTCCGACACCGGTGTTCGACTCCAGACTCAAAATGATAAACAACTGTCAGATATCATTATTCAAGACAATCACTTCGAACTGCTCGACAAGGCAGTTGTCGGAACAACTAATTCACTGAATGGTGCCCCCTACGCAGACAGCAAGATAAGCGAACTGCAAATTCAGGGCAATTTATTCCTTGAAACAGCCAGTGCTATTGACCTGGACATGGGAAACACCAGAGAGCAATCGCAAGATCTCAGTGTTGTCAACAATACCTTTCACGATATCGAACGTATTGCAGTAAACCTCTCGGGCATGACTGACGTTACCATTTACAATAATATTTTCAGCCATGTTGAACGAGACCTCCTGATTACCCGGGCTTCCAGCCAACTGGGTATTTCAACTAATATCAGTGAGATGGATTACAACCTTTTCTGGCACACAGACTACACTGCCTCAACGGGCCCCGAATGGCTACTGGACCTTGGAGGCGAAAATCCTCAAACGTTTAATAGCTTTAGCGATTGGACGAGTGCTTTCACCGACACGCTTCATACACATTTGCAATCTGATCCTGACCAGGTCTCGCAGTTTGTTGATCCTCTGTTTTCCGATCCAGAAAATGTGGACTTCACTCCACAGGGTAGATTTGCAATAAATGGTGGGCATCACGGAGAGACTTTGGGAGCATTCACAGACGAAAAGCGGCCAGGGCTAAGCAACGAAACTCCATAGCCACTGAGTGGCGACCTATTCCTTCGCTACAATAACAGCGCACGCGAGGTTCTTCCCAGCCTTACAAGTGGTAGTTCAGTAAAAATTTTTTGAGTAGCGTGTAACGTTTTACTTTGTGGCCGTAGAATTTCCCAAGTGATTGGTCATAAGATTCCGACCTGAGCTGAATTAGCTACAATAGCGTTCAAATTGAGCATTGCTGCTGAACGTTTGGCATTCCGATCCCTGTGGTCTATGTTGAAGGTTTATGGAATGCGTTCTGGGGGGGCACAACCGTGAAGAGAAGGGAGTTTCTGCAGAGGGCGGGGCTGGCTATTGGCGCCGTCACACTGAACGGCACCGGCGCAGCCCAAGCTGCCCCAACGAGCATCGGTGCTGCCGCGACAAATTGGAACGCATTTCGAGACTTATTTCCACTGACCCGTGACTATATACAGTTGGCAACATTTCTGCTGGCTTCGCACCCGCGCCCGGTTGCCGAGGCGATCGAAACGCATCGTAGGGCCTTCGATGAGAACCCTGCCGACTATTGGCACCGCCACTACAAGACCATCGATAGCAAGATCACCGGCAGCGCGGCGCGCTACATGGGCGGCATCGGCAGTCACATCGCGCTCACCGACAGTACCACCATGGGCCTGGCCATGGTTTACAGTGGGCTGCAGCTCGCCCCCGGTACGGAGGTACTGCAAACCACCCACGACCATTATTCCACCGACTTATCGCTGCAGCTGCGCGCCAAGCGTACTGGGGCCAGCGTTCGTCAGATCTCGTTGTACGACGATCCGGCCCTGGTGTCGGTGGACGGCGTCTGCAGCCGATTGCACGATGCCATTAAATCCGAGACCCGGGTCTTCGCCTGCACTTGGGTGCACTCCTCTACCGGCGTCAAGCTGCCGATCAAGGCCATGTCCACCGTCATCGACGAGATCAATTTCAAACGCGACAAGGAGGACCAGATTCTGTTCTGCGTGGACGGCGTGCACGGATTCGGCGTCGAAGATCAAGATGTCAGCCAGCTGGGTTGCGACTTCTTTATGGCCGGCACCCATAAGTGGATCTTCGGCCCGCGCGGCACTGGCGTCATCTGGGGCAACGAGCGCGCCTGGTCTATGGCTCGCCCCGTCATTCCCAGCTTTAGCGAGAGCTACAGCGTCTGGCTGGGCCAGACCACGCCGGATAAGGTGCCGGTAGGTCAGCACATGACCCCGGGCGGCTTCCATTCATTCGAGAGCCGCTGGGCTTTGCCCGCGGCCTTCGACCTGCACCTCGCCGTGGGCAAGGCGCGGGTGCAGGAGCGTATCCACGATCTGAATACGCAGACCAAGCAGGGACTTGCCGAGCTGGACCACGTCAAGCTCTACACGCCGATATCACCGGAACTGTCATCCGGCCTGGTATGCTTCGATGTTGAGGGCGTGCCCCAGGTGGAGGTTGTCAAACGCTTGCGCGGCAAAGGGATCATTGCCAGCGCTACACCCTACCGTAACTCCTACGCCCGCTTCGCACCGAGCCTGCTCAACACATCTGCAGAGATTGACATGGCCGTGGCTGAGGTAAAGGCGATGGCTTGAAACGCTATAACCGAGTTCAATAGGGTTACCGTGGGATTCTTGTCGCAGCTAGGGTAACCAAGCCTATGATGGGCTTTCAGCCGCTGTCACTCTCGATGAAATTGAAGCAGCACATATGATCCGAAAAGGGCAACTGGGACAGGCTGACATACCAGCCTATCGCCAGTTTATGGCGGCCGCAGGGTAACTGCGCCCAGATCATCGGTGTATTTCGGCCAGACATAAAGTTTGCGACAGAACCCAAAGTGGAGCGCTACAGTTGGTGTTTGCTTGTGGATGGCAAAAAGGCTTTTAGACTTCCTATACCCAAAAGCAATTCATTCGCTCAGCGTAATTTCTGCACCCTTCCCAGGCAATCCGGATACCGGCAGCGAATCACCGCTGTCTTTTCGGCGAATATCCACGGCGGTAATACTGCTGGAGAAGGTTTTGGGTACGGAATCGCCAGGCGGCGGGTTTATCGGGCTGTCCGAGCCACCGCTACCGCTACCGCCACCGCCGCCACAAGCACTCAGAGCCAGCAGCAGAGCGGGGACCGCAGATTTAAGCATGAAGTTTTTCCCGTTCATCAGTTTGCGCTCCTTCATTGCACAAAGTCGTAAGTGACGATGAAATGGCCCTCGCCAGATTCCAGCGCCAGCGGTCCCGGCATGTCGAGTTGGAAAGTCAGGTCGCTGTTATCTGTTTGAAATCCACTGCTGGCAAGTAGGGTGTCGCCCTCATCCAGGTTTCCGTCGCTGTTGTTGTCCAGGTAGAGTGTTGCCAGGGCGATATCCAATCCGTCGTCCCCGCTGCCGGATGCTTGCAAGGTCAGGGTGTTGAGCTCCGAATCTACGTCCGTCTCCAGGCTAAATACCTGCACCACCACATCCTCCTCGCCGGGACTCGCCTCGCGATCGCCCGCAGTACCCGAATTGAACTTCACGCCTGAACTCGATGCCTGCCGGAAGCGGGGGTTAAAGGGTTGGGCATCTTCGCTGTCCACCGCGCCGTCATTATCGGTATCCACTACCGTTGCCGCATTCAAGCCCAGCACGAAGGCGCCGCGAATCGTGTTCTGCACACTGTTGCCGGCACTGTCTGTGGCAACAATGCGCAGGTCGGCGACGGCAGATTCCGACACTTCGGGCACCAGGGCAAGGTAGCGACCGTCCACCGGTGCGGTCTCCAGCGACAACCAGTCACCCCCGTCCAGCGCCAGTTCGGTGGTCACGGAGTCGAGTGGCAACTGGCTTTCGAGGGACAAAAACAGCTTGGCGTTGCGGCGCGCATAGTGGGAAATCACGCCGTCGTCCAGCAATTCCAGCATAGCGATACGCGGCGCGGCGACACCGTCCAGATTGTTGAGCTGTACCCGGGCGCTGGAGGTGTAATCATCTTCACCGAGAGACGTGGTGTACTCGAAATCCATCTGCACCGAGGTGCATTCGCTGCCGGCGAAGAACAGGAACTCTGGAATAAAGTCGCCGCTGCTCAATTCACTATCGCCGGGCAGGCACAGGGCGCGGTATCTCGTCTCCCGGCTGTAGCCGTTGCCCCAGCTGTCCATTATCAAGGAAGAAGAAGTGGAGCCCCCGTCGCTGGGAAGCAAGCGATAAAAACCGCTGTCATTGCGCAGGCCCCCGGCAAAATACCTGGGACCCTGGCCCATAAGCATGATTCCACTGGACCGCTCCAGTATTACCTCGGGGATAGTGAAGTCCTCATCGCTACGCCGCAGCTTGCGGTAGACCGTGCGGCCGACGGAAATTTCGTTGCTGTCGGTTCTCACGGTCCAATCTTCCCGTAGGGGGACATTTAAATTCAAAAATGTGGGCCAAGCGGTGATATCCTCCTCGTGCCCATGCAGGGTAAGCAGTGACGATTTGTGGGTCAACTCGCTCGGTATCGTCCTCCAGTTGCTAACGGACTCGTACATTTTGAGCCCCCAACCCACGGCATAACCCTCCCGATTCCAGAACGGATTGCTGATCAGCAATTGCGTACTGCCGGGATTGCTGAGATCGAAGTGCAGATCTTCAGCCATGCCCTGTTGGCCGTGCTTAACCGTATACAGCTTGCGGTCCTGCGGGTGTGCGCTCCCTTCCTCCGCCAGGCCCATATAGTTGACATGGAAGTTATCAGACAGGTTGCGCAGGGTTCTCATCGGCGTATCCCCACCGTAACCTAGGCTCAAGGCTCCGGGCATTTCAGGGTGGGTCAGCTCAAGTACCTGTTCCATAAACTGGAGCGTCTTGCCGCTTTCTGTTTGCAGAGGGGGAATACCAGCCCCCCGAACTCTTGCAGGCACTACCAATTCACCATCGGACGTGTGCCGGTTTTCAAACGCATGCCAAACGTCATACCGCTCTCCAGCAGCGAAAACGTCCGTACTGACAGCAAGGACGTCCGTACTGAACAGAATATTGATCGGCTCGTCACGCACCGCCATATGCAGGACCGGTTCAGCACTTTCGAAATGGGAGAGCTGCCTCCAGGCAGACCAGCTCTCATTGAACAAAAATGCGGAATAGGACCAGAATTCCCCCGGCGCCTCGGATTCACGCATGGCCAGCACCTCCGCGCGATGGAAGGCTACTGGCAGGCGCACCCGCTCTTCGCCGGATAAATATTCAAGCGCCGAATCGTGGGCGAGTTCCAGCGGTTCGCGGTAGGGCACCCGACCGTGATCGACATTCAGATCGACAAGCTGGGCTCTGCTCGCACCCGCTTCCAACTCGAACTGGTCGGTGGAAAGATCCAAGTCGGCGCCGGCAGGGAAAGTACCCTCGTCCGCAACTGAGAATTCGGCGGGAGCGCCCAGGTTTTTCACCGTCACCTGCAGGGATCTTCGACTGTGAGCGCCCTGTCCGAAGTGCCCCGCATACAGGGTCGGCGGGCTGACCAGAAAACGCGCGCTCGCGGCCGCGAAGGCATCCAACTGCCCGTTGCCCACCTCGGCCAGTTGGCCAGCTACCTGCGCGGCACGGTTGACCAGCAGCGCCTTGATCTCGGCGCTGGTCAGTTGCGGGTGCAGCTGGCGCAGCAGCGCCGCGGCGCCTGCCACATGGGGCGCGGCAAAAGAAGTACCGTCTTCAGTGCGGAGGCCGCCGCCCAGGTTGGCACTGGTGATAGCCACGCCTGGCGCGAGCATCTCCGGCTTGACGCTGTTGCTGCTCAGGTCCAGGCTAATGCCGAACATGCCGCGCGAACTGAAGTCCGCCAGGTGGCCCACCCCATCCACCGCGCCCACGGTGACGATTTCCTCTGCGGAACCGGGACTGCCAATGGAGTTGAGAAAGGGACCGTCGTTGCCGGCGGCGGCGACCACCACGACACCGGCGCGCATGGCATTGTTGGCGGCGTCGGACATAACCGAGTTGTTTCCACCCACGCCGCCCAGGCTAAGATTGATTACGTCCACCGCGTCGTCCGTTTGCGGATTTCCGTCCGGGTCCAGCGCGGCCTCGATGGCGGCGATGACGTCGCTCCCGCTGCCAATGCCATCGCTATTCAGCGCCTTGTAGGCGTAGAGCTTGGCAGCGGGCGCCACCGCCGCAGCCACGCCGGCCACCATGGTGCCGTGGAAGTGGTCGTCCATGGGATCACTATCGTCGTTCACGAAATCGTAGCCACCGGCCACACGACAGCCGCTGCCCAAACAGCCGCCCAGGTCTTCGTGGGTGTAATCGATACCGGAATCGATAATGGCGATGCTGGTCCCTTGCCCTTGGACGGCCCTGCTTTGCGCATCGCGCATTGCCCACACCTCGGGCGCGCGTACCTGCTGCGGACTGCCGGTCTGAAAAGCGCGCACCTGCCGGTCCCGCGTTACCGCGCGCACCTCCGGCATGGCGGCGATAGCGGGCAGCTGATCCACCCTGGCGGTTGCGCTGATGGCGTTGATTGCACGGGTAAAGCGGTGGCTATGGCTCGCGATCAGTTTGCGCTGTTGAAGTTTGGCGACCATTTGCCGCTGGCGCAGGCCCAACTCCTGCTGCCGGGCGGCGAAAGCGCGCATATCCCGCCGTGTGCCGATAGCGCCCGATGCCCGCAAGCCAGCCTGCTCCGCAGCGGAGGGCCCGCGCAGTTCGATGATAATGCGCACCTCTTCATTCGGGCGATATCTGATCACCTCCGGCCAGGCTTGCCTGTTGCGCTGCGCCTGAGACGCGTCTTCGCGGGACACGCTCAACTGCAGAGAACGAGACTCTGAGGCTTTTTCCCCCGGGTCCGCTGCCGCGGGTTGCAGTAATGCAACCAAGGTGGTCGCTGCCAGATACTGCAGCATCGGTTTTACGCGCATAGTGAACGCCCTGTTTAAGTATTTATTCTTTCTTTGAAAGGGACCGACTACCGCCAAACCCCAACTACTTTGAGAAATAAAAGGGTAACAGTTCTCAGGAAGAAAGTAAGGCTTGCCCGATAACATTCCATTGCACTGCTATCGTACCTGTATTAGCTGTCATATGACCCGTGGATTCTGCCGCAAATTTTCCCATGCTCGCTGATGCCTCTACTTCTCAGTTAGCTGCCAGCCGCTCCGTGCCGTGGATTCAGATGAAAGGCCATTGGCTGCGCCAGGCAGGTTTTGAGATCAATACGTCGGTGAAGGTCAGAGTGATGGCGGGGTGTTTGGTGCTGACTGTTGAATGAGCCTGCTAAAAATAAATCCCGACAGAAGAGTCTGTCGGGATTTTGAATTTATAGTATCAAGTAAGAAGAGGAAGCTGAGAATCTTATCAATTGGGCCAACAAAAGTTAGCCCTTCACTATATTTCCAGAAATCAGTCTTACTTGGTCTGATTTTTCACTATATTCTATAAATTCTTGAACAGTCTCAGGGGGAGGCATCTCAAAACTAACATAACCAAATTCACCGCCAACTAAATTGGAGAGCTTATTAAGCCAAGCCTCCCTATGATCATCTTCAACAGCAATACCAACGATTAACCCTCCATCCACAGTATAGAAAACCATCGCATTTTTAACTTTAGCGTTATCAGTAGAATCCCAATACAGAGAGTATGACTCATCTTCATTGCTATCCAATACAGCCATTAGTTCAGCAACGTCACTATAGACATGCTCTGGTTGATCAACGTATTCTGGATACGGGTATTCTTCAGCTGAAGCCTCCCTATTGGGAAGAAATTTATCCAGGAATTCGAAAACCAACTTTTTGGATCTATTTTTACAAAGGATATAAATTTCTATGATTTCCATTGCAGCCCCCCTTATCTTGCTTTTCCTGCACTAACAAATTGGCCACTCATCGTTTCATAATAGTAATATTTAGTACCCTGAATATTTGATTCGAAATAATTGACCCGCACTGATCTTCCATTAAAAGGTTTTATTCTAGTTCCTAAGTGGGTTCCAGTTTCACGAATATGTCCAACAACGCTATTGAATTGTCCTCTTAATGCTTCTGCATTTCCTTGCTTCCATTTTGGAAGCCCTAACTCAGTTCCATGCCGTGAGTAAGAGTGTTGAAATGCCCTACGTTGAGCCTTTGTCATATCAGCCCAGGGAACTGTATGGCCGATACGTAAATGGCCAAGAGCCCTTGGGGCCGTAGCTACTGGATTTCTAGATATAAGACTCACTCCGAGTAAAACAGCCGGAGCTAAGTCATAACCCAACTGGGCTTCATTGGACTGCGGTGGAGCAAAAGGAGATTGGTAGCCACCGAAAGCCTCTCCAAAGCTCGAAGCCTCTCCCGGCAATGGATCAATAAGAGGAGTTTGATACAGTGGGGCTTCTGAAATCGAGGCACCCAATAAATCAACAATGCCTTTTCCTAGGCCACTTAAGATTCCATCAGTTTCATTACTCTGGCCAGAAGAGTTGTTCCGACGCGGGCCCGCCGTTATTTCCGCTACAACCCCAATGCAATCAACAAGTTAAAGAGCGTTTGCGCCAAGGCGCGTATAGATTATCAGGTTACAACCCCCAAGGCACTTTTTCGCTTAACATTGGTGAACCTTGAGCGCGGCGGTGGATGGTGCCCTCAGTCGTCGTCGCCTTCTCTCTCCAGGTCCAGGGCTTCCAACAGTTCGATCCGCTCGCCTTCCCGCTGGTCCCATTTCGCCGGATGGGTGGCCCGGTGCACTTCCCGCAACTTTTCAATGCTGACCTGGGTATAAATCTGTGTGGTCGATATTTTGGCGTGGCCAAGCATGGTCTGGATGTAGCGGATGTCGGCGCCGTTATCGAGCATGTGGGTAGCCATGGCGTGGCGGAACAGGTGACAGGCACCGCTCTTGTTCAGGCCCGCCTGGCGCAGGTACTTTCTGACCAGGACGGTGAGGGTGTTGATCGGCCAGGGTTGGCCCTGGTCGGTGAGGAACAGGTAACAACTGTCTTTGCCGCTGACCAGTTCCGGGCGCACTTGGCGCCGGTAGCGTTCGGCCCAGTGCAGGACTCGCTCGCCCACCGGCAAGAGTCGGTCCTTTCTGCCTTTGCCTTCGCGCACCAGCAGGGTTTTGCGGCCGGGGTTGAGGTCGTAGACGCTGAGATTGGCCATTTCCATACGGCGGATGCCGGTGCCATAAAACAGTTCGAGCATGGCCCTGTCGCGGAGGCCGCTGGGGTCGTCGGTGTCGGGAGTGGTCAGAACCTGCTCCACTTCATCCACGCTGAGCACCACCCGCGGCAGACCTGGCGCTTGGCCCCGGTGGGAGTGACTTCGATGGTCAGCCCTTTTTCATCGGACTCGATGTACTTCTTTTCGCGGGGCTTGAGGGCGCGGCCCTTAGTGTTAGACAGCGGCATAGCTCACCTTCCATAGAATTTGGACGGGTTGGACGGTCGCACTGCAATCAACCCGTTCAATAACCCGTCCACTTGAGGCTGGATTTGGACGGGTTAGCTTAGATCAACTGGGATTGGTCAGATAAGCAAAAGCCCCGGAAACTCAACGTTTGCGGGGCTTTTGTGGGCTGTCTGAGACAGCGATTTGGTGGAGATGGCGGGAGTCGAACCCGCGTCCGTCAGCACTCTGCCAGAGGCTCTACATGCTTAGCTCCGTCTATTGATTTAGCCCGCTACAGCCCGGCGGTCAGGACGTAGAAGGCGAGCCTGAGAAGTTTTTAACCGATCCCCGACAGGCGCGGCTCACAGCGATCCAGTTCTGTATTACAGCCTGCAGCGCGATACTGGAACCTTGCAGCAGACTGCTAGCGGGCTTAAGCCGCTAGAGCGTAGTTGTCGTCGTTGGCAACTAGTAAAGTACAGCTTTGGATTAACGTGATTGGCTGCCATCACGGCATGCACCCAAGGTTTCGTCACCGGCGTCGAATCCAAGTCATCCCCGATCAGAAACACTCTCGTGTCGTGCGAGTATACCTCAATTGGCGGCCCGGCAATACACCGGATTGGCCCGGCAGTCAGGCCGGTCGCTGTTCAGACAAGAGAAACCTGTGGGAAAGGCCCCGGCGGAGGCGCCGGGAGCGGGTGGTTGGGATTTCCTATATGACCGAATGTACGAAGGCGGTCAGGATCAGTAGTGGGCAGACAATGCGTACATACCAGGGCCAGATCTTCCAAAACAGAGTCTTTTCAATGTCTGGGTGACCTTTCTTTAACTCGGCGAGCAATTGGTCGCGACGCCAGACCCAGCCGGCAAAGATACACAGGGCGATGCCGAGCAGCGGTTGCCCGTATTCGGTACTAATGCTAACCGCCAGTCCAAACAGGGTATCGAAGTGGGTGATGATGATCGTGCTGATGCCGAAGATGATCAGGCCCACCACGGGGGTGGCGATGCGCCGCGGAATGCCCAGATTTTCAATGGAGAATGCCACCGGCACCTCCAGCATGGAAATCGAGGAGGTCAGAGAGGCGATGACCATCAGGGCAAAAAAAGTGATGGCCACAACGATACCGGCTTCCCCCATGGTGTCGAACAGCGCAGGCAGCACCTGTAAAATGAGATCGGGTCCGGCGACCAGTTCTCCGCTGGCAGAGAAAATCTGTGAGCCGGCTTCCTGGGCAACGTACATAGCCGGCAAAATCAGCAGGCCGGCGGTAAAGGCGATACCCACGTCGATCAGCGTCACCAGCGCACCCAGGCGCGGCAGGCTCTCTTGCTGGCTCAGGTAGGAGCCGTAGATCAGCATAGTGCCCACCCCCAGCGACAGGGAAAAGAAGGCCTGACCCAAAGCGGAGATCAGCAGTTTGGGCGTGAAATGGCTGAAGTCCGGCATCAGGTATACCTCAAGGCCGGAAAGGGCGCCGGGCTGGGTGAGCACATAGCCAATCAACAGCAGCAGAAGAATGATCAGTGCGGGCATCAGCAGGGTGGACCAGCGCTCAATCCCTTTTTCTACACCGCTGGCGATAATCAGCATGGTAAGGCCGCTGAAAATGGCGGTGAAGAGCAGATTGCGCTCGGTGCTACTGCCAGTCAGCCACTGCGCGGCATCCTGAGCGCCGAACAGTGTGGCAAAGGGTTCGGCCAGATGCGCTACCATCCAGCCCGCTACGATGGCGTAAAAGCTCAGAATCAGCGAGGCTACCAGAATGCCGCCGAAGCCGGTGAGACCGCCGAAGAAACGGCTGATTGGTCCATTGGAGATGGCGCGCAGGGCCTGCACCATATTGCGGCGCGCGTAGCGGCCTATGGTAAGCTCGGCCATCAGGGCAGGGTAGGCGAGTGCAAAGGCCAGGAACAGATAGACCACCACAAAGGCGGCGCCGCCATTGCTGGCGGCTTTGGTAGGGAAGCCCCAGATATTGCCAAGGCCCACGGCGGACCCCGCCGCGGCCATCAAAAAGCCAATATTCGAACTGAATTGTCCTCGCGGTGCACTCATGATAAATCCTGTCATTATTCTTCTGGTACTACCCTGGTAACCTATTTGGATACCGGGGTATTAATACGGCACACTACTTGTGCGTTGCGCGCATCAGGCGCTGTTTCTCGCGGTTCCAGTCGCGCTTTTTCTCGGTTTCGCGTTTGTCGTGCGTCGCCTTGCCCTTGGCCAGGGCAATTTCGCATTTGATCAGGTGCCCTTTCCAATACAGCGCGGTGGCCACCACCGTGTGGCCTTTCTGCTCCACTGCAATGATCAGTTTGGACAGCTCTCGCTTGGTGAGCAGCAGGCGTCGGGTGCGGTCGGGCTCAGTGACAAAATGGGTGGATGCACTGGGCAGCGGCTGTATGCGCGCACCCAGTAGCCAGGCTTCGCCATTTTTAAAAATGACATAGCTGTCCGTCAGCTGGGCCTTGCCCTCGCGACAGCTCTTTACTTCCCATCCCTGCATTTCCACACCCGCCTCAAACTTCTCTTCAATGAAGTAGTCGTGGCGGGCCTTCTTGTTCAGGGCAATGGTATTGGGTCTTTGCGCTTTCTTTTTCTGGGTCATGAAAACTTCGAATGACTAGATAAAACTGTGTCCAAAAAACTTCAGGGCCACGGTGTTGATGAAAATCAGCAACAGTATCAATGGAATAAAGGTGCCCAGGGAGAAGTTGACGTATTTCTGTGAAAAGGAGCCGGCAAAGTTCTCATCGCCTTCCTGCAGTTCTTTGTCAAAGTTTGCCTTCCTCCACTTATAGATCACAAACAGACACACCAGCAGGCCGTTCAGGGGCAAAATGGTGTCGTAAAAGATGATCTCAACCAAATCAAAGAAGGACTTGTTGGTGCCGGCCAGTTGCACAAAATCAGTGGTCCAGTTGACCATGCCAAAGGATACGGCGCAAGCAATTGCCAGTACAAATTGTACCCCGGCAATCAGGTAGATGGCTTTTTTGCGCTCCATGCGCCGCTCGTCACGCAGGGTGGCGATGGGCACTTCGATTATGGAAACCAGTGAGGTGATCGCCGCAACCAGCACCAGGAAGAAGAAGGTTGCAGCCACTGCGCTTGCGCCAACATAGCCGATACCGTCTTGCAGGGCGAGGAAGATCTTGGGTAGGAACTGGAAGATCATGCCTGCGGAGGATTCACTCAGCTCAGAGGGGTCTATTTGTGGATTAAAGTGGAAGATACTCGGTAGTATCAGCAGGCCGGCGGTGAAGGCCACCAGGGTGTCGGTGATGGCCACTGCGCGGGAGGAGCCGGGGATGGAGTCCTGCCGCTTCATGTAGGAGCCGTAGGTGATCATAATACCCATGCCCAGAGAGAGGGAGAAGAAAGCCTGGGCCATGGCTTTGCTGATCACATTGCCGTCGACCTTGCTGAAGTCCGGAACAAGGTAATACTTTAAGCCGAGAGAGGCGTTCTCCAGGCTCAGTACAAAAATCACCAATCCCAGCAGCATGACGAACAACATCGGCATCAGAGTTTTCGCAGCGCGTTCTATCCCGTCCTTGACGCCCATGGCAAGAATGGCGTTGATCACCAGCATAAGGGCCACCAGATAGATAAATATCTGTGGAGTATTGATAAACTGGATAAAGAAATCCGGGGTGGCGAGTTTGTCCAGATTGCCGGTTACCGTTTCAATCAAGTATCCCAGTACCCACACGGTGACCACCAGGTAAAACACCGCGATCATAAATGGCGTGGCCAAGGCCAGCCATCCGGGTATGCGCCAGAGGTGGGAGCCGTTGGAAAGTTCGCGATAGGCGCCAACCGGGTCTTTATCGGAGCGTCGCCCCAAGGCCAACTCCGCCATCATGACCGGCAGACAGATCAGGAAGACGAAAAGAGCGTAGATCAACAGGAAGGCGCCGCCCCCACTTTTGGTGGCGGCTACCGGGAAGGCCACCAGGTTGCCAATGCCTACTGCGGAACCCGCGGCGGCCAGGATAAAACCCAGTCTTGACCCAAAATGCTC
The DNA here is from genome assembly GCF_047289955.1 of Microbulbifer jejuensis. NCBI lineage: Bacteria > Pseudomonadati > Pseudomonadota > Gammaproteobacteria > Cellvibrionales > Microbulbiferaceae > Microbulbifer > Microbulbifer jejuensis. Next base: position 128,238 of record NZ_JBLBUB010000008.1, read on the forward strand.
TCTTACTGCGGTCATAGTACTCTCACTATTATTCTGTACCCGATACGGCTTGTCTCGTTGTTATCCCGGCTGGTGCCGAGTGCGGCTCGCCGGCAAAAACGCGATTGTTACAGGAATTGCCTTGCTTGAGTAGCGTCGGCTGGCAAAATTAGCGGGTGAATGGCAATCCCAGGCAATTTTGCCAAGTAGACTGGCTTGGATAGCAGGAATGACTGAAATAGAGCGCAGCGCGCTGGTGATGTACAGTGCAGAGCAAATGTTTGATCTGGTCAATGATGTGGCCAGCTACCCGCAGTTTTTACCGGGGTGCCGTGGTGCGGAGGTCTTGCACCGCGATAAAGAAACTCTGGAGGCGCGCCTGGAACTGTCTCGCGCAGGCATTCGGCAGAGTTTTGTCACGCGCAACCGCTTGCAGCGACCGCACAGTATGACCCTGACTCTGGTCGATGGCCCCTTTGAGCAGTTCACCGGGCAGTGGCAGTTTAGTCCGCTGGCTGAAAGTGCCTGCAAGGTGACCTTTTCCCTGGCATTTTCCCTCAAGAGCCGTCTGGTTGCCGCAGCTGTGGGCAAGCTGTTCAGCGATCTGGCCAACCAGATGGTTGCGGTGATGTGTGAGCGAGCTGATACGATATACGGAAAACCGCGATGACAGAAAACAAGACGATTTCAGTGGAAGTGGTTTATGCCTTGCCCCACGAGCAGCGTCTGATGCGTTTACTGGTCAAACGCGGTACTACCGCGCGTGAGGCGCTGATACGCTCGGGGATACCGGAAGAGTATCCGGAGGTGGACCCGAATACCGTCAAAATGGGGATTTATGCCCAGGTGCTGGGCAGCAAGGGCTTGCCGCCGGCGGAGCGCTACGAATTACAGCCCGGTGACCGGGTTGAAGTGTACCGTCCCCTGATCGCCGATCCGAAGGAGGCGCGTAAACAGCGCGCTGAGAAGGCTAGACGCCTGGCCGGGAAGAAATAGAGGGCACTAAGGGCGTTCAGGGCCAGCCTGTCGGCTGCCAGTCGCCACTCGTGGCGATCAGGATATCGCCATTGAAATAGACACTAAAGCGCTGCTGGGTCACTCCGCCTTTGGGGTCGCGGAGGCGATTGACATAGTCCCAGCGATTGGGATTATAGGTATCTTCCACCAGCGGTGTACCCAGCACGAATTGAACCTGTCGCCGGGTCATACCGGGTTTCAACTGATCCACCATGTCCTGGGTGATGATGTTGCCCTGCTGAACCTCGATACGGTGCACACCGGGGAATTTGATCAGTGTACAGGCGCCCAAGAGGGTGCACAGGCTGGCGATGGCGAGAAGTTTCAGGCTAGTCGGCATTCATTGCTCCATTATGTGCTGAAAAAGGCGTTTATTGCGCCATTTTTAACTGGCCAGATCAAATAGGCCCCGATTGAGGGGGAAAGTTCCCCCGGGCCTGGCGATTTGCCCCCATAAGGGATGGCCGGGGTTTCGCTGACTCCGCAGGACATGGGATAATACCCGAAGAGGTGGCTCGCTGACAGATAGGACGCTTTGATCTTAGCCGATTATTGATCCCTGCTCCGGGCCGTTTCAGGTAAAGACCATTCTTAAGATCCTGTCGGGAAATCTCTATTCATGTCAAACGAAAACCAGGAATTGCGCAAGGCCGGTCTCAAAGTCACCCTGCCGCGGGTAAAGATTCTGCAGCTGCTTGAAAGTGCCAGTGAACAGCATCTGAGTGCTGAGGATGTGTACAAGCTGCTGCTGGAAGCGGGGGAGGATGTGGGTCTGGCCACCGTCTACCGGGTTCTGACCCAGTTTGAGAGCGCGGGTCTGGTTATGCGCCATAACTTCGATGGTGGCCACTCCGTATTTGAGCTGGACCGTGGGGATCACCATGATCACATGGTATGTACCGATACCGGTAAAGTGATTGAGTTTCACAATGAGGAAATTGAAAAGCTACAGTGCCAGATTGCTGAAGAGCACGGCTATGAACTGACCGGCCACAGCCTTGTGCTTTACGTCAAAGAAAAAGCGCAGTAGGCACCGCCGGGTGTGGCATTTGACACACCCGGGTTCCCAGCGGGCTCCAAAGGTTATTGCTGTGGCTGGCAGGGGGGCGCGTAACGTTGCGGGAATTTGCCGATTTTGTCCGCGTAGAATATCCGTAACTTGTTCAGTTCCACCTCCAGATTTTCACCCAACTGCGCGATTGGACCAATGCCCACCTCTTTCTTACTGAAGTTGATAAAGCCCAGCACTACGGGCACCTTGGCATTGCGCGCGATATGGTAGAAGCCGGTTCTCCAACGCTCCGCCATACCGCGAGTGCCCTCCGGGGGAATCGCGATAATCAGCTCCTTATTCAGCTTGAACTGCTTGATGGTGGCCTCCACCAAATTGTTGGCCTTGCTACGATTCACTGCAATACCGCCAAACCAGCGCATGGGCCCGCCCAATGGGAACTTGAACAACCTGTCTTTGCCCATCCACTGCGGGGTGAGCCTCAGTTTAAGCGCGGCCAATATAAAGAAGTAACCGTCCCAGTTGGTGGTGTGGGGAGCCCCCAAGAGCACGTACTTTCTCAACTTCAACGATTGTTGGTTGCCTTTTACGCGCCAGCCATGCAACCTCAGTAGCAGTCTGGCGACCTGGCGCATCAGCGGTGTGACTATTGGGGTGTTAAAAATCGTTTTCTGCATAAACTTGGTCGATGCCAGTTGGATGGACCGCCAAGTATATGGTGACTTCTGCCGCCAAACCCAGTTAATTCTGGCCTGCTTGCCCTAAATTGGCCTATGTCTCTGACAAACCAGCTACTTCGCCCGATTGGTGGTGTGACGGTTATTTAAGGCAAGGTGGAAGGCGCTTAATACGAGCGGAAGCCGGGCTGTCTGCACCATTCGCGTGATCAAACAACCCGCGATAGCATCTCTTCGGCGTGGGCCAGGGACTGGGCTGTGGGCTCTCCCCCAAGCATGCGGGCGATTTCTTCGCGGCGTTTGCCACCGCTCAGTTCGCGCAGGGTGACAAAGGCACTTTCACCATCGGAGTGCTTCTCTACCAGGTAATGGCGGTGGGCCCGCGCAGCCACCTGGGCCAGATGGGTGACACAGATCACCTGGCCACTGCGGCCATTTTGCATCTCGCCCAACTGGCGCAGCAGGCGCCCGACCACATCCCCGGTGGCGCCGCCGATTCCCACATCCACTTCGTCGAATACCAGGGTGGGGGTGCGGGAGGTCCGCGCCGTCACAACCTGGATCGCCAGGCTCACCCGGGAAAGCTCTCCACCGGAAGCGATTTTGCCCAAGGGGCGCGGCGGCTGTCCCGGATTGGTGGTTATAAGCATCTCCACGTCCTCCAGACCGCGGCTGTTGGGCTTCGCCAGTGTGTGCAACGCCAGCTCCATGCGCACATGGGGCATGGCCAGCTCCGCCATTTGTCGGTTCACAGCCTCGGCCAACTGGTGTGCGGCTTTGGTGCGCCGTTTGCTCAGCTTTCCGGCGGCTGTGCGGAATTGCCGCTCCAGTTTCTCACACTCTGCAGCGCGTCGTTCAAGGGTATCTGCCGTGTTTATATCATCCAATTCCGCCTGTAATTGCTGCTTTAGAAAGGGCAGTTCCTGTGGCTGTACCCTGTGCCTGCGGGCCGCCTGGTAGATCGCACTGAGGCGTGCCTCCACCTCGGCCAAACGTTCCGGGTTCACCTCGAAGCGGTCTATATGGCGCGACAGGGTGTCTGCCGCCTCATCCACCTGAATGCGTGCGCTGTCGAGCATCTGCGTCACCTCCAGCAGGGCCGGGGCCTGATCCGGTATGGCTGAGAGCAGCTGCAGGGCGCAGTGGAGTTGCTCGGCGATATCCCCTTCGCCGCCGGACAACAGCGCCGCCAGTTGATAGCCGCCGTTGAGTATGTCACCGGCTTTGGCCAGTTGGCGTTGTTCGCGCTCCAGCGCTTCTATCTCCCCCGCGCTCAAATCCAGTCGGGACAGCTCCTGCAGTTGGTATTGCAGCAGCTGACGCCGCGCCTCGCTCTCCTCGGCACTGTCTGCCAGGGTGCGGTAGTGGCGGTACTGGTCCTGCCAGGTCTTGTAAAGGCTGCGGGTATCCGTGGCCAGTGTTTGGGCCTGGGCGAATTCATCCAGTAGGCGACAGTGGGTTTCTTTATTCAGCAGGGATTGGTGCTCGTGTTGGCTGTGGATATCGATCAGTTGTTCAGCAAAAGCGCGCAGCTGCAGGAGGGGCACCGGCTGGCCGTTGATATAAGCCCTTGAGCGGCCGTCGGCGCCGATGGTACGGCGCAGTATCACCTCTTGCCCCGCATCCATTTCCCGGGATACCAGCCAGTGTTCGGCGCTGGGGTGGTCGCTGATATCGAAGGTGGCACTGATATCGGCGCGGCTGGCACCGGGACGCACCAATTCGGCACTGCCCCGCCCGCCCAGGGCCAGTCCCAGTGCATCCAGGGTAATGGACTTCCCCGCGCCGGTTTCGCCAGTGAGGGCACTGGTACCGGGGCCGAGTTCCAACTCCAGTTGGTCCACCAGGGCGAATTGGCTGATAGACAAATGCAGCAACATAGGAATCGCTTCTGTGTCTTTTATTGTGAGGGCACTTCGGCCTGCTTAGTGGTTATTTATACAGTATTTATCTCCCGTTAGCTATAGCGCCAGAACCACATTACCCTGCCAACAGGTGCGTGCAGGAAAAACCCCTTGAACTGTGCGGTGTTGACCCCATATAGCCCCAGTGTCCGCTGGGCGGGCCCATTCCATTACTGACAGAGTTGATGCGACGGAGAGAGCAGTGGCTAGAGAGCGCAGCGAAGAAGATCAGATCACAGAGGGCGTGCAGCCGGAAGCGCTGGCGGACGAGCATCTGGCAGAGACCGATGAGGCGGCTTCCGCCGAGATTGAGGACCCTTCCACAGCAGAGCGCCGGCAGGCCGAGGAAACCTTGCTGGAAGAGGCCGAGAGTGCCGATGCCCTACACGATGAAATTATCAAGCTGCAGGAGCAACTGGCGGTACAGAAAGACCTCGCCCTGCGTGCCCAGGCCGAAGGGCAGAATGCCCGCCGCCGCGCCCAGCAGGATGTTGAACGCGCGCGCAAGTTTGCGGTGGAGAAACTGCTGCAGGACTTGCTGCCGGTGGTGGACAACCTGGAGCGTGCCCTGGCCACCATCGACACCGAAGACAAGACCAGCAAGGCGCTGGCGGAAGGCATTGCGCTGACCCACAAATCTTTCACTGATACCCTGGTGAAAAATTCAGTGGAGGTTGTCGATCCAGTCGGCGAGCCTTTCGACCCCGAACTGCACCAGGCCATGACCCAGATACCCAACGGGGACGTGGAACCGAATACGGTCCTGGAAGTGTTTCAAAAGGGCTATCGCCTCAACGGTCGCCTGGTGCGCCCGGCCATGGTAGTGGTCAGCAAGGCACCGTAATGGCGCCTGTGTGAGGCAGCCTTGAATTTTATCGGTCGGCACCAATATAGCTGACATCAGGAATTATTCGCGCGATACATACAGAACAGAGCTGGCGGCGCGCATCAAACGAGGATTTTACAGATGGGAAAAATTATCGGCATCGATCTGGGCACCACCAACAGCTGTGTGGCGATACTGGATGGTGACAAAGCGCGCGTCATCGAGAATGCGGAAGGTGATCGCACTACGCCCTCCATTGTTGCCTTCACTGACGACAATGAGATCCTGGTTGGTCAGTCTGCCAAACGCCAGGCGGTGACCAATCCCAAGAACACCCTGTATGCGGTCAAGCGCCTGATCGGGCGCAAGTTCAAAGACGATGTTGTACAAAAAGACATTAAAATGGTGCCTTACTCGATCGTTGAAGCCGATAACGGCGACGCCTGGGTGGAAGCCAAGGGCGATAAGAAGGCGCCGCCGCAGATCTCTGCCGAAGTCCTGAAAAAAATGAAGAAAACCGCGGAAGATTTCCTCGGTGAGAAAGTGGAAGCCGCGGTGATTACGGTACCGGCTTATTTCAACGACTCCCAGCGCCAGGCCACCAAAGATGCCGGCCGTATCGCCGGACTGGATGTGAAGCGGATTATCAACGAGCCGACCGCTGCTGCGCTGGCCTACGGTCTCGACAAGCAGGGTGGCGACCGCACCGTAGCGGTTTACGACCTGGGTGGCGGCACCTTCGATATCTCCATTATTGAAATCGCGGACGTGGATGGTGAGAAGCAGTTTGAAGTGCTGTCCACCAACGGAGACACCTTCCTCGGTGGTGAAGACTTCGATCTGCGCCTGATCGACTATCTGGCGGAAGAGTTCAAGAAAGACCAGGGCATCGACCTGAAAGGCGATCCTCTGGCCATGCAGCGTCTGAAAGAGGCTGCGGAAAAAGCCAAGATCGAGCTGTCTTCCAGTCAGCAGACCGAAGTTAATCTGCCGTACATCACCGCCGATGCCACCGGTCCGAAGCACCTGGTGGTTAAATTGACCCGCGCCAAGCTGGAAAGCCTGGTGGAGGAGTTGGTTACCCGCTCCCTGGAGCCGGTAAAAATTGCTCTTCAGGACGCCGATCTGTCCGCTTCCGGCGTAGACGAAGTTATCCTGGTGGGCGGCCAGACCCGCATGCCGCTGGTACAACAGAAAGTCACCGAGTTCTTCGGCAAGGAGCCGCGCAAAGATGTCAACCCGGACGAAGCCGTTGCCGTAGGTGCGGCCATTCAGGGTGCGGTGCTGTCTGGGGATGTCAAAGACGTACTGCTACTGGATGTGACCCCGCTGACCTTGGGTATTGAAACCATGGGTGGCGTGGCAACACCGCTGATTGACAAGAACACCACTATCCCGACCAAGAAGTCCCAGGTTTTCTCCACTGCGGAAGACAATCAAACTGCCGTGACCATCCATGTGGTACAGGGTGAACGCAAGCAGGCTTCCCAGAATAAGTCCCTGGGCCGTTTCGACTTGGCTGATATTCCACCGTCACCGCGCGGTATGCCGCAAATCGAAGTCACTTTCGACATCGACGCCAACGGTATTCTGCATGTTCACGCCAAGGACAAAGCCACCGGCAAGGAGCAGTCTATCGTGATCAAGGCATCCTCTGGCCTGTCCGAGGAGGAGATCGACAAGATGGTTGCTGACGCGGAAGCCAATGCGGAAGCGGACAAGCAGTTCGAGGAACTGGTGCAAACTCGCAATACCCTCGATAGCCTGATTTCAGCTACCAAGAAAACCCTGGAAGAGGCCGGTGACAAGGCGACTGCAGAGGAAAAGTCCGCAATTGAAGCGGCTATCTCGGAAGCGGAGGAGGCGGTGAAAGGCAACGACAAGGCTGCGATGGAAGCTGCCACCACCAAGCTGACCGAAGCCTCTGGTCCGGTTGCCCAGAAGATGTACGCCGAGCAGGCCCAGGCGGCCGGTGCCGAAGGGGGCGCTGGCGCGGAGGCTCAGGGTGAGCAACCGTCTTCCGCGGGTGACGATGCGGTAGACGCCGAGTTTGAAGAGGTAAAGGACGACAAGAAAGAAGGTCAGTAGACGTCTACGGTTCATTTTGACGGCAGCTATTGCTCACTGTGGCTGCCGGAAAACCCAGGGGTGCGGTGCCTTCCTCTTAAGGCCCCGTGCCCTGTGTTGTTTCAGGTGGATGGATTTAAAGCCGAGGGTTTTGGATACCTGCCAGAGTGGTGCCGTCCCTTGCGGCTTGGCAGAGCCCCGTAACAGTGCGGGGGTTCGTTAGGGACTGAAAATTAGAAAATTGAGTTTGGCTGTTGTTGCAGCCGAACCAGAGAATAGAGCTTTATGTCGAAACGCGATTATTATGAAGTCCTGGGTGTCGAACGCGGCGCTTCGGATGCAGAGCTGAAGAAGGCTTACCGCCGGGTGGCGATGAAGTTTCACCCGGACCGCAACCCCGATGACAAGGAAGCGGAAAACCGATTTAAAGAGGCCAACGAAGCCTACGAGATTCTGGCGGATTCCCAGAAGCGCGCCGCCTATGACCAGTTTGGTCACGCCGGTGTGGAAGGCCAGATGGGCGGTGGCAGCGGTGGTGGTTTCGGCGGTTTCTCCGATATTTTCGGTGATGTGTTTGGCGATATTTTTGGCGGTGGTGGCGGTGGTGGTCGCCGCGGCGGGCCGGCGCGCGGTTCCGACCTGCGCTACGACCTTGAGCTGGACCTGGAAGACGCGGTGCGCGGCACGACCGTGAAGATCCGTATACCCACGCTGGCTGCCTGCGATATCTGCCATGGCTCCGGTGCCAAGCCCGGTTCTTCGCCGCAAACCTGCGCTACCTGTGGCGGGGCCGGTCAGGTGCGTATGCAGCAGGGATTCTTCTCTGTGCAGCAGACCTGTCCCAAGTGCCGCGGTCGCGGCAGCATTATATCCGACCCCTGTGGCCGCTGCCACGGGCGCGGTCGGGTGGAGGAAACCAAGACCCTGTCGGTCAAGGTGCCTCCCGGTGTGGATACCGGCGATCGCATTCGCCTGTCTGGAGAGGGTGAGGCGGGGCCTGACGGCGGTCCCGCCGGTGATCTGTATGTACAGGTGGTTGTCAAGGAGCACGAGCTGTTCCAGCGCGACGGTAAAAATCTCTACTGCGAAGTGCCGATCAGCTTTGCCGCTGCTGCGCTCGGCGGGGAATTGGAAGTCCCTACCCTTGAGGGCAAGGTGAAACTGAAAATCCCGGCAGAGAGCCAGACTGGCAAGCTGTTCCGCTTGCGTGGCAAGGGTGTAGCGCCAGTGCGCGGCGGTGCCACCGGCGACCTGTTGTGCCGGGTTGTGGTGGAAACACCGGTGAACCTCTCTGGCAAGCAGAAGGAGCTGTTGCAAACGTTTGCCAGTACTCTCAGTGAGAAGAAGAATGCACCACGTCAGACCGGCTGGTTTGAAGGGGTTAAGAGCTTCTTCGGAGAGATGAAGCTGTAATTTTTCCCTGGTGCCTAAACGACAATGGCTTGCTCAAGCAGTTTGATGGGTGCCAGGGGCTTTGGCCCGCTAATCCGGATTTTGCATCAATAATCTGACCTGGCCAGAATATTATTCTGACAGCCAATGATCCGCTTGAGCAGCGCGAGGGCTGGTTGTCATTTGTTCTCTTTGATCAAATTTAAGGCGGTTCAGTTTTTTCTGGGTACAACTACCCCTTACCCCATTGTTTTCTGTATCGGGAATAGCACACTTTCTGACTATGTCGGCACCAGACGAGATACCAGCGCGCAGAAGATTCCCTGTCCGGCGTCGCTGTTGGTAACAGAAAGCGCAGGCGGCGTGTGCTCTTGATGACCACAGCGGCAATTTTGATTAGACGATTACGTAATGTGGCTACCGATGCCTTGGCAAGCTTGGTGTTGTGCTGGTGGTCCCGCAGGTATTCGAGCAGTACCCATGCCAGGGCTGAAACTAGTAGTTGCCACTGATCGACCTTTCCAGACACCTATGTCGGGCGATACCGACAATGTATTTCACTCGGTTACGATTGTATCAGTCGAGCATCCAGTGATGGCAAAAGCCTCTGTCGCCTCGAAAAAGGATCTCCACCTCGAGCCACTGCTGACGTAGGGCTTTAACCAGCAAAGCGAGAATGGCCCAACGGTGCTTAGCAGCGTCTTGTCGGCAGTGGCGTAAATACTCACCAACAGGTGCCGCCCACAGAAGACATAGAGTGGCATGAAGCAATGGCTGTCGTAATAGCTACGCATCTATACGCTCTCTCCTCAGTAGGCCCAGATTGTGGGGCGGGTGCGTTCATCTGGTATAGGCTCAAGATCATCCTTGTGCAGGAATCGGTCCTTGTGTGAGCCCTTTTGCTTTACACCAATGCCGGTAAATCCCTCTTTCAGTACATGGATCAACAGCTCATAGGCGTGTCCCCTCAGTAGCTCCAGATTGCGAGACCTGGGGAAGTAGCTTTCTCCAGGCGTTAAAAAAACCGGCTCAGTGGCCGGTTTGGGGGATTGGGTGTCTGGTAGAGACAACAATCGCAAAGTAGCTGATTTATACCTCCGAAACGCAAAAAGACCAATGAAGCGCCGTATGCGGACCCGCATGTATGGTGGTATAGGGAGGGCGGGCTAGAAACCCGCCTTTACCCAATTAGGTGGAAAAAGTAATAAGGCCCTCATTGTTTTGATGCCCAAATTGCCAACCTATGCTTAATAGACTTTTGTGAAATCTTATCTTTTTGAAGAGGCTGAATGACCTTGTCATGCACTAGGAGACGATAAATATATTCAAGTTTTTCGGTAGTTGAATCGGTTGCTTCAAACTCAACAACTCCTCGTTTAGTGCCGTATGCGGTTCCAAGAACTAGAGCTTTCTTTACTAGCTCCTTTTCGTTTTTGAGTTTCTTCATTTTTATATCTCAAAGGGTTCGTCGGTCTTACTCACCCAATGCCTGCACTTGTGTACGCCCAGCATGGGCATGAACTAATGAGGTGAAAGTCCTCAGTAGGAGGGTGTGCTCACCGGGTACCGGTGATCATAACTACTAGCCTACGGCAGGGGCAACCTCACGAGGAGTCGTCTGGAGGTGGCCCGAGCGCAAACCTGCGAGTCGACGAACAGAAATCGTATATAAAGCCAAACTCCGGGGGCGAGTTAGCACAAGGTATATCCTCGCAAGGTGAACGCCAAGGTAATGGACAAAGCACGCAGTGCGTTGTTCAGCCGCAAGCGACATTGACCGTTTTGTTAGGTATTTGAATCTGGCCTAAATGCTAGTTCAGGGTATATGAGGTAAGCAAAGAAGAAGCCCACACCTGCTGAACTAAAGAAGGACAACAAAAATAGAACACTATTAGGCCCGCCCACTAACAAATAATAAGTAAAACCAGATATTCCAGTAAAGATGCCAAATGCAGCCATTAAGAAAATTGTATTAACGTACTTGCCGATAGTTTTATAGAAGCCAGGCATTCGTATCGGTAAAAATTTATTTAAAAGCGCCAATACGGCAGGACCGAATAAACCGAAAAGAATAACAGGCATAATTGTAGCGTTTTCCAATCCTCTTCCGATCTCGCTATTGAAGACTACGATACCTTGGTAGAGGCCAATTACTGCTCCAATCCCAATACCCATCCAATCACTTTTTGCAAGCTCGAGTTTCATATGGATGCCTAACATTTGTATACTGATCACCATGATCAGTAGTTCCTTAACCAGTATTTCTGGATTATTTTCATACCAAACTATCTATTAATACATTACTTTAAATTAATCTGATACGACAATTTAGTACTGTCGAGCCACCTGGGATAATGATCACTACGACCAGTATCCCAAAAACCACCATCGAATGTAACCCCTTGTATTTATTAGTTTTTAAGGGGAATAAGCCTTCACTTTGAAAATAACGGTCACGGTGATCGCAATGCCGGCTCGTATTTGGTCATATTGCCTGTAAAACTGCACCACCACCCAGATGTACGTATCGCTAAAGAGTCTTCCCTCTCGCCCGTTGACACGCCTTTCCGGTACAGCCACGGCAGCACCGCCTGCAGCGATCAAGCCTTGCGCATCTACAGCGGCACCAATGTGGAGCAGAAGAGTACTGGCTTGCCGTCTTGACTGTGCTTACCTTCCCAGGGAGCGTGCGAGAAGGTAAGCGTTTGCGGTGCTGCTTGGGGCTGCACAGGCTTTCTAGGTGCCCGCTTAGCACTACGTCTTTTTATTGGGGCGGTGCTTGAATGGCCTGAGGGTGGCCGGGGGCTGATCGGTTGGGTCCTCCTCCAGCGCCCAGGCTTCTTCCAACAGTTGCAGTAAACGCACGGCCCGCATCACCCGGTTACCCTTGCCGGGCGCAATGTGCAGGTCCACAACCTTATCTCTGATGGCGACCGGCGTGATAATAAAATACCCACCCAGGTGCAACGGCTGAAACAATCGACAGGGTAATATAGGCATCTTTATAGGCTCCTTGAGTCACCTGTGGCGGAAAGGTGCAGAAAAAGCACATCGCTTTGCACGGTTTCTTTCGCCGCAGGCGTGATCCTTGTGGGGAAAAGAAAAGGGAAACTTGCAGAAAGGGTGCGCAGCCAGACAGGCGGTGCGCGGCTGAAGTAAAAGACCACACCCATCATCACGCAACGCCACAGCACACTCCGCCGCCGAGGGCGGAAGTGACTCGAAAAGCTCGCCTTCAGGGAGACGTTGATTGAAGACGAGCGAGTGTATGGCGTATCATTCAAGACAGCCTCACTAGATATCATGTTATCTATTGGGGTTAGCCATCTCTCGGTGTTCCAGCACTGGGAGGTGGCGTTTTTCTCTCATTTACGCGGTCATGATGCGGTCCTTCTTTGTATGATTATTTTACGTGTGGATTTCCCGCGAGCGCTCACGGTACAGGGCGCTTCGCGGACTGAATACTGGTCGTTGCGCTGTTTTTTTATCTGTTTTTTCTTTGCTTGCGCCAGTTAAGCGAATGGGCGCTAGGGTAGCAAACCTACCCTAATCGCTTTTTGCAAAGAAAGTCAATCAAGTTGAAGCTTTAGGCGACGCTGAGTTTAGTTCCTCCTCCGGCTGGTGAAGACATTTGCTGTGTACCAGGGGATCAGCCATCCGTGCCCGGGGTCTCTGGGCTTGTTCGGCAAGGGGTATCTGGGTGAAATTTCCATCATCCGAGCAGCCTATTTTAATGAATCGTGGTACGCGGGCTCTTTTGTTCGTAAGTGGGGGAGGGCGGGCTGGCAACCCGCCCTTACCTGGTTAAATCTCAATTTCCAAATATCTAGAGGGCTTTCCGATCCCTCCGGCTTTTAATCTTCGTATCTTTTGACCTTCCCGATACAAGACGACCTCTATACAACTTGGAGAACTGGGCTGCATTGTATGTCCTTGCTCGATATAGAATTTTTCTTTATCTAAATTCATAAAGTCGTGCAAAAAGCAAGCCAGAGGCCCAGCGGCCATTCCTGTTGCCGATTCCTCTTCAATGCCATAACGTGGGGCAAACATGCGGGTACTGGCATCCCGCTCTGTATTATGGGTTTCAAGGGTGTATATATAAAATCCAATCAGGTTATATTTCTCTGAGATAGATTCAATTCTTGTGTAGTCTGGGATTATTGTTTCCAGGTTCTTGATAGATTTAACGCCAAAAATGAGAAATGAGTTTCCTGTATTGACAATGACCGGGTCTGATATTATTTGCTTTTCAGTAATGCCCACAGAATTAAAAATATCGACTTTATCATGCTCTAAATACCTATATTGGGGCTCTGTTTGTTCCATGTATGCAAAATTAGCTAACACCTCTATATCCCTGTCACCATCAATGGTTTCCTTAGATGTATTTCTTCCCTGAACCAAACCAAGCTGGGATAAAAGGCTGAATGCGGCTATAGTTGCATGCCCGCAGTGCGCTATTTGCTTTTGTGGTGTATAAAAGTCCAGTTTAAAATCTGCTGTGTTGGATTGCGAGACAAAGGCGGTTTCAGAAAGGCCAACCTCCCTTGCTATACAAAGCTTCTGTTTGTCTGATAAATGATCTGCATCCAGGACAACTCCAGCAGGATTCCCTCCAGTATCGCCATCTACAAAAGCATCTACGATTGCTACGTTTACCTTCATTTTCACACTCCCTCTTTGCAAAAATAATAAGGTTAACTACCTAGACCATACTCTAGGTCAAGAGCTTTTGAAGTTTAGAATTTTATTTTTTGTTACATCGATGTAATGCGTGACGTTTTCTTGTTGAGTAAGTAACTTATCCAAATGCTCTTGCAGGAGGGCTATGCAAGCCAATTCATCCTCAGTGTAGAAGGCTTTTGTGTACTCTTTGATTTTGTTAAGAGACATGCCTGAAGTTTTCATGCAGGAAATCCAGTTTAATAGTTCAATGTCATTTTCTTTATATGCCCTATGCCCACTTTGATCCTTTTCAGGTTTTTTGATCAACCCCTGTTTCTCATAATACCTGATTGTGTGAATACCAAGGCCTGTTCTACTGCTTATAATTCCTATTTTCATTGTTTATATAATAGTGACTCAAAGTTTCATGCCGTAGGGGATGGCGTCTTTTAGTGCGTTAAGCCTGCAGAACGGTTTTGCCTTGCTTTGTGATGACCCGACTTCACCAGCGAATATGGCAACTTTTTAACAGGTTGCTGTGGTTATTGGTTTCCCGCGAGCGCTCCCGTTACAGGGCGCTCCACGGGTTGTATGATGATCGTTGTGGTACTCATTATCTTTTTTGTACTTGAACCGGTATAGCGCCCAGTTACTGTAGCAGCAGACTTACCGTAATGCCTTTTTGAAAAGGATTCAATCAGGCTGAAGTTTTAGGCGACACAGAATTCAGTGCCTCCCAACTGGTGAAGCTGTTTGCCGCGCACCTGGGCATCAGCCCTCCATGCCCTGGATATCTAGGGCTTGTGTTGGTACCGGTATCTTGTAAATGACTTCATCCAGTGTGCGACCAGAGGCCGTAGTGACTATGGCTTCTTTGAAAACCCTTCCACCAAGGGACTCAGGGATTTTGCGACTGGGTATATTGGATCGATCAACCGGATAAATTGCATATTCAAATACAATGTTTTCCAGCGCCCAGCGAAAAAGACTGGAAACTGCGAGCCGGCCATACCCATTGCCATGGGCTGACTTTTTTACCCAAACCCCCAGTTCCGGTGTGCAACCATGCCCTCTAGCGTGTAGCCCAACACAACCCATAAACGCCTCTTGAGTTGAAGTAATGGCTAACACAAGCTCCTGTTGATTGTTCATTCCCTCAGTGGAGCGTGCAATAAAGTCATGGATTTCTGAAATGTTTTTTGCCGGGCTGGGAATCCTATAGCGAGTTATTTCTTTCGTGAATTCACGAAAAATCGCCTCAGCAAACTTCTCGGAGACAGAAACCAACTGAACTGTATCCCCGGGAATCAATAGGTTCTGGAGGTCTATATTTTGATTATTTTTAAACTGGAATTGCTTCATCAATGTTCTCTGGAGGCCGCAAAGCCTTAACCTTTATCAAGTGATCAGCGCGGGCGCTATGATCCTGATTGCCACCCCGGAAGCCATTTTGCACCAGCGCTGCAAACTTTCCATGCCATCCGGATCATGCCACAGACTTGGTTCACTGCTGTAAATCCGATCATCCGGCGCAGCAGCTTACCTGGTCAGTGGATTCCCCCGCAATCATGGCAGGACAGCTCCGCTTGCATGCAGTGGGCGTGGCGCGCTTGCGTTCGGGGCGAGGGGTCGCCGATGCCGCTATGGAATCCGGGGTCTCGCTGATCCCCTACTCCAGCTGCGCTGGGTACCCTCTCCCCGATACATTGTGGCAGGGAGCGCGGGCAGGTGGTGGCATCCCCTCACGATTGATTGCCCATTTCTATTGTGCCTGTGCCTGTGCCTGTGCCTGTGCCTGTGCCTGTGCCTGTGCCTGTGCCTGTGCCTGTGCCTGTCGCTTTGAAAGCATCGTTCCGGGAACAGATAAGTTGAACTGTACATATAACGAGGTGTCGATCACATAGGGTCAAAACAGCATTTGGACGTGAGTTGTACTGATTGTGTGGTTTTGCAGATTACTACACAGTGATTGCCCAATCCTGCAGAGACCGGTCACGGTTGCCTAAAACTCCATATACTGGCCGCCTTCCAATTTGATGTTGCCCGGTGAATTACGGGCGTAAAGGGGAATTTATGCGTACAGAACACAGGGTAAAAGCGGTATCTAACGGCAGAGACCTGGAATTGACTCGGCAGAAGCTGGTCCAGACTCTGCTGGAGCAGGTTCCCGAGCAGGGGCTGACCGATACTGTCCTCGAAGGTCTGGCGCTGGTTCGCTGCAATGAACCTGTTACCTGCACTTTCTCGGTCTATACGCCATCGCTCAAATTCATTATCCAGGGCAATAAAATTCTTGAGCTTGGGGACAGGAAAATTGCCTATACGCCGTTGAGTTATGTAGCCACTTCGGTGCATCTACCCATACTGGGACGGGTGGAGAGGGCCTCTGCGGATACGCCATTTCTCGGCATCAAACTGGTGATCGATCCCCAGGAAGTGGCGGATCTGGTATTGGAGCTGGGGGATAAAGCCCCAATGGCAGGAGGCCAGGACTGCCCAGAGGTCAGTTGCGGGCTCTGTATGACGCAGATGGACCAGGGCATGCTGGAGGCGGTGAGTCGGCTGGTACAGCTGCTGGAAACGCCGGCAGATGCGCCAATACTGGCACCCCTGGTGCGACGGGAAATTATTTACCGTGCCCTGATGGGTGAAATTGGGGCACGGATGCGCAAATTTGCGATGACAGACAGCCAGGCAAATCGCGTATCGCGGGTGATCGAGATGCTCAAAGGTCGGTTTTGTGAGCCGCTACGGATCAGTGAGCTTGCGGAGCGGGCCAATATGAGCGAGTCCTCCCTGTATCACAGTTTTAAACAGATCACGCGCATGTCGCCTTTGCAATTTCAGAAGAAGCTGCGCCTGCACGAGGCTCGCCGCCTGATGCTCACGGAGGGATTGGAGGCAGCTTCCGCCAGCTACCGTGTCGGCTACGAGAGTCCGTCGCATTTCAGCCGTGAATACAGCCGCATGTTCGGTTTGCCGCCGCGCGCAGACGTCAGTAAATTACGTGGTGAACAGCGGGGCGTGCCAGCTTAGCCTTGTGTGGCGCCACCCTGTTTGAGCACAAACAGGCTGCACCAGCCCTCTGGACTGATATCCCCCTCCACCACAATACAGGCATTGGGCGGCTGAAATAGCTGGCAGTCTACGCACTTCTGGCCGTTATTTGGCGTGTCCTGGTAATTGACCGCCGCCTTCTTTGCCTTGATTTGTGCACTTGCCCGGTCTGTTGCGATTAATGCGACTGGCAGTATTGCCAGAGAACAGCCGGTCAGCTTGAGAAATCGTCTGCGCGAACTATCGTGCTGCTTATCCATTTGGGCAGGATCCATAGCGTATGGAAAAAGTCTTCTGCATTTCAGAGTAGCCGGGCTGGCGAGATTTGCTTCAATTGGAAATGCTTCGCATTTCTGCCGGCCGATCGGCAATAATCCTTCCGTTGTCGGGGTCCACTTCAAGGGCTCTCAGCTTTCCGTGATAAACGGCCAACATCTTCCAGCGCCCGCCCACAAACCGCACGCGGGTCACTGGGCGAAAACCGAGGTAGTGCAGTTTGGCTATGATCGCCGGGAGCGCCAGTGCTATGACTGAAGGTTCGGCACCGTACAAATCGGGGCTGTCATAGATGGGGGCTGGTTTTCCGGGATTCAGCCCCGGGGGGATGGGATTTGTCAGGTTACTAATGAGCAGGATGGTTGCGATAAAACCCATGTGCGGCTCCACAGGATGCATCCGGCAGCGAGCCAGGTTGCCGGTGCATTAAACCGGGCACTATCACCAGTGTGGGCGGGGAGTGATCACAGTGCCAGTTATTCCCTTGCCGATCTCTTTTCACAATGCCGGTTTTGGCGAATGCATTCGCGCAGTCCCGGCGTCACGAGAAGCCCGGCAATCCCTTTGTCGGGCGGGTGCCTAACGGGTCATTTTAAGCATCAGGCGCAAGAGAGCATCGGAGCGCTTTCCGTAGGGGGGCTGCAGGAATTTCAACAGGTTGACCGGGCCTTGGCGGTATACCGGTCGCAGTTTGGAGAAGGTCAGGAACCCCTCGTAGCCGTGATAGTGCCCCATACCACTTTCGCCCACACCGCCAAAAGGAATATCGTGCTGGCCAACATGTAACACACAGTTATTGACCGATACGCCTCCGGACATGGTTTTCTCGATATACAAATCCTGCAGGTTTTTATCCTGGGTATAGGGGTAGATGGCCAATGGGCGGGGGCGCTCATTGATATAGCTGATGACCTCCTCCGGGTGGGAGTAGGTAATGATCGGCAGGAGCGGGCCGAAGATTTCCCGCTGCATGATGAGCATATCACTGTGGACATCCACCAGAAGATGCGGGGGAAACTTACGCAGGTTACTATCGCGATCCAATTGGCCTGCGCTCAGGTCGAAAACCTTTGCCCCCTTGTCCGAGGCATCGTCCAGGGTTTTCCACAGGCGTTGATGGGACGGCGCATCAATAATGGAGGTGTAGTCGGGGCTTTGCCAGTCCGGAAAGCGTTTACTGGCCAGGCGCTGGGCATGTTCAATAAAGGATTCCAGCTTGTTCTCCGGCAGGAACAGGTAGTCTACGGTGAGACAAATTTGCCCTGCATTCATCAATTTCCAATAAATCAGGCGTTCTGCCGCCTTTTCAATGGGATAGTCGGGCGCGATGATCGCAGGGGATTTACCACCAAGCTCCAGGGTTACCGGGGTGAGGTTTTCCGCCGCTGAGCGCATAACAGCGCGACCGGTGGCACTGGAACCGGTAAAAATCAGATGATCGAACTTAAGGCTGGAAAACAGCGGGCCAATGTCGCCACTGTCGGCAATAAAGGCGAGCTTGTCCTGGGGAAAATACTGGCTACTGACCGCTTTTAGCAGTTCAGCCAGGCGGCCTGAGTTGGTGGACATCTTCACCATCGCCCGGTTGCCCGCCGCGAAAATATTGGTCAAGGGGGAGAAGCTCAGGTTTGCCGGGAAGTTCCAGGGCACGATCACACCCACCACACCCAGCGGCTGGGGGATGACCGTATTTTTTGACAGGGGGTAGGCTTTGAAGTCGGTATGGCGCCGGCGGGGTTTCATCCATTTTTTCAGGCTGCCGATGGCCTCCTTAATGCCCGCGAGTGTGGGATAGATTTCAAACAGCAGCGTCTCTTCACGGGAGCGATTGCCGTAATCGGCGCAGATGGCTTCGATAATAGGCTCCTGCTGCTCGCGCAACATACGCGCCAGCGCCTTCAAGTCTTTTATCCGCTGGGGGTAGTCGGGTACTGGGTCGGCGTTATAGGCTCGGCGCTGCTGATCGAGCTGGTTCTGGAGTAGCGCTGTATCCGCTGTCTGACGAGTGAGGGTCTGGGTGGTCATCTTGTTATCCTTGGGCGTTAACCGTTACCCAGAGTAAACGAATTTTTCGCCAAGAGATTGACGAAACGTGTCACTGAGTAGGCCACTTGCGCACTTTTACGCTTGTTCCAACGATTACTTGGGATAGGTCGCCCGGTTTCGGGGCCTGGGCACAAGAGACAATTACCTTACCAGTTGGTGATAGGCAGGGGTAGCAGCCGGCACGGTGGGGTCGTCTGCGTGCGTTCAATCGTCACTATCACCTTCCTGGGGCTTGTCGGAAAGAATTTCCGCGGAGTTCGGGTCCACCGATAACCAATGCTTTTCGTCACCCTTGTAAGCCCCTATTTTCCAGCGGCCATGTTCCAGGTCCACTTCGACAATGGGGGTATAGCCTCGCTGTTCGAGTTTGGTCAGTATTGTGGACAGCGCCATGGCGCCGGGGGGCGGTTTCTCGTTGGCAATGGCCGGGTGTAGGGCCGTGGCGGCGACTGCGGCCAGCATCAGCTTGCTAAGGGCCTTCATGATCACAATTCCTCACTGTATCAACAGGCGATGCTTGTTTTCCCGATGGTTAAACAGTGCTCCTGAACGGATTGGTCTGCACCGGCCTAAAGCTGGCGCCGGCATGTACTGCCTAGCCTGGACCTAAGGCGTTTGCGCCCCGTTTGGGAGCAGGCGCTTTTGGATCGCCTCACACCACGCAGTGCTGCCGGAAATCGTTCCGTTCAGGTTTCCGCCTGTCAGTCTTGTCACTGCATCGAACCACTCGCTGCTGCCCACAGGGGGCAGACCGGACGGATAGAGTTTAGCCAGGTCACCATTTTGCCTGGTAACTAGCTGCGCTTGTACCCAGGCGAACCACTCGGGGGTGCAGATGCTGGCACTGCCATTGCCCGATGTAGAGCCGTTGGAGCGGTCGATTTCTGCCATCGGTGCAATGGGGTGTTTCATCTCATCGGTGGCTGTCTCACTGGCGGCAGGTGCCGCCACCGGCTCTGGGGAACTGCGGGTATCGCTTTGACGACCACAACCACAAAGGGCAAGCATCACAGCGATTATGGGGACCAAGCGGGGCATGCTACCTCTGTAAATGACCGGCTCGAAATTAAGCATAGGTGGGTTTTTGCGACTTCGCGCGATGGGCGATTGATGGGAAGCTTTTGGTTGACATTGTTGCCGCCTTTAATGAGAATACTTCTCAATTAAATCTGACATTAATGGAAGCGCCATGTTTTTCAGAGTTCTGTTACAGAAATTGGTGGTCATCACTGGTCTGCTTGGCGCCATAGGCGCCAATGCCGCTGAGCAAGTGAATATCTACTCCTACCGCCAGCCCTTCCTGATCGAACCGATACTGGAAGAGTTCAGCAAGAAAACCGGTATTGAGACCCAGGTAGTCTACGCCAGCAAAGGGCTCAATGAGCGTTTGCAGAGGGAGGGGCGCAATAGCCCCGCGGATCTGGTGCTGACTTCCAATACCAGCAGCCTGATGGACCTGCTCAATAAGCAGTTGACTCAGCCGGTAAAGAGCGCGGTGTTGGAACAAAATATCCCGGCACAGTTTCGCGATGCGGCGGGCAACTGGTTTGGCCTCACCACCCGCGCGCGCCTGATTTACGTCTCAAAGGACCGGGTCAAACCCGGCGAGATTACCCGCTACGAAGCGTTGGTGGAACCCAGGTGGAAAGGTCGTATCTGTACCCGCAGCGGCAAGCACCCCTATACCCTGTCCCTGATTGCTTCCATGATTGCCCACCACGGCGAGGCGGAAACCAAAGCGTGGCTCAAGGGAGTCAAGGCCAACCTGGCGCGCAAGCCCCAGGGCAATGATCGGACCCAGGTAAAGGCCATCAGTGAAGGTGTGTGTGACCTGTCTCTGGGCAACAGCTACTACTTCGGAAAAATGATTACCAACCAGAAGCAGCCAGAACAAGTCGAGTGGGCCAAGTCCGTCAACCTGGTGTTCCCGAACCAGGCCGACCGCGGTACCCACATGTTTATTTCCGGTGCGGCACTGACCAAGCACGCACCCAACCGCGACAATGCCATCAAACTGTTGGAATTTCTCAGCGGTGCCGAAGCCCAGTACGTTTACGCCGAGAAGAACTTTGAGTTCCCGGTGCGCCCCGAAACGCCGCGATCCGAGCTGATCAACAGGTATATGGGAGAGTTCAAGGAGGACAACCTGAGCCTGACCGAAATCGGGGCTAATGTCCCGGCAGCATCGCGACTGGTAGACGAAGTGGGCTTCGACTTCTAAAGTGTACTCCTTTTACTGACTGGCAAAATGCGGTCCCGCCGAGAGGTATGGACCGCGTTTTTTTACGATGACTGTTACACCCTTAGCCTCCCGTGCAAATTTATCCGGCTTTCGCTGGTTTTTCCTTGTTGCCACTATTGCCATAGTGGTTGCGCTGCCGGTGCTGTCCATTTTCTGGCTGGCCCTGTTCCCCGAGGAAAACATCTGGCCACACCTGCTGGACACCGTGTTGTTGCACTATGTATCCGCAACCCTGATCCTGGCTTTTGGGGTGGCTGCGCTCACATTAGTGGCAGGGGTGGGCAGTGCCTGGCTGGTGTCCATGTGCCGGTTTCCCGGGCGGGTTTTTTTTGAGTGGGCACTGCTGTTGCCTTTTGCCGTGCCCGCCTATGTGATCGCCTATGTATATACCGATCTGCTGGAGTACGCCGGGCCGGTACAAAAGGCCCTGCGCGGCTGGTTTGGCTGGCAGACGGCGAGGGATTACTGGTTCCCGGAGATCCGCAGTATGGGCGGTGCCATCGCCATGTTATCACTGGTGTTTTACCCCTATGTGTATATGCTTGCGCGCG
Source organism: Microbulbifer jejuensis (assembly GCF_047289955.1). NCBI lineage: Bacteria > Pseudomonadati > Pseudomonadota > Gammaproteobacteria > Cellvibrionales > Microbulbiferaceae > Microbulbifer > Microbulbifer jejuensis. The sequence continues at coordinate 149,952 of NZ_JBLBUB010000008.1, forward strand.
CCGCGTTCCTGGAACAGTGCGGCAGTATTCGCGCCGCCAGCCGCTCCCTGGGGTGTTCGCCCTGGCAAAGTTTCCTGAGAGTCTCCCTGCCCATGGCGCGCCCGGCCATTGCGGTGGGTTTGTCCCTGGTATTGATGGAAACCCTGAACGATTTCGGTACCGTGGACTTTTTTGCGGTGCGTACCCTCAGCGTTGGTATTTACGATACCTGGCTGAGCCGCGGCAACCTGGGCGGGGCGGCGCAGATCGCCTGCAGCACCCTGCTGTTTGTGGTTTTATTGATTGCGCTAGAGCGTATTGGGCGGGCGCGTCAGCGACACTTTGTGCAAGCGCCAATAGCCAACCGCGACCGCTACTGGCTGGGTGGTTGGCGCAGCCTGGCTGCGGTGCTTTTATGCGGTTTTCTGTTGATGGGTGGTTTCGTGGTGCCGCTGCTGGTACTGGCAGGCTATGCCCTGGGGAATTTCTCCAGTTACTGGAGCGATGACTTTATTGAGATAGCCCGCAACAGCCTGTTGTTGTCTGCCGGTGCCGCGTTGCTGTCGGTGTTGCTGGGCCTTTTACTGGCTTATGGCAAGCGCTTGCAGCCGCGCAGGCCGGTTCAATTTTTGGTGGGTTTTTCCAAGCTGGGCTATGCCTTGCCGGGGGCCGTGATGGCGATTGGGGTTTTGATTCCCCTGGCCGCTTTCGACAACGCAGTGGATGCACTGCTGCGGGAGCATTTCGGTATTTCCGTGGGACTCCTGCTCAGTGGCAGTGTCTTCGCCATTATTTTTGCCTATACGGTGCGCTTTTTGGCGGTTTCCACCGGGGCGATTGAAACCAGTCTGGAGAAAGTGACCCCCTCGATGGACCGGGCCGCCCGCGCGCTGGGGCGCAACCGTTGGCAAACCCTGTGGGCGGTACATCTCCCCTTGGTGCGCGCCGGATTGCTGACTGGTGGGCTGGTGGTGTTTGTGGACTGTATGAAGGAGTTGCCGGCAACCCTGCTGCTGCGCCCGTTTGGTTTTGATACGCTCGCCACCTACGTGTACCAGTTTGCCGCCGACGAGATGCTGGAGCGCTCGGCACTGGGCGCTCTGCTGATTGTGCTGGTGGGTTTGATCCCGGTTATTTTGCTCAGCCGCGCTATCGGCTGGCGGCGGGGGGATAGCGGTGCCGAACTGATGGAGTCGGAGGCTCCGGCAATTTAGAACATAAGACAGGGCCTGTCACCGGCCTGCCGAGCGGATAAAGACGAGGGTGGTGAGGAGAAGCAGGACAAGAATTAGTATTTTCATGAATTACTACCGGGTCGGAAGGGAAGCATACCCTCCTCTCGGGACATGCTGTGAATACCTCCCTGTACGCTCGTAATTGGCGTCCATGCCTCATACGGTCCCGAGAAAAGGGTATTCTTCCCTTCCGACTTGTTAGTAAAGATACCCTATTTTCTGCTTAGGCTGGTTGACACACTTTCCCTTATATCAATTTTCCGCACCGATCTGTCCGAAACAGTCGAGTCAACGCACTTCCCATCAAACCAATGGCGGGTGCGATTGGCGAAAGCCACCAATGTGAGCATAACAGGTACCTCTACCAAAACGCCCACAACCGTAGCCAGTGCTGCACCTGAGTGCAGGCCAAAAAGCGAGATAGCCACAGCTACAGCCAGCTCGAAGAAGTTTGAAGTGCCTATCATACAAGCGGGCGTAGCGATATTGTGCGGCAGATTCAATGCTTTAGCCGCTCCATAACTAACCGCAAAGATTCCGTAAGTTTGTATCAACAGCGGAATAGCAATAAAGGCAATCGCCATGGGTTGTGCCAAGATGGCGCCTGCCTGGAGCCCGAAAAGAAGTACTACAGTAGCGAGAAGACCGACAACAGAGAGCGGTTTCAATTTGTGTACGAAATGGCTCAAGCGTGCGTGATTTAGTGGGGTGTCCAATAAATTGCGCGTTATAATACCTGCCGTTAGTGGGATAACAACATACAGCAGAACCGATAATAGCAATGTCGTCCAGGGAACTGTAATATCGGTAACACCGAGAAGAAATCCTGCAATGGGTGCAAAGGCAAAAATCATAATGAGATCATTGACGGAAACCTGCACCAAGGTGTAGTTGGCATCTCCTTTGGTTAAATGACTCCAAACAAACACCATGGCGGTACAGGGAGCGACACCCAGTAAAATCATACCGGCGATATATTCAGTCGCAGTTTGGGGATCTACAAAATCGGCGAAAACAATACGAAAGAAAAACCAACCTAACGCCGCCATTGTAAAGGGCTTCACCAGCCAGTTAATGGTCAATGTCAAGAGCAGGCCCTTTGGCTTCTTCCCAACATCCTTAATCGAAAAAAAATCGACTTGAACCATCATTGGGTAAATCATCACCCAGATGAGTACGGCTACTACAAGATTAACATTGGCATATTCGGTGGAGGCTATTGTCTGAAACGTATCCGGTGAGGTTGCTCCAAGGCTGATTCCGATTAATATACACAAGGCAACCCATAAGGAAAGATAGCGTTCAAATAGACCCATTGGAGAGGGCGATTCGGCACTCACAACAACTCTCCTTCTATTTTGCCCTTGAGAAAAATGAAGGTTTTTGTAAACGCTATATGGATTTCCTCCCTTGTGCCTTCCGTCTTGTCAGGGTCAGGGGTATTCCAATTCAGCTTTTTGTGCTTCCCAAAAAATATAGGGCAAGGTTTACTGTCATTCTGATCGCAGACGGAAATTACCACATCGAAATGCATGCCCTTGAACTCGTCCCACGATTTGCTGCGGAGATTTTTTGTATTAATTCCATGCTGTTTTAAGATTTCTATAGATTTGGGATGTACGGTTCCAACAGGTGTACTGCCGGCACTTTTGGCAATGTACTTTTCTTCGGCAAGCGTATTGATGAGCGCTTCGGCGATGATCGAACGGCATGAATTTCCTGTGCAAAGCACGAGTACACTTTTCATAAACAGCAACGGTCCATTGCTTTTGAGGGGTTTTTGCAGCACTCTGGCTGACCTTTGGGTTGTGACTTGCCATTGGCCTTCTCTCCCGAAGACGCATTACCGGAGAAATAGTGTATGTCTTTCAAGGTTTGGTAGGCTTCCCAGGCAATTCCGGCAGGGTCAGTGACCCAGGATTTGTCTGAGTGGGCATAGCAACAGAGGGTTTCGCCTTCATCGAAGAGTGACATCTCTGCTTTTTTAAGCCGCTTTCTTATTAACCCCAGTTCACGCTTATCATCCACCTGTAATCCGAGGTGATCGACACCGCTTTTTGCGTAGGTTGAAATTGCAAAGTTGATGCATGGATCATCAAGCAGCCACTTTGCATAGCCATGTTTTATTTTTACAGGTTTGGCATCGAAGAGAGCGCTATAGAATTTAATGCTGTCAGTGATATTTTCGACGCCAATGTGTATATGCAGACGCTTCATAGCAGAACCCTTTATTTCGGCTGGGGCTCACAGCAATAACCAGCCATTTCAATGATTGAACATCCTTTACGTTTGTCTTCACGGATGCTGGCAAGATCAAGGCTGCAGCAGTCTTTGACCATAAACCCGATCAAATCCCGAATTGCATCGTAGTTAGCGGAATAGATCACGGATCTGCCTTCCTTGTGTGAGGAAATGAGCTTTGCGTTGGAAAGGTGATTCAGATGAAAGGACATAGTGTTGTGCGGCGTACCCAGTTTCTCACTCAGGGCTCCTGCAGGCAGGCCATTTGGACCTGCCTGCACAAGCAGGCGAAATGCCCTCAGCCGGGTTTCCTGAGAGAGGGCAGCGAATAGGGGGATAGTATCTTTTAAGTCCATAAGTCCAGAATAATGGACTTATATTAATATGTCAACAGAAATCGACATAACTGGCAGAGTTGCGGGAAAGTTGACTGTTCCCAGAAAAGATCACAGCCATATGGCCACCAATGGCGTGGCCCACAGCCTGCACTACGATGCCAACGGCACCATCGAACCCGAGGATACCGCCACAGGCGACGACAAATGGATCCGCTGGAATGCGCGACAGTTGCCCAGGGAGATTGTGCTGGGCAGCAGCCAGAACGACAGCACCCTGACAGCCAGAGACCGCTTCAAATACGCCCCCGATGGCAGCCGTCGCCAGGGCGAGTGGGCGCGGGGATCTGGGGCTGCAACAGCTGGCAGATCCTGTGGGCAGTCCATCCCCCCCCTGGTGCGCGCCATCAGTTGGCGGCGGGGAGATGGCGGTACTGAGTTGATCGAATCGGAGGCTCGGGCCATTTAGAAAACAAAAAAGTTCCAACTAGAGCCTTATCAGAAGCTTCGGACGTATACCTCTTTCGGGTCTTGTATTGCGTCTCTCAAACTGGCCATATCCGGTAGGTTTTCCAAAAGGCGGGCGGCGTGATGCCAAGTGTACCTGTATGGATTGCTCAAAAGGTTGCTGAGGCGCTGCCACTGCGGTTGGTGGATATGAGGTGCCGAACGTTACAGATAGCCCCGGCTATTAGCTCTCGGAAGCAATTCACCACAGTTTAAGCGCCGGCGAAATTATCCAGCCAGGTTGGCGAACCCGCATCTATACTGCCGGAATTGATCCTCCTGTCGATTTTTATGCCGATCCCAACTTTCAGTTAATCCATGCACAACTATTGGGAGGGGATAGGTTTGGTCTGCTGCCTGCCATGTATCTCGGGCAGGGTGCGAACTATCAGTTTATTCTGGAAGCGATTTTGAGGTGTATAAGGCTGAGATGACTGCTTGTTGTTCCGAATGTTTGTGGTGATTGGGGGGGGTGAAAGGGGACTCTTTGGCCGAGGATATTCTGCGCAAGGATAAGCAGTTGACGCTGGATATGATTCAGAAGAAAATTAATGTGGTCACGGCCAAAGCTTCGCAAAGGTCTAAGGCGGACTTCTAGTAGTTAATTGTACCAATTCACCTATATCGGTGAAGAAAAAGCTAGGGATAACTATTCAAAACATACTCAACGTTACACAAAATTAGGTGAGTTGCCAAAATTGAACCAAAGATCACGCGAATTTTTCCAATGGCGACATTTTAGAGAAAAAATTGGAAATACTGAAAAGTTGCAACTTACTTTCTATAAAAGTAGAATTCCCGCCTATCTGCGTAAGGATAAAAAATAAAATAGTGGTTGGGTGTATGAAGTATATTGTATTTTGCTTTATCTTTTTTTTGAGTGTTTCGGTATCGAATGCCTCGGCAGATAGTTTGAATGGCCCAGGTAACGACACGGATGGTAAATACACTCTTACATATACCCTGCCAACTGGGTCGATTTCCCGTTACTATACTTTGAGCGCTTATCTTCAAGAGTATAAAAATGGAGTATTTACCCGCAATATTTCGTTGTTCAGATATTCTCCGCAAGGAGCTCTCAGCAAATCAATTTCGGTAACCTCTTCAGCTCAATACCGCTACGAGTACTGGTACGAAACTTGTCGGAGAGATCCCAACCCCCCCCCCGGTGATCCTGGCTTTGGAGGCGATCCTGATGATAGCCGGTTTGGTTCAAACTTGCAGACTGAGGCTGCAGGCTCCTGTCCTGGAACCTCGTTCATAAGGTCAAAAATTGACACACTTACAGTCAACGTTGCCTTTAAACCGAACACCCCGCCTAGCATCGGCTATAACGCCAGCACCGTAGAGGATGGATCCACCGATACCGATGGCAAATACACCTTGCAGTGGGGGGCATCCTCACAGGGCCCTCTAGTTAGCGGCTACCAATGGTGCCAGGAAAAAAATGGGGTATGGCAGGCTGAAAGCACTTGCCCGAAAGTGAGTCTTGGTACCCGATCAGTAGCGCTCCCCTCTACTGGCACCCTGCCTAGCGGCCAGTACAGATACAGGGTTCGCGCCTATGCCAAAGTTGGTAATTTTTACAATTACAGCAGTTGGCACACTTCTCCCGCAATTACTGTTAAGCATCTTCCAGGCAAGGTTGGCAGTTGGGTGGAGCCCGGTGGCAGTACACTGCCCGGCCCCAGTTTTCCATTAAAATGGAGTTCTGTGGGTAACCCCGATGCCTCGGACCCTATCACCCATTATCAGCTGCAGTGGAGTGTGGGTGGCAGCGGCTATGGCTATGTGCCTTTTGTGGGCAGTCTCGATGGGTCCAATCTTGGGAAAACCACATCGGTCACCATCAGCAAGGCGAATACCGGTCGGGATATCACCGCCGTTGTCTATAAGTTCAGAACCAGGGCCTGTAACAGTTCCGGCTGTGGTGCCTGGTCGTCAATTAAACAACTCAACCCACCTATACCACCCACGCCCAGGTTTTCCGGTGATCTGCCCGATCACTTTTACAACCTGGCTCAAACCATCACTTGGGTAAATGTCGGCGCCAACAGTTACCGGCTGAAGCGGATACGCCTGGGGCAAAATGAGAGTGGCTGTGTTGTGGAATCCGATGGCAACTGCTGGCGGACGGTAGTAGACAGTACAGCGGATACCCACTACTTTGATGGGGCCAGTGCCCCCGATAGTTATCGCTACAAGTTGTATGCCTGTAATAGTTTTGAATGCAAATCCGTATTGAGCCCTTGGATCAAGGTGTACGATCTGGAAAACCCCGAGCATCGACCCGATAATGGCTACGATATTTATCGCGGCGATATCAATGGTGATGGGCTGGATGACCTTTATTTTCAGTACCCCCGTCAGATTATCCTTTTACATGGTGAAGTGATAACGCCTATTCTGCTGCCTGCATCGGCAGAAGCGCTTAACTATGTCCTTTATGGGACCGCTGTAGGTGGTGAGACGGGCTATTTGCCACCGGTTGCGGTCACTTTGCCGGAGTCTGTGGTGGATGGCTTGGAGCTGGAAGATCGCAATGTGTCGTATAGTAATCACGATTGGGTAGGGATATTGACTGAGAGCATCGTTGTTCCTGAAGATGCCGCGGTGAGTGCAACTACCCCACAAACTCACGATAGCGCTGTGGGTGCACTGCAAGGAGCGGGGTCGGTTACCGGTGGAGCGGCTTCCTATACCATTCCCATTACCTTGCCCCCCGGAAGAAATGGTCTTCAGCCAGCAATCTCTATCGGTTACTCCAGTCGTGCTGGGAATGGCACCCTGGGTATGGGGTGGGGCCTGAATGCAGGTTCCGCCATCAGCCGTTGCCCGCAGACCATTGCCCAGGATGGACAAATGGAACCGGTCCAATACCTGGTGTCTGATCGACTCTGTCTGGATGGCCAGCGGTTAATACTCGTCAGCGGAACGTATGGATACTCCGGGGCAAGGTACCGCACTGAACAAGATACTTTTGCCCGCATCACTCAAACTGGCGCGATCAATGGCTCGTCCACCCAGTTTAAGGTTGAGCTTAAAAATGGCATGGTGCGGGAATATGGCTACAGCGCGGATTCCCGACACAGAGACTCAGGTGTTGCTTATATCAAGTCCTGGGCCTTGACTCGAGAGAGAGATTCAACCGCGAATAATACGATTGTTTATGAATATGCAAGTTTCTCGCAAGGGGAACATTTACTGAGTAAGGTTTTTTATACGGGCTCGGCGTCTTCAATAGGGAGCCGGGAAGTTGAAATCCTCTATGCAGCAAGGCCTGATCTGTCATCGGCCTATATGGCCGGCGGTCTCAGCCGGCAAACTAAACGTGTCTCTGAAGTGCGTGTGAACCTTCAAGGATCGCTAATTCGAAAGTATATTTTTAATTATAAGCAGAGTGCCTCTACTGGTCGCAGCTTGATTCAATCGGTTCAGGAGTGCGGAGCGGGTGGGGTATGCCAAAGGCCGACAAACTTTTCCTGGAATGATGCGGCAGACTCTTTGGTATTGGAGACCTTTGGGTACTCCTCCTATTCGGCCAGTAATCATGTGGAAGATGGTCGCACCATTACCCCGCTTTTTAGCGATATTAGGGATATTGAAAAACTGCTGCCCACTGGGGACTATAATGGCGATGGTGTTAGAGATTGGCTGGGACGTTTTGTAAACGCTGAGGGAGAGAGCGTCGGCAACTTTACGCCCCCGGATAAAGCTTGCGCCAACACCAATATATACACACTAACTAAATTCTGCATGTCAGTAGACCTAAATAATGATGGTCTGAGCGATTATTGGAGAAAGAATAATAACTCTTTTCAGGTCGCTTTTGCACAAAGTGGTGGTGGTGCTGGTGCATGGTTTTCCACCGCGGTTGCCCTGGTGGATGCCGATCAGGTGGTTCATGCAGCGGACTATAACGGCGACGGATGGGTGGATCTGTTTGTTCGCAAGGCTGCTAGCCGGCGCCAAGAAAATTATCTCGATCTTTACCTCCATACCGGCAACCCCAATAATCCTTATAGCTCTTCGGGGCAACGCGTTGCTGAGTTTGACTACCGCGATGATTGCAGGTGTTTTCGGCGGGATGTCCAATTTATGGGGGATATGGATGGAAACGGGTTACCCGATCTGATTTTTAACCAGGTTGCCGATAAGTATGAGGTGGGTATTGACGTTGGGGCGCCAAATTTTGGTCAACCAATAATGGCATACATCTACTATGCCACAGCCAATGGAGCAGGCGTCACGTTTTTAACTGAAAATGCTTCGAAGATCACCTCGGGCACTAATGCCGGGTTATCTGGTTATGATTTTTTCTACAGCATGGATATTAACGGTGACGGTCTTGACGACTGGTTAAACTGGCGCTCTACCGGCAACTCGCTTTATTACCGGATGAACAAAGGGGGTGGCGACTATACCAGTTGGCATTCAGCCGGCTCAGAAGTCGCCATGGAAACGCGGCAGTTTGGCTATACCGAAGCTGATGGGAATGACTCGGCGTACTATACTTCGCTTAAATACGATGGCGCCTTACAAAAAATCGATATTGGCGCCGATGGCCGGCTTGAGCTGCTATTCCCTTCGACCAGAATAATGACAGCTTGCACTAAAAATCACCATGATGGAGAGTTGACGGAATTTTGTGGTGACAGGCTTTATTCATCTATAGATCTTGATCCAAGCGACTTCAAGGAATCACTGGCCAATATCCGCGTGCACCTTGTGGATAAAAGTATTTACCAGTTTGATGCGATTCGGTTTGTAGAGCAGACAGATGGTAGTTTTAAAGCTGAAAGAGTCGAAACAGACTATATCGGATCTGCCTATGATTCAGCGGTTGTAGATGCCTTCGGGAATGGTCTTTCGGATTTTGTGTTTACGGTTGGCTGCCCGGAAGCAGCGCGGTACTGTCGTTTTTCCAATCGACTCCCGGATTTACCTGATGGCACCTACTTGACGAGGAATCGGGGGTCTGCCACAGGGAGCGAGCTCTACAATGCCGGAGATATGCTCAAGTCATCGGAAAATGCACTTGGTGTCATCGATGAGTGGTTTTATCGTCCTCTGTCATCGGACGATGACCGGTATCATTCTCAGAGCCGTCCATTTTATGAGCGCGGTTCCTATATTGAAAGTGTATCCGGCTCACAGGGAGAGGGGTATATAGAGTTTGCTTCCAGCATGTACGTGGTGGCGGAGCACCGCCAGTCCAATGGGGTGAATGGCCTGAATAAAAAACAGTACCGCTACAAAGGGGCTGTCTTTAATAGTAAAGGCCGCGGCTTCCAGGGTTTCCACACCATTATCGAAGAGGACCTCGCCGCGGATATTGAGACCCAGTCCGACTTTCACCAGATATTCCCGCTGGCAGGCAAGCTTTATAAACAACGCCAATGGGAGTTGGGGGACCGGTCAGCAGATACCAGTGGTGTCGCCGCGTTTAAGGAATCCAATTTCGAGTGGCAGTTCTGGCCCGAGGGAAGGCACGCTTCGCCGGTTGTCGTAGACGCTCTAACGGATAACTGGACGGTGGCCGCCAACGAGCCCTATTTTGTCGGCCTCGACCAGCAGCGCACCGTGCAGCGGACGTTAAATCGCTCCGGCAGTGCCCGCAGAGCCCTGTACACTCAAACCCAGTCCAACACCTTTGATCGATGGGGCAATGTGTTGGCGGCCAGCAGCAGCTACGAGGAGGCCAACAGTTCACATCGTGTCTCCAGCAGCACCAATACCCAATATGTGGCCGCGGACCAAATCAACTGGTGGATCAATCGGCCGCTGCGGCAAACGGTAACCAAACACAGTATTCAGAGTAGAACCGGCGTCAGCATTGCTTCCGGCACCGATGTACAGCAATCTGTGGTGGTGGATTTCCTGCAATGGGACAGCAATGCCCGCAAACCCAAGCGGGTAAAAACCACTCCTTCCAGCGGTAAATGGACCCAGGTGGATACGCTTTACAACAGCTATGGCCTGCCCACCAAAGTTACCACTTCCGCAGCAGGGGAGGCGCAGACACGGGTAGTGGAGACCGCCGCCTTTAGCGCGGATGGTTACTTCCCCAAAACGGTGAAGAATGCCCTGGGCCATACGGTCACCACCGCGACCAATGCAAAGTTTGGCCAGCCGGATTCGGTCACCGATGCCAATGGCCTCACCACCCGGTATACCTACGATGCCTTTGGCCGCGCGACTCAGGTTACCGCGCCTTCCGCTCTCGGTCTGAAAACCGCACCGGACAGGCATACCGCTTTGCAGTGGTGCAGCTCCGGCTGTAGCCGCGCGCCCGCTGCCGTGTTTAAAACCCTTCAGCAGCAGGCCGGCACACCCACGCAGATCACCTATCACGACAGGCTGGGCCGCGTGATCCGCACCGAAGTACAGGCTTTCGACGGCAGCAACTGGATCGCGCGCACGGTAACCTATAACCCCCTGGGCCAGACCACCTATGAATCGGTACCGCACTACGCCATCAGCGGCACCAGTTACGGGACTCGCTACCTGGATTACGACACCTTCGGCCGCGCCCTGCGCAAAACGGTGAACCAGACCAACGGCCAGCAACTGGATGTGATCTACACCCACGAACAGGGCAGCGGCTTTACCACCAGTATCCAGGTCAACGGGCGCACCATGAGCCGCACGTATAACGGCCTGCAACAGCTGACCGAAACCGTCGATGCCCTCGGTGGCAGCACCCGCTATGCCTATGACGGTGCCGGCAATCCCATCGTACTGCAGGATGCTGCCGGCAATCGCATCACCGCCAAGTACAACGCCCTCGGCCAGAAAGACTGGGTGGATGACCCCAATATGGGCTCCAAGTCTTTTACCTATACCGGCTTTGGGGAAGTGGAAACCGAGATTGACGGCAACCTGGATATCACCAGCTTTACCTACGACTGCCTCGGGCGTATGGATAGCCGCAGTGTGAATGGCACAGAGGAAGCCCGTTGGATTTACGACAGCGCCACCAACGGCAAGGGGCTGCCAGCACGGGAGAGCCGAAGCGATGCCAACTATGCGCGCAGCTATAGCTATGATGCCCTGAGCCGCCCCTACAAAGTCACCACTACGATCGACGGCGAAGACTTTGCCACGTATAGCCATTTCGACAGCCATTATGGTCGCCTCAAGGGATTGAGCTACCCCTCCGGCCTCACTCTGCGCTACGGCTATAATGACGCGGGCTATCAGTTCCGTACCAGCAATGCTGCCAGTGGCTACAGCTACCGCGAAATCACTCAGATGGATGCCTGGGGCGAGTGGAGCTTTGCCAATATGGCCGGCGGTATTTACACCATGGGCCGTGATTTCCACAATGAAACCGGGCAGATGGTCGGCACCGCCTTTGACAGCCTGGCGCTCAACCACCAGACCCTGTCCTATACCTACGACGCTTTTGGCAACCTCACCGACAAGACTGTTGGCATCCCTAGCCAAAGTCCCGCCGTCAACAGTGAAACCTACCGGTACGACGCCCTCAACCGGCTCGACTACAGCACCCGTACCGGCGGCCGCAGTATCGACTACGACTACGATGCCATCGGCAACCTGCTGAAAAAGGATGACTTTGCCAGCAGCTACCGCTACACCGGCGGCGGCAGTGGTGGCCCCAGCGCCGTTAAGAGCGTCAGCCTGGTTGGCGGTGGTAGTAAAACCTACGGTTATGATGCCAATGGCAACCGCACCCACGAAAACGGTGCGCAGCAGGTGTGGTACAACGCCTTCAACAAACCCACTCGCATCAATCGCAACGGCGCCAATCTGGTCTTCTATTACGGCGCCGACCAGATGCGCTACAAGCAGGTGAACCAGGGCAGTGGCAAGACCACGCTCTATATCGACAAGCTGTTCGAGAAGATCAGCACCGGTGCAGAAACGAAATACCGGCACTTTATCGGCGATATTGCCGTGGTCACCACCACCGAAACCGGCAGCAGCACCAGCCACGAGATCGGTTTTACCCACAGAGATCGGCTCGGCTCCACCACAGCGATCGGAGACCACCAGGGCAACCTGATGGAAACCCACAGCTTTGATCCCTTTGGTAAACCGCGGCTGGGCAATATTCTCGACAAAACCCCGGCTATTCTCGGCAGCGCTTTCACCACCCGTGGATTTACCGACCACGAGCACCTGGACGACGTTGAGTTGATTCATATGAATGGGCGGGCGTATGATTATAACCTGGGCCGGTTCCTTTCTGTAGATCCGATTATTCAGGCTCCGGGTAATAGTCAGAGTCTGAATCCGTATAGCTACATTATGAATAATCCGTTAGCAGGTACGGATCCGAGTGGCTATACCGCCTCTTGTAGTGTGGAAGATCCTGGTGGGTGTAATGATGTAGTTAGTAACCTAGGGGAAGGGGAGACAGCTGACATTACTCAGAAGCAGGCTGTTACCGCCGGCTCTCGAATCAAGCAAGATGTTAAAGTTGGAACCTTAACCGGCAACGGTAATGGAACGGCGACCGCGTCAGTGGGGAATTTTAGCGCAGTCGTAGCCCCGGATATTGGGGGGCAATCGAGTCGTAGCAATATTTCTGGCCAGAGTAATGGGGATTTAGGGTCAAGACTGAAAGTTGGTGCCGATGCTTCACTGGGGGCAATTCAAAGGTTTGCGTCGGATGCCTTGTATACCGTCACGCATTCACAAGAAATCTATTTTAATTTAATGCTTCAATGGGGCCTTGGAACGCTACCAGAAAACCTATATGAAGGAGTTATTGCAGAAGGTACAGCAGCTTTAGATGCAGCGACCGAAGGTGATGCCCGCATGTTTGGAAATCATGCGATGGGTATTTTCGGTGCAGTGACTCTAAGGAGAGGAGTTATTGTAAAGAGGGTAGACCCGAATACCCTTCAGAGGACACACAGTATTTCCGGGAAAAGATCATCGAAAAAAGTAGATCAAATTTCTGAAAGTATGCGTAATGATGGCTTTGTTGGCAACGGTATTGACGTTGTTGAGTACAACGGTCAGCGCTTTATTATTGATGGCCATCATCGAGCAGCGGCAGCACGAAGGACTGGTACAAAAGTAAACGTAAATGTTGTCGATGATATAGCCAATCACCCAAGTAGCTTTAATAGTATTGATGATGTTTTGAAATCTGCTGATTCAGTCGGACCTGACAGATTGAGGCCTCCTAGATGATGATCGATGAAAATTTAAAGACGGTTATTGATGATTACCTTGGGGAAGTACAAAAAGGCATCAATTTATTTAAGTCGAAAATTGGGGATACTCCTCCGTTAGTTGCTTGGCGCAATAAAGATATTCCTCAGAAAGGCAAGCTTTCGGACGATGTTAAATATGAATTTCATGGTATTGGGTGTGTATTGATTTTTCCAGAGTATGAAGTTGATTTTGATTTTGGCCCTGATAATCGAAGTGATGGATTTGATTTGTGGCGCTTGAACTTGTACGTATCGAACAGAGCAAAGAAATACCCTTATTTCCAGGATGAAAAAAAACTAAAGAAAGAGTTTGAAAACGCTATAGAAGCCAGTGCGATTGCACAATTAGATCATCCCTACAGTAACTTGTATTTCTATGCATAATCGGATAATTTGTAATAAATGGGCCGAAGTAAAATATTGACACGATACTCTGCTTCCCATTCTTACTTGGCACCACAAATTCAAAGTCTCCCGACAGACCCCTCTGTCGGGATTTATGTTTAGCAGGCTTATTCAACAGTCAGCACCAGACACCCCGCCATCACCCTGACCTTGATCGGCGTATCCACCACAAAGCCGGCCCGTTCAAGCCAGTGGCCCCTGATTGTGATCCATGGCACGGAACGGCTGGCAGCATAGGGTGACTGTTTCTTGAGGCGGTACTCATAGTAGGCCTCCTGGACTTTAATGTAGCGTTCCTGACAAATTTTACTGTTGCGCAGGCGCAGGCGCAGGCGCAGGCGCAGGCGCAGGCGCAGGCGCAGGCGCAGGCGCAGGCGCAGGCGCTGGCCTGACGTATCCTTTGGCTTAGTCATAATCAACTCTCTCGCAGTTGGTTGTGATTAGCTGGGGGCTGTAACCTGATAATCTATACGCGCCTTGGCGCAAACGCTCTTTAACTCGTTGATTGCATTGGGGTTGTAGGGAAACTAACGGCGTAAGTACGTTGGACCAACTCTTCTGGCCAGAGTGGTTCAGGCTCGATGCAGCCGGGCAGTGGATTTAGTGAGGATGCCTTTTTACTTGCTAGTAACGATAACTCAGTAACGAGATCTGCTGCTGTAGCGAGTGAGCGTTCTAGATCGAGAGCTGAATTAAGATTGCCGGACGCAAATCTATCTATCGATGAGTTGAACGATCCAGTTGTGCAGAAGGCGCTTGCAAATATTATCTATGGATTAGCGGAACTTAGAGGCAAACTAAATTTGCTAAGAGATCCAGATCTAATAGCTAAATACAATGCTATGTCACTGACTTTCGTAAATAGAGATAATGTAGACAGTGATGGTGATGTATTTGGTAAAGCAAGTTTTGAAGGGCAGTCAATAACTTTCTATAGGCAGGCTGCATTACTTAATACATATTCCAGCTTTTTGCTAGGTCATACTATGGCTCACGAGTTTCGGCACCTGCATACAGATAATTATTCACTTTTGAAAAGGAACGGTTTGAGAGAAACCTTAAGTAAGGAATGGAAGGACCGAAGTTGGGAGCAAGATGCTCAGAAGTGGGCAACACAGCTCATGCGTGGAGAGCTATAGGCAAGGTGAATAAATGAAATTTATATCTGGTATTCTAGTTCTTTGGCTTTGTTTTTTCAGTAGTGAGTCTTTCTCTAATGTATATGAGTACACTAAAATATTCTCTGATAAGAGCTTGTTTTCCTTAGATGTGACTAATGGGGAGATCAACATATCAGATGTCTCTATGAAAGCTAAATACGGATCTGATAATGGCTGGTGTGAGATTTCTAGTGATTATTTTTCTTTCTTTGCACCAAGGTCTATTCCAGGTAAAAAATGGGAGTTTTCAGGTTTTGACTTTAACGTTACTGGTAGTGGAGTCTTGAAGTTTTTGGGAACGGATACGCCGTATATAAGGATAGATAGCGAACAGGACGGAAAGAATGTAAATTTTTATTTTAGTTATGAATTGGGTCTTCTTGGGGTTTCCTTGAATGGAGATTTTAACACTTTAGCTTTATGTTCAAGTTCAAGTTGTAAGTGGTAATAATTCTCAGGATTGTCAGTCTGGCCAGAGTGGTGATTCTACGAGCACTGCAGGAACGTATGACCCGGATATAGGACGGGAAACCTTAAAGACCATTGGTAATGCTGCGACGCAAGCTATCGGCAATTTAATTCCTGATATAGTCAACGGCGTTGCCGGTTGGACCGAACGCTTTGTGCATAGCGAGCCAGGTTCCTTCGGTCGCATGGATGCTTGGGTTGAGTCTCGTAACCCTGTGGCCGATGGGGCAGTATCAGATCTAAGGGTTGCGGCTGGAGCGTTATTAATCCTTACGCCCCTAAGGGGTAGGGCAGCAGCAGGGCCTAGTCCAGGGTACGTTAGGGTTGAACGATGGATGTCGCCAGATGAGTTGGCGAAAATGAGGGCTACTGGTGTTGTTCAAGAAGGAAGTGGAGGCTTAACTTTCGTAGCGAATTCAGGGGTCTCTTCTTTCCGCTCACAAGCAAGGAATGGCAGTGTGTATGTGGAGTTTGATCTCCCTGCAAATAGCTTACTACAGGGAGGGAGAGTGGATTGGTTTAAGACAATTGGACCTGACGCACCTAGGTCGCAGTTATTCAAATTAAGGAAACAGGGTGGGGTAACTAATCCTGCTTTTGAGAATCTGTCAAACATAATTGAATCAAAATAGATTGAGCTATGAACGTAAAATCCGAAGGCCTTAAATGGATTAATTCAACTCTCAAGCCCTGCTTAAGTAATGAATTTGAACTCAAATTTATTGATGAGCGAGGTGGCGATTTGGGGGAATTATATGGGGTGCAGTTCGATTCGGAGACATTAGGGGGTTATGTTTATTTTTGGAGTTCAGGATTTTTAGGATTTCAATTGATGGACTATAAAAGTGAAGCAGAGCTTGTCGAGGATACTACGGAAGTAATAGGCTCCAGATCATATGAGCAGGTTTTAAATGCGCTCATTCTGAAATTGAAAGAATGTAGAGAAAAGGGAAGGATCTCCACCTGACTGCGAATAATTCCACAGTGAAATATAGAGTTATAACCGAATCTGGTGTTTGAGGGTTTGAAAGAAAGCAGCGTATCTGGTTGATTTGTTGTCGCCAAACAGTCAACCAACCAGGAATACGCTGCTATGGATAAGAATACCGTTGTTGAGTTTGCAGGTCGACATGAGACA